>NZ_CP121014.1:370249-740498 GCF_041468085.1 Tistrella mobilis | reverse complement strand
GTTGAGATCGGGGGCGAGGCGATCGGGCAGCGATGGCGTCTCTGTTCGGTCCAGGCCCTATCGGGAAAAAGATCTATAGGGGACTCTCTATAGGAAGGGGTATCGAGTTCAGCGTGGATAACCCGACGGGGCGATTCGACTTCAGCGCAGGCAGACCCTTTGGATGTATCGAGATCAGCGTGCGGACGTTGCGTTTTCAGCGAAACCGGCTGGACAGGCGGGGGAGCGTTACGAGTTCAGCGTGGAAAACCGTGAAAATCCGGCGGTTCCGGGCCATCCGCGTCGTCGGGGCCGCCGCCCGCGGCGAAGATGCGGCAACAACGCTGAACTTGAAACGGCGGTCATCACCGCGTCATCATCCGCGAACGGGCCGGGCAGGCGTCGCTGAACTTGCAACGGATTCGTCCGGGCCCGCCCGTCTGGTGGTCCGACGGACTTCCGTCCGGCAGCCCGTCCTGTGTAAAGTCGGATCGTGACGGATCAGGCATGAACGGGTCGCCCCTTCGGCAGGGGCTGGCCGAAACCATGTGTGGGGCACAGCCATGTCAGGAGCATGGTGCCCGGCGCATGAGCCCGGAGGTCGATATGGCGGACGTGCATCAGCAGCTCATGCTTCACGGCCTGGAACAGGTCATGGCAACGGCGGATTCTGCCGCCGAGCGGCGGCGGGTGCGCTGGGCCCACGAGATGATGTCGCTCGAAAACGACACGATCAATTATCTCCATTCGGGGTTTGCCCAGGCGGCGCTGCCGCATCGGGAGCCCAAGAACCCGCTGGAGCCCTGGGTCCGCCGCAATGGCGCCTATCAGCTGATCATCCGCCCCGGCATCCTTCCGCTCAAGGACAAGATCGTCGACATCGGCGTGCCCTATGGTACCAAGGCACGGCTGATTATGATCTATTTCCAGACCGAGGCCGTCCGCAGCCAGAGCCAGCTGGTCGATCTGGGGCCGACCATGGCCAGCTGGTTGCGCAAGATGGGGCTGTCGACCTCCGGCGGCCCGCGCGGCTCCTACGCGCCGGTCCGGGAGCAGGCCTTGCGCATCGCGCGTTGCGAATTCACCATGCGTTTCGAACGCGGCAGCGCCGAGGCGCGCCTTGCCGATCAGCGCATCGTCGACGGCATGGATCTGTGGCGTGACGACAGCGATGCCGAAGATCTGTTCCGCACCGGCGGGGAATGGGTGCGGCATGTGAAGCTGTCGGAGGCCTTCTTCGAGCACCTGATGGAACATTCGGTGCCGCTGTCGGAAGAGGCGATCGCCCGGCTGAAGCATTCAAGCCTCGCCCTCGATCTCTATGTCTGGCTGACCTATCGGCTGCATGCGCTGAAGCGCGAGATTACCGTGCCCTGGCATGCACTCTCGGACCATTTCGGCAGCGAGAGCGGCCATCGGGTGCTGGCCTTCCGGCTGAAGGAAGTGCTGAAGGACGTGCTCGCCGTCTATCCCGAGGCCAATGTCGAAGCGTCGGGGCGTGGCCTGGTGCTGAAGCCCTCGAAGCCGTCGGTGGCGGTGTCGAGCGTGGCGGTGAAGCTGCCGAGCCGGCTCAAGCGCGCCTGAAGCGGCGCGAAAGGTCCCGCAGCGTGCATCACGGCCCGCCGGGACAGTTCTGACATCTGAACATCATCGCCGCCCGGCTGCTCAGGTCTCGATGCCGGGCAGGGCGATCTGGATCCGGGTGAGCATGTCACCGGGGCTGACGGTCATCCGGCCGCCATGCCGTTCGATCGCTTCGGCCACCAGCGGCAGATTGACACCGGTGCTGTCGGCCTGACGGATCGACGGATCGATGTCATGGGCGCCGGCCGTGGCCATGGTGTCGGCACGCAGCATGACCGTGAGCCGGCCATCGGTTTCCACATCGATATGTCCCGAGCCGTCTTCGCGGGTCTTCGCCCGCAAGCGGATGCCGCCGCCGGTGCGGCAGGCATGCAGGGCATCGTCGAGCAGGCGCAGGATGGCCTGCTTCAGGATTTCCCCATCGGCACGCAGCGGCGGCATGCCGGCAGGCAGATCCACCTGCAGCGACAGGCCGGCACGTTCGGCGCGCTGGCGGATGATGTCGAGCGGGCCGCGAAGCAGGGTAGCAAGATCCTGCAGCGCCGGGGCAATGGGCTGGGCATGCCCTTCCACCCGGGCAAGGTCGAGCAGGTCGTCGACCAGCCGCAGCATCTCGCGGCCACTGACATGGATGTCGTCGACATATCGGAGATAGCGATCCATCGCCTGCGGCCCCAGCGCGCGGCTGCGGATCAACTCGGAGAAGCCGATGATCGCGTTCAGGGGCGTGCGCAGCTCGTGGCTCATCCGCGCCAGGAACAGCCGCCTGGCCGCGGCGACCGTCTCGGCCAGGCGGTCGACATCGGCTTCGGTGCGTGCCAGTGCCGCCCGCCTGACCATCTCTGTATCAGGGTGGCGATACCGGCTGACCACGTCGTCCAGCGCCGGGGCGATATCCGCCCAGGCGGTGAGCGCCCGGATGCGGCTGGCGGTATCTGGCATGTCCGGCCAGCCGAGCACGACCCGCAGGTCTCCCGAATCGAGCACCAGGATCGCTTCAACCATGGCCGCCGGCAGGCCCAGCCCGGCCGGGCGAGGGGTGGTTCCGATCATGACCGGCCGGGCGGCTGCATTGGGTGCCACCCAGTCCGGTAACTGAAAGACTGGTGTAGGGATACCCGGGATCGGAACCGCCTTGCCCAGGCGCCGGACCTGGCCGTCGGCCTGGAGCAGCAGAAGGACCACCTGTTCCGCACCCGACAGGGCTGCAAGACTTCGCAAGAGCCCGTTCACGGCATGGGCCCTCAGCTTCCCTATCTGCCGGACTGGATCCGGGACATCGTGATCTGTGGCGGCTTCGGTCATGGTGGTGGTCATCTTGCTGTTCTGATCATTTGCCTAAAATACACCCGAAACACAATGGAAATTTAGGGCGTATTCAAGTAATTGCCGATTTGCGACAGAAATCGTGCATGTGCGCAAAATACATCGAAAGTTAGCTCTTGTCTTCCTTCAAGTTGATATGCCGGCCATCCGCAGATATCCACGCATCTGCACGCGGCTTGGCGCCGTCGCAGGCTGCCGCTATGATACAGCCGCCCGTTTCACATCCGTTTCCGGTACTCCAGCGCATGACCACAGAGCCCGCCGCCGCCTCCTCTGCCCCGGCCGCCACACCGCCGCGGCCGCGGGGTGATATCTGGATCCAGCGCCTGCTGGTGATCGAAGCGGCCTTTTGCCTGGCGCTGGCGGTGACGTCGGTGAAGCTGATCCCGTTCCGTCGGCTGGCTGCCTGGTCGTCGCGGCGGCCGGAAGGCGCGCGGCTGATGCCGCCGGATACCACCGATCTGAATGTCCTGAGGGCGGATCCGGACTGGCGCCAGTCCTGGCGTATCGGCCGGCTGGTGGCGGTGGCGGCCCGCAAGGTGCCGTTCAAGGCGGTCTGTCTGCCCCAGGCGCTTGCCGGGCAGAGCATGCTCAGGCGCCGCGGCGTGCCGGTGGAGATCGTCTATGGCGTGAAGCGCGATACCGAAACCGGCGGCATCGCCGCCCATGCCTGGCTGGAATATCGCGGCTGCGGGTTTCTGGGCCAGGAGGTGGCGCCGGACCATACCGAGATCGCCCGCTTCCCTGCCGATCGGGCCCGCCGCCCGGGCTGACCGGCGCGACCCGGCCGATATGGCCTTACGTCAGCCTCGTTGACGGATGACTTGACATGGGGCCGTGCCGGCGGCCATGCTCAACGAATGACGACCGCATCCTTCGCAGCCCTGCTGCCGGCCAACCTGCTTCGACTTCGCCGCCCGGCCTCCTGAGAGGTCGGGTGATCCGGCGTGTCTGCCGGCCGAAGTGATCCAGCATCCATCCGTCGTCTGAAGTCATCCCCCATGTGTACCGCCATGTCCAAGCCGCCGGCCTGTGCCGGTGGCTCGTTGCGACCTCGTCTCCACTCTCTGCCTCGTCTCCACTCTCTGCACGTCAATGTCCGGGACTATCTGGCCCGGTTCGATCTCGCGGGTCGACTTAGCGCCGGCGGCCGGCGCAGCTGACGCCGATCGCCCGCATCCGAATGACGGCCTTCGCCGGCGGCCCAGGGTCCGCCGCACCCCTAGCTCGTGCAGAGACGAGAGCTTTCCCCATGTTGACCACTCCGCAGACCAAATACCGTCCCGCCGCCGCCGTGCCCGACATGGCCGACCGGCAATGGCCTTCGCGCAGCATCACGGCCGCGCCGCGCTGGCTGTCCACCGATCTCCGCGACGGCAACCAGGCGCTGATGAACCCCATGGATGTCGGGGCCAAGCTGAAACTGTTCCGACATCTGGTCGCGATCGGCTTCAAGGAGATCGAGGTGGCCTTTCCTGCGGCCTCCGACACCGATTTCCGCGTCGTCCGGACGCTGATCGACGAGCGGCTGATCCCCGACGACGTCACCATCCAGGTGCTGACCCAGTCCCGCCCCGATCTGATCACCCGCACCTTCGAAGCGCTGGAGGGGGTACCGCGCGCCTGCGTGCATCTGTACAACGCCATCGCGCCGGAATTCCGGCGGATGGTGTTCAATGGCGGCCGGGCCGAAGTGAAGGCGCTGGCGGTGGAGGGCACGCGGCAGATCCTGGCCGAAATGGCCCGCCGGCCGGGCACCTGCTGGACCTATCAGTATTCCCCCGAGACCTTCAGCGCCACCGAGCCCGATTTCGCGATCGAGGTCTGCGCGGCCGTGATCGATCTGGTCCGGCCGACGCCGGACGCGAAGATGATCATCAACCTGCCGGCCACGGTCGAAGTCTCGACGCCCAATATCTATGCGGATCGGATCGAGCATCTCTGCCGCCGGATTCCCCGGCGCGACGCGGTGGTGATCAGCGTGCATCCGCATAACGACCGCGGTACCGGTGTCGCGGCTGCCGAGCTGGCGGTGATGGCGGGCGCCGAGCGGGTGGAAGGCTGCCTGTTCGGCAATGGCGAGCGCACGGGCAATGTCGATCTGGTCACGCTCGCGCTCAACCTCTACACCCAGGGCGTGGCGCCGGGGCTCGATTTCTCCGACATCGATGCCAGCGTGCGTGCGGCGACCGAGGCGACCGGCCTGCCGGTCCATCCGCGCCACCCCTATGCCGGCGACCTGGTCTTCACGGCCTTCTCCGGCTCGCATCAGGATGCCATCCGCAAGGGCTTCGCCGACTGGGAACGGCGCAATACCGGCATCTGGGATCTGCCCTATCTGCCGATCGATCCGGCCGATCTGGGCCGGTCCTACGAGGCGGTGATCCGGGTGAACGGCCAGTCGGGCAAGGCGGGGGCGAGCTGGGTGCTGGAGCATGCCCAGGGGCTGTAGCTGCCGCGCTTCGTGCAGATCGATTTTGCCCGCCGCCTGCAGCAGCTGGCCGACGATACCGGCCGCGAACTCTCCGCCGCCGATATCTGGCGGGCCTTTACCGACGCCTATATGGCCGATGCCGGCCCGGCCGCGCCCGACGCTGTCTGGAGGGTGCTGCGCAGCGAGGCCCATGCCCGACGCAGCGAGGGTGCGGCGGCGGGGTTCGCCGCTTATGTCGAAATCGGTGACGAGGCGGGAGCGAGGGCGATCGGCGCCGGTTTCGGCCGCGATCGCAGGGAGGCCGAAGCCCGGGCGGAATGCGCGGCGGCAGCGAAGATCCGGCCGGTCTGCTGAGCGGGTCGCCAGAGATGCCGGATCGTGGCAGGATGCGGCACCTCTGGTTATGCGGAAGAGCGGCAAAGGCGCGTCATGATCATGGGCGCGGGCGGGCCAGGCGGCTATCTCGCCGCCTGCCTTGCCGGGGTGGCGACCGACGTCTCGGCGGCGCTTTCGGCGCGCCTGGTCGCTCTTGTCACCCGGAAGGAGGTGGCAGAGTCGGCCGATCGCCCGGATCTCTGATCAGCGGCGGCCGCCGCCTGACCCCTTGCCGTTACCGGCTGCCCGCCTTCCTCATCTTCTCGTACCGCTTGTGCAGCCGGTCGCGGCGGAGCTTGGACAGGCGGCGGGTCCAGAAAATACCGTCCAGCTGGTCGATTTCGTGCTGGAGGCAGATGGCGAGCAGGCCGTCGGCCTCGGCCTCGTGTGCAGCGCCGGTCAGGTCCTGCCAGCCGAGGCGGATGCGGGCCGGGCGTTCCACCTCTTCGCTGACGCCGGGCATGGAGACGCTGCCTTCCTCGTGGATCACGGTCTCGTCTGACGACCAGGTGATGCGCGGGTTGACATAGATGCGCACGCCTTCCGGGTCGTCGGGCAGTTCGATCACCACCACGCGATGCAAAAGGCCCAGATGCGGGGCGGTGATGCCGATGCCGGGGGCGTCGCGCATCGTGTCCAGCAGGTCTTGGGCCAGCGCGTTGAGTGCGGCGTCGAAGCTGGTGACATCGGCCGCCGGCTGTGCGAGGCGCGGGTCGGGGATCATCACGATCGGGCGGACGGGCATCGGGGGCTCCTGAGACCGGAAGGGCGGACGGCGTGGGCAGGATGTGCCACGATGGCGGCCGCATCGCAAGCCGGCATCCCCGAAGCCTGCCCCCGCTTCGGGACCCGGTGCAATCATATGAGAGGGTCGCCCGATGCTCTACGCCGTGCTCTGCTATGACCGCGAGGACCTGACCGAAGCCTGGCCCGAGGATCGGATGGCCGGAACCATGGCGCGGCTGGAGGCGGTGCAGGCCGATCTGGCTGCCGCCGGCCGCCTGGGGCCGGTCGCACGGCTGATGCCGACGGCGCATGCGAAAACGGTGACCAAGAGCGAGACGCCGACGGTCACCGACGGCCCCTTCGCCGAGACCCGCGAACAGCTGCTGGGCTTCTTCATCATCGACTGTGCCGATGCGGCGGCGGCAGAGGCCGCGGCCGCTGATCTGGCGCGGGCCAATGCCAGCGGCACGGGGGTGTACGAACTCCGCCCGCTCCGTCTTCTGAAGCCGGGCGTGCTGCCATGATCGCGGGCGATCGCCCCCGCATCATCGGCTGGACGGTGGTGGCGATGATCGCCTTCGCGGCCAATTCGGTGTTGTGCCGCTGGGCGCTGGACCGGACCGCGATCGATCCCGCCGCCTTCACCGGCATCCGGCTCGCCTCGGGCGCGGCGATGCTGTGGCTTTGCCTCAGGGCGGGGCGGCCTGTGGCGCGGGTTGCCGGCTCTTGGGCGGGGGCCGCGGCGCTGTCGGCCTATGCCGCCGCCTTCTCTTTCGCCTATGTCGCTCTGCCGGCGGCATCGGGCGCCCTGCTGCTGTTCGGCGCGGTGCAGGTGACGATGATCACGGCCGGGCTGATCCGCGGCGAGCGGCTGCGGCGGCTGCAATGGCTGGGGATCGCGCTGGCCGCCGGCGGGCTGGTGGCTCTGCTGGCCCCCGAGGCGCAGGCACCAGATCCGGGGGTGCCTGCGCCCGATCCGGTCGCGGCGGCGCTGATGCTGGCAAGCGGCGCCGCCTGGGGTGCCTATTCACTGATCGGCCGGCGGAGCCGCGACCCGCTCGCCACCACCGCCGGTAATTTCATCCGCAGCCTGCCGCTGGCGCTGCTGCTGCTGGTGCCGGCGCTGCTGCGGATGGAGATCGATCCGGCGGGGATGGCGCTTGCGCTGGCCTCGGGCGCCGTCGCCTCGGGCCTCGGCTACGCCGTCTGGTATGCGGTGCTGCCGGCGCTGGGGGCGGCACAGGCGGCTTCGGTCCAGCTGTCGGTGCCGGTGATCGCGGCGCTGGGCGGCACGCTGCTGCTGGGCGAGGCGATCACCTGGCACCTGGTCGCCGTGGCCGTGGCGGTACTGGGCGGGATCGCGCTGGTGATCAGGCCTGCTGCACGCGGCTGAGGAAATCGCCCACCGCCTTTTGCAGCACCTCCTGTTCGTGCACCACCTCTTCGACCGAGCCGGTGACTTCGGTTGCGGCCCGGCCGGTTTCGCCGCTCGATCGCGCGACCTCGGCGATGATGTCCTGAACCTCGGCGGTGGCGGTCGCGACCTGCTGGACGGAGCCCGAGATTTCGCCGGTGGCGGCGCCCTGTTCCTCCACCGCGGCGGCGATGGCGGCACTGTCCTGGTCGACCCTGCGGATCGCAGCCTGAACCTGGCCCATCGACCCCGCCGCCTCGGCCGTACGGCGCTGAATGTCGGTGATGAGGGTGGTGATTTCCTCGGTCGCCTTCGAGGTCTGGTTGGCGAGGCTCTTCACCTCCGACGCCACGACCGCGAAACCCTTGCCGGCCTCTCCGGCCCGCGCCGCCTCGATCGTGGCGTTGAGCGCCAGAAGATTGGTCTGGGCGGCGATGGCGGTGATCAGGCCCACGACATCGCCGATGCGCCGCGCCGCCTCGACCAGCGCATCGAAGCTGCGGCCGGTGGCGGCCACCTGATCCACGGCTTCGCGGGCGCCGGTGGCGCTGGCCTGGACGCGGGCGCTGATTTCAGAGATCGAGGCCGCGAGTTCCTCGGTGGCGGCGGCGACGGTCTGAACGCTGGAGGCCGCCTCGGCCGTGGCACCGGCGCCGGTGGTGGCGCGCGCGCTGGCGGCATCGGCCAGTGCGCGCATATGGGCGGCGGTGTTCCTGAGCGTGTTGCCGGCATGGCTGATGCCGGCGAGTGCCGCGGTCACCTCTCCCTCGAAGCTGCGGCTGAGATCGTGGATGGTTTTTGCACGGGCGACGTCGCGGGCCCGGGCGGTGGCGGCTTCGGCTTCCAGCCGCCCGGCTTCGCGCGCGTTGATCCTCAGATCTTCAAGCGCGATCGCGAGGCGGCCGATCTCGTCGGGATTGCGGGGCGCCGGAACCGGGGTTTCGAAATCGTGCGCGCCCAACCGGCCGACCGCAGTCATCAGGGTCGATATCGGCCGGCGGAAGCGGCGGAGGATCACCACCAGGCCCAGAACCGACAGCGCCAGTGCCAGCACGAAGCCGGCAAGGGTGAGGCCGAGATTGACGGTGGCGGCCGACTGCCGGCCTTCCGCCAGCCGGACCGCCTCGTCGAGGGCGGCGGTGCTGATCGCCAGAATGGCGTCGAAGGGGCCGTTGCACATGGCGGTATAGGCACGGGCCTCCATGGCCGGCCCGCCGCTGCCGTCGAGGCCGGCGACCAGGGCATCCATGCGCGCCTGGGTGTCGGTCACCTGGGCACGGGCGGTGCCGATCCGGGCGGCGACCGTTGCCGGCGTGCCCGGCCGGGCGATCAGGGCATCGATGCCGGCAAGCGCCGCCCGCCAGCCACCGATGCCGGCGGCCCAGGTCGTGCGGGTCTCAGGCGGGATCGGCGTGCTGGCGGCCACCAGCGGCCGGAGCAGGGAGCACTGGCTGCCGAACTGGTCGCGCAGCTGCCAGGCGAAGCGGCGGATCTGAACCAGTTCGGCGATCGTCGGATCGGTCATGCGCAGCTCGTCGCCGATCAGATCGGACAGGGCGAGCATGGCGTTGACGCTGGCATAGACGCTCTCGCGCCAGGACGCGCTGTCGGCCAGCTGGCGCTGATCCCGCGGGCGGGCGGCCAGGCTGTCGATGGTCGCCCGCTTCGTCTGCATCGCGGCAATGGCGGCGGTGACGGCCTCGGTGCCGCGGCGGGCCTCGTCCCCGGTCATGCGCCGGGCGAAATCGATGGCGCCCGCCGCTGCGGCATCGGCCTTGTCACGGACCTGGGAAATCGTGGTCTGGGGCGCGTCTTCGGTGAGCAGGGCGGTCTGGACGGCCGCGATCTGGGCTCGGGTGTCGATCACGCCTGTGAACAGCGCCCGGTCGGTGCGGGCGGCATCCACCACCCGTTCGGCCGCGGCCCGATCCCACCAGGCATTGGCCGCCAGGATCGAGGCGGCCGCCAGCAGGCCGGCCAGCATGGCGAGCTGGATGGTGGTCAACAGCCCGGAAATCGATGTCCTGAACATCCCGCATCCCCCGCCCGGCGCCGCCTGGTTGTGTTTCTGCGGCCGTAGCTGAGTTTAGGAAGCAGGTGGTTACGTGGGTGTTAATGGTGTCGTGCCATGAAACCCTGACGGAAAGGCAGCCCGGGCGGCGGCGCGACGCTCTCAACACGCCGCCGTCCGGGCTGTAACACGCAGCCGGACCCGGACCGGCTGCGCGCGACCGGGGCCGGTCAGCGCGGGGGGAGGGGCTCCCGCGCCGGGACCCTGGTGTCGATACGGCCGGGCTCGTCCAGGAAGCGGATCGGCGTGCCGACATGGAGATTGCCTTCGGCATCGCGGATCAGCATCTCGCGGGCCTGAACCTGCGGCCGGGCGAAGGCCTCGGCCAGGTCCAGCAGGGGGGCGAAACACACGTCGCGGCCTTCGAACCAGGCCTCCCAATCGGCCCGGCTGCGGGTGCGGAAAACACCGCGCAGGAATGCCGTGGTCTCGGCATGGGCGGGGCCGGGCGGGCTGGAGGCGGCGGGGATCAGATCCTCGCGGCCGAGCGCCTTCAGCAGGGTTTCGACGAATTTATGCTCGCTGCCGCCCAGCACGATGTGGCGGCCGTCGGCAGTCTCGTAGATCTGATAGAACGAGCCGCCGCCCCATTGGCGCTGTTCCTTCACCACCGGCGGCCGACCGGTGGCGAACAGATCGCCGGTGGCATTGGGCAGCCAGGCCATGGTCGCATCCAGCATCGCCATGTCGATATAGTCGCCGCGCCCGGTGGTCGTCCGCCGCAGCAGCGCCATCAGCACGCCGGCCAGGCCCAGCAGGGCCGCATTGGCATCGGCGACGGGGATATGCGGATGGGTGGGCTTGCCGTCCTGACCCAGATTGAGGCTGAGCACGCCGGCCAGCGCCTCGACCGCGATGTCATGGGCCGGGCGGTCGCGATCGGGCCCCGTCTGGCCGAAGGCCGAGATCGCGCAATAGACGATGCGCGGGTTGATCGCCCTCACCGTCTCGTAATCGATGCCGAGACGGGCGGCGACGCCGGGGCGGAAGGCCTCGACCATCACATCGGCCTCGGCCAGCATTTCGAACAGCCGCGCCTTGTCGTCGGGATGTTTGAGGTCGAGCGTGACGCAGCGCTTGCCGCGATGGGTGTTGCGGAACCAGACGCTGGTGCCGCCGGCTTTGGCGCCGATGTCGCGGGTCGGCTCCCCCGCCGGCGGTTCGACCTTGATCACCTCGGCACCGTGATCGGCCATGACCATGGTGAGATACGGGCCGGGCAGGAACAGCGACAGGTCGACGACCTTGATGCCCTGAAGCTTCATGCCACGGCCCCTTCGGCACGCAGGGCGGCGATCGCGGCCGGATCGTAGCCAAGCTCGCCCAGCAGCGCATCGGTATCGGCACCGAGCCCGGGGCCAGGCTTTGCCTTCATCACCGCCCCATCCAGCCGGATGGGGTTGGAGAGCACCCGCATGCCCGGCTTTGCCGGATGGTCGACATTCTGGATGCCGCCGCGTTCGGCCAGGAACGGGTTGTCCAGCGCCTGGGCGAGGGAGAGCACCGGTGCCGCCGGCAGCCGGCCCGCGAAGGCGGCCACCCAGTCGGCCATGGTCCGGGTGGCGAAAACCGGATCCAGGATGGCGGCGAGGGCATCGCGGTTGCGGAAACGCGACGGCACGTCGGCGAAGCGCGGATCGGCGGCAAGATCGGGCAGGCCTGCGATCTCGCAGAGCGCATGCCAGAATTTGGGCAGCATGCACATCACATAGATCGCACCATCCGCCACCGGGAACTGCTCGCAGGGCACGACCGCGGGATGGCCGCCGCGCGGCCGCCGTTCGGTGGTGGTGCCCTCGTTCAGATACCAGATCGCCGGATAGGTCAGCTGGTGCACCGCGACATCGTAGAGGGTGACGTCGACATCGCGGCCGCGGCCGGTGCGCATGGCGCCGAACAGGGCCGAGGTCAGCGCGAAGGCGGTGGTCAGCCCGGTCAGATAGTCGACCACCGACAGGCCCATCCGGGTGCCGCCGCCTTCCGGGTCGCCGGTCAGCGCGATGAAGCCGGCTTCGGCCTGCATCAGATAGTCATAGGCCGGCCAGGCTGCGCGCGGGCCACTGCGGCCATAGCCCGACAGATGGGCGCAGACGATCGACGGCTTGACCGCTTTCAGCGCCTGATGGGTGATGCCCAGCTTGTCGGGCTGGTCGCCGCGCAGATTGTTCATCACCGCATCGGCGGTTCCGACCAGTTTTTCGAACACCGTCCGGCCGGCGGGGGATTTCAGGTCGAGCGCGATGCTGCGCTTGCCCAGGTTGAAGGTCTGGAAGAACTGGCTGTCGTTCTCGCCCAGGAAATGCGGGCCGCTCTGGCGGGCGCTGTCGCCGCCTTTCTGCGTACCTGAAGGCGTGGGCTCGATCTTGATGACCTCGGCGCCCATGTCGGAAAGATAGAGGCTGGCGAAGGGGCCGGCCCCGTACTGTTCGATCGCCAGCACCCGGATGCCGGCCAGCGGACGGTCGTCGTCCGCGGCCGGGCCGGTCGGGATGGCGGCGGTGGGGATGTCGCCGCCGATGGTCATGCCGGGTTCCGCGCGATCAGCTGCTTCGCGATGATCATGCGCTGGATCTCGTTGGTGCCTTCGCCGATGCACATCAGCGGCGCGTCGCGGAAATAGCGCTCGACGTCGTATTCCTTGGAATAGCCATAGCCGCCATGGATGCGCATCGCCTCCAGGCTGTTGGCGACCGCGGCTTCCGAGGCGAAATACTTGGCCATGCCGGCTTCCATGTCGCAGCGTTCGCCGCGGTCATAGGCGCGGGCGGCATCATAGGTCAGCAGGCGCGCCGCCTGCAGGCGGGTGGCCATCTCGCCCAGCTTCAGCTGGATCGCCTGATGTTCGCAGATCGGCTTGCCGAAGGTCTTGCGGATCTGGGCATAGCGCACCGAATCCTTCAGCGAGGCCGAGGCGAGGCCGCAGCCGCGGGCGGCGATGTTGATCCGGCCCAGTTCCAGCCCGCCCAGCGCTGCCTGCATGCCCTGGCCCTCGACGCCGCCGATCAGCCGGTCGGCCGGGATGCGATAGTCCTCGAAGACCAGTTCGGCCGAATCGATGCCCTTATAGCCCAGCTTCTCCAGCTTCTTCGACACCGTGAAGCCGGGGCCCTTCTCGGCGATGAACATCGACATGCCCTTGTGGCGCGGGTTCGCCTCGGGGTCGGTCTTGACCAGCAGCGCGAAGCACGAGCCTTCGATGCCGTTGGTGATCCAGGTCTTGGTGCCGTTGACGACATAGTGGTCGCCATCGCGCCGCGCCCGGGTGCGGATGCCCTGAAGATCGGTACCGGCATCGGGCTCGGTGAGGGCCAGGCCGCCGCGCAGTTCGCCGGTCGCGAATTTCGGCAGGTAATACGCCTTCTGTTCGGGCGTGCCCTGGCGGGCGACGCAGGCCGACATGATCAGATGGCTGTTGATGATGCCCGACAGCGACATCCAGGTCTCGGCGATGGTCTCGACGATCTTCGCATAGGTGGTGGCGTTCAGGCCAAGGCCGCCATACTCGACCGGAATCGTGGCGCCGAACAGGCCCAGCTCCTTCATCTGGGCGACGATCTCGTGCGGGTACTCATCGGCATGATCGAGCTTCAGCACATGGGGCCGCACATCGCGGGCGAGCCACTTGTCGATCGTGGCGAGGATCTCGCCGTCCTCGGTGTCTGCGGCAGCGGCGGTGGTCTGGTCAACCATGTCTCGGGTCTTTCGAAGGGGCCTGGAGCGGCAGGGGGCGGCGCCGTCTGGGGCGCCAAGGAAGCAACTTTAAATGTCCGGACAAATTATGGTCCGAAAAACGGCGCCGTCAATGCCCGACCGCAGCATGCGGTACAAAGCGCTGCCGGCGCCGCGGGAGCGGCCGTGATCAGCCTTCCGAAACCATCAGTTTCGCGATCTGGCCGACATCGGTGACGTCTTCGATCTCGTCGACCATGCGCTCGATCTCGGCGCGGCGGGCATCCGGCACCGGCGGCACCGCCCAGCCGCAGCAGCGGGCGAATTTGGCGCGGTTCTCGGCATCCGTGAGCGGCGCTTCCGGATGGCCGTACACCTGGGGCAGGTCGATCACCCTGGTGCCGCCCGATACCAGGCGGATGATCACCCGCTGCGGGGCAAGCGCGTTCTGATCGGGATTGCCGTCGTCGACCACGCTGATCCGCTTTGCATAGGCATGGATTTCGGGGTCGTTCAGCACGGTGTCGCCGGCGAATTCAGGCACGTCCACCCGGCCGCGCAGCAGCAGGGTGGCGGCCACGAAAGACAGGCACAGCTTGGCGTAATTGGCCGGCGGATTGTCCAGATCGGGCCGGCCGACCAGCCGCTTCACCAGCGGCGGCGCCTGGATCTCGACCGAGGCGATGTCGGCGGCGGTAACGCCCTCTGCCATCACCCGCCGCAGCCCGTCGAGCGCGCCATGGGTCAGGCGGCCGCTGGGGAAGGGCTTGTGCGACAGCCGGGCGATCTGCCAGACCCGGCCCAGCTCGTCGGGGATGACCTCGGGCGAATACCGGCCGAGTTCGAACAGGTTGTAATAGCCGTACTGGCCGGTGAGCACGTCATGCGGCCCGTCGAACCCCGCCTCGACCAGATCGGCCGAAGTGATGGCGGCGCGGGCGTTGAAGCCGATCTGCAGCGGCAGCAGGCCCGAGCCTTCGGCATGGGGTTGCAGCGTGCCGGCGCATTGGCCGTACTGGATGCCATAGGCATCGGCCATCTGGGCGGCGGTGAAGCCCGCGGCGCTGCCGATCGCCGAGACGGCGCCGAAGCCGCCGGCAACCGCCGGGCGGAAGAAGCGGATCGGCGCCGTGGTGGCGGAGCCCAGCAGACCCGACATGTCGACACCGACGGCAAGCGAGGTCAGCAGCTGGCGGCCATCGACCGGCCGGCCGCGGCCGCCGGCGCGTTCCGCCCAGGCGAAGAAGGCCGACAGGATGGTGGCCATCGGGTGGACGACGGCGCGCTCATGTACGCAATCATATTCCAGGCAATGGATCAGATAGGCATTCACCATGGCGGCCGAGGGGGCGGGCAGCTTCAGCCCGCTGCCCCAGACCGTCGCCTCTTCACCCCGGCCCCAGGCCTCTGCCGCCCTGGAGATGCGGGCAAAATGGGGACCCGAGGTGCCGGCCAGCCCGACACCGATGGTGTCGAGCAGGAAGGTCTTGGCCTTGGCCACGGCAAGCGGCGGCAGATGCTCGTAACGGGTGCGCGCCACATGTGTCGCGAAGGCGTCGACGATATCGGCCGGCAAGGCGGGTGGGGAGGCGACGGTCATCGGAGGCTCCGGTTCTTACTTGATCTGCATGTCGACGACCTTGCCGACGGTGGCGTTCCATTCCGCCACGCAGCCGGCACCGCAGCGTGCGGCCCATTTGGGCAGCACCGCCTCGACCAGCGCCTTGCGGCGCAGCGCTTCGTCCTCTGCGCCCGGGTCGACGCGGGTCATGCCGGCGGGCTCTCCCAGCGGGCAGGGGCCGGTGGTGTTGCAGGCGATGCCCATGGCGTCTTCGTCCATGTTCAGCTGCCACATCCGCTCATTGGCCTTGTTGAGTTCGGCGGTGATGAAGCTCTGGACGGCTTCGGGCAGCTTCTTCCAGCCGCCGATATTGGCGGCGGTGACGCCGGCGCCGAAATTGATCGGCAGGGTGTAGAGATAGCGCGCGCCCTCGTTCCACTTGGCGCTGTAGCCGCCCAGCGTGCCGGTGATCGCGCAGTCGATCGTCCCCTGGGCCAGCGCCTGCTGAACTTCGCCGAAGGCCATGTCGACGGGCGAGGCGCCGAAATAGCTGACGAAATCACCCTGCGAGGCGCCCGAGGTGCGGATGCGCTTGCCCTTGAGGTCGGCCAGGCCCTTGAGTTCGCTGCGGCAATAGAGGATCTGGCTCTGGAAGGACTGCATGGTCAGGATCTCGATGCCGAACTTCTTGTTCAGGGCATCGTTCAGCGCCGGGCGGAAGGCGTCCGAGACCTTGCGGAAGGTCGCCATGTCGGGCGACAGGCCGGCCAGGTCGGTGCCGTCGTTGATCGGCGCATCGCCGGCATGATGACCGAGCTGGGCGGTGGCGATCAGCGCCTGGCCGCGGCTCAGGATCCGGAAGACCTCGGGACCCTTGAGGCCAAGCTCGTTCCAGGGCTTGAAGTTGACCGAGATCGCCCCGCCCGAGGCCTCGGGCAGTTCCTTCGTCCAGAACGGCGCCTCGATCTGGCGGCTCTGGGTGGTGATGCCCAGATTGCCGATCACGGTGACGTCGGTCTTGGGCAGATCCTGCGCCGAGGCGGCCCCGGCGGCGAGGACGAGGCCGAGCCCCGCCCCGACGAGCACTTTCCCTGTCATGGTCTTGGTTTCCGTTCTTTTTTGAGGTGCCTGATGCTTGACGAGAGGCGGCCGGTCCGGGCCAAGGCCCGGCGGGCGGTTCATCCGCCCTTGAAGGCCGCCGGCAGCCAGAGGGCGAGATCGGGCCAGACGATCAGCAGCACGATCATCACCATCATGACGAAGAGGAAGGGCAGCGAGCCCGCGACCACATCGCGGAACGGCCCGCCGCCGCGTACCGCCTGCACGATGAACAGGTTCATGCCCACGGGCGGCGTGATCAGCGCGGCCTCGATCAGGATCACGAAGACGACGCCGAACCACAGCGGGTCGAACCCGGCCTGGACCACGATCGGCACGATGATCGGCGTGGTCGCGATCATCATCGACAGCGTGTCCATAAAGCAGCCGAGGATCAGATAGAGCAGGACGATCGCGCCCAGGATCATCAGCGGCGACAGGTCGAGATCGGCGATCAGGCCGGTGACGGCCGTGGTCAGCCCGATATTGACCATGACGAAGTTGAGGAAATAGGCCGCGAGCACGATGAACATGACCATGGCCGTGGTGCGTGCCGTGCCCTCGAAGGCGGCAAGCAGCGTGGCGCGGTCGAGCCTGCGGCGGAAGGCGGCGATGGCGAAGGCGCCGAGCAGGCCCAGCGCCGCGGCTTCGGTGGGGGTGGCGAGCCCGGCATAGATCGAGCCCACGACCAGCGCGAACAGGACCAGGATCGGCAGCAGGCCCAGCAGCCCCTTGAGCGTGGGGCGGTTGCCGGTCGACCGGCCGGCGAGGGCGGGATTGATCAGGCAGGACAGGGCGATGATGCCGGAAAACAGCGCCGCCATCAGCAGCCCGGGCACCATGCCGGCGGCGTAGAGATCGCCCACCGAGACATCGGCCAGCACGCCGTAGAGGATCATGTTGATCGAGGGCGGGATCAGAATGCCCAGCGTGCCGCCGGCCGCGAGAGAGCCCAGGAACAGCGACGGGTTATAACCCAGCCGGTTCATGTTCGGCACCGCCAGCGTGCTGATCGTCGCCGCGGTCGCGACCGACGAGCCGGAGGTGGCGGCAAACAGCGCGCAGGAGGCGATGTTGGTGTGCATGATGCCGCCGGGCACGCGGCTGACATAGGGGTCGATGCCGTCATAGGTCTCTGCCGCCACGCCCGAGCGGAGCAGCAGCTCACCCATCAGGATGAACATCGGCACCGAGGTCAGCAGGAAGTCGGTCGAGGCCCCCCACATGATGTCGCCCAGCGCCGGCAGCGGCGAGAGGAAGCCGTAGAGATCGCCCAGGATCACCGCCAGGATGCCCAGCGCCACGCCGACCGGCAGGCCCAGCGCCAGAAGGATCAGAAGGGAACCGCCTGCGACGCCGATCATCCTGCGGCCTCCATCTGAAGTTTGCCGGGCCTTGTGCCTGCATCCTGGGCCAGTTCCGCAACCTCTGCCCCTTCACCGCCGAAATCCGGCAGGCCGGCGATACGGCCGATCTCGGCATCGCGGCCACGGAAGAGGGCGACGAGGGCCAGCACCGCAAGCGCCAGGGCGATGAGCGCGAACCAGGTCATGCCCATGGCCCAGATCGCTTGCGGGATCCACTGTTCCAGGCCGAGCGGGGAATTGGAGATGGCCCCCAGCTCCGCGCTCTGGATGGTCAGGTCCCAGGCATACCAGGCGATGGCACCGGCAACCGGGACGGTGGCCAGGATGGCGAAAACGTCCATCAGCGACCGCAGCCGGCCGCGGGTCAGCTTGACCAGCGGGTCGATGCGGATATGGGCGCGTTCGACCAGCGCGAAGGACAGGCCGAAGGCGACGGTGGCGCCGAACAGATAGCGCGAGATTTCGAAGCTGTAGAAGGGACTGGCCGACCAGATGTTGCGGGCGACGACGTCCCCCGCAATCAGCAGGCCGGCCGCCAGAACCAGGATCCCGGCGATCCAGGCGGACCAGCGCGACAGTCGGATGATGAGGGTCATGAGGCCGGCCTCCTTCGGCTTGGCCGCAATCGCGGCCGATGGCTGCGGGGGCGAAGCGGGTGACCGCGAGCGCCGGCCTCAGGCCGGCGGCGGAACCTCGGCGGCGAAGTGGCGGGCCATGTCGAGCCGGCTGGTCACCCAGACATCGGGGCGGCTTGCCACATGGGCCATGAAACGGTCGAGCGCCCATATCCGGCCCGGGCGGCCGATGATGCGCAGATGCAGGCCCAGCGACATCATCCGCGGCGCCTCGGCCCCTTCCTCGTACAGCTGCTCGAAGGTCGCGATGGCATAGTCCAGCCACTGCTGCGGGGTATAGCCCGGCGCCAGCCAGAACTTCATGTCGTTGGTGTCGAGCGCATAGGGCATGATCACGATCGGCCTGGGGCCCTGGGCGGTCTCCACCACATCCCAGCGCGGCATGTCGTCGCTGTAATCGTCCATGTGATAGACGAAGCCTTCTTCGGCCAGCGTCTTGCGCAGGAAGGGGGTGTGCATGTAGCGCGACAGCCAGCCATGGGGGCGGGTGCCGGTGGTCGCCTCGATGCTGGCGATCGCCTTCTTCACGAAGTCGCGCTCACGCTCTTCGCCATAGCTGAACTGGTGGATCCAGCGCCAGCCATGCGAGCAGGCCTCGTGGCCGCCCTCTGCGATCGCCTTCGCCAGCTCCGGCGCCTGTTCCAGCGCGGTGGCGGCTGCCGTGAAAGTCACCTTGAAGCCGTAGCGGTCCAGCAGCTTCAGCACCCGGGGGGCGCCGGCGCGGATGCCGTATTCGTAATTGCTCTCGTTGCCGTAATTCCGGATCGGAATCTTCAGCGACACGCCCAGCTCGTCGACCGGCTCGGGGCCCTTGTCGCCGCGCGCGATCGACATCTCCGCACCCTCTTCGACGTTCACGACGATCGACATCGCGAGCCGCGCGCCGTTCGGCCAACGGAAGCTCATCCCAGATCCCCTGTATGTGTTATTTGTCCGGACAACTCTCAGGCCGTGACGGCATGATGTCAACCTGATTGTTTGCACGCCGAAGCAGGCCCCGCCACAATCGGCCGCCGGAAATCGCCGCACCTCGCGCGGGGGTGAAACCAGCCCGCGACGTCATGCGCGGGCCGCGGTGACCGGGAACCGGAGAGGCCAGGAGACGTGCCGATGTACATCCTGTTGTTGACCTATACCGCACCGCTCGATGCGGTGGATGCCGAGCTTGAGGCGCACAAGGCCTGGGTTGGCGAACATTTCGCCACCGGCGCCTTCGTGCTGGCCGGCCGGCGGGTGCCGCGCACCGGCGGCTTCATCCTGGCGACCGGGCTGGAGCGGGAGGCGCTGGACCGGATCATCGCCGCCGACCCCTTCGTGACCGCGGGTGTCGCGGTCTACGACGTCTACGAGGTGGCGCCGACCAAAGCGGCGGATGCGTTGAAGGGCCTGCTGCCGGCCGGCTGATCCCACCGCCTTGCCGCGGCGGGGCAATTGTCTATGCTTATTCCGATCCCGCGGCGCCGGCCGCGGGCCACCGGTTTCGGGATGCCCCGCCGTGCCAGACGCGCCCGCCGCCTCGCTCCATCAGCGCATCTATGGCGACATAGAGGGCGGCATTCTGGGCGGCCGGCTGAAGCCGGGGGATCGCATCCCCTCTGAACACGAGCTGATGGAGGTCTATGGCTGCTCGCGCATGACCGTGAGCAAGGCCCTGACCGCGCTGGCCGCGGCCGGGCTGATCGAACGGCGCCGCCGCGCCGGATCTTTCGTCACCCGTCCGCGGATCGAGCGGACGGTGATGGAGATCCAGGATTTCGCGGTGGAAGCGGCGCGTGCCGGGCGCAGCTACGGCTATGAGCAGCTGTCGCGCGAGGTGCTGCGCCTGCCCGAGGCGCAGGGCAGCGCCTTTCCGGTGCCGGCCGGCACGGAAGTGCTCAGGATGGAGGGGCTGCACCGGATCGACGGCGTGGCGGTGGCGCTGGAACGGCGGCTGGTGATGCTGGATGCCGTGCCGGCGGCGCGGGGCATGGATTTCACCGCCACGGCCCCCGGCCGCTGGCTGTTGCAGCAGGTGCCGTGGTCCGATGCCGTGCATGTGATCGGCGCCGGCCTGGCCGATGCGGTGACGGCGCGGCTGCTCAACCTCGATCGCGGCGACGCCCTGCTGATCCTGGATCGCGAAACCCGGCAGGGGGCGCGGACCATCACCCAGGTCCGCCTGTTCCACCCGGCGACGCTTTACCGATTCGTCGGCCGGTTCAGCCCGGGCACCGCCGGCGGCTGATCGGCGGCCAGGATCCTGAGGTCGGTTTTCAGCACCTTGCCGTAATTGTTCTTGGGCAGGGCGTCGATGAACACATAACGCTTCGGGCGCTTGAAGGCGGCGATCTGCTGCCGGCACCAGCGGTCGAGCGTGGCGGCATCGACCGGTTCACCGGCGGCGGCGACCACGAAGGCCACCACCCGCTCGCCCCAGTCGTCGTCATGCTCGCCGATCACCGCCACCTCGAACACGGCGGGATGCATCAGCAGCACTTCTTCCACCTCGCGCGGGTAGATGTTGGTGCCGCCCGAGATGATGACGTCCTTGGACCGGTCGGTGAGATATAGAAAGCCGTCCTCGTCGAGATGGCCCAGATCGCCGGTGTGCAGCCAGCCATCCTTCAGGGTCTCTGCCGTCGCCTCGGGGCGGTTCCAGTAGCCGCGCATGACGGTGGGCCCCTGGACGCAGATTTCGCCGGTCTCTCCCGGTGCCAGCTCCCGACCGTCTGCATCCCGGATGGTGACGGCGACCGCACCATGGGCGAAGCCGACCGAGGCGCGCCTGGCCTGCCAGTTCGGATGGCTGCGGTCCGCGACCAGCGCCCGCGGCAGGACCGAAATGGTCATGGGCGACTCGCCCTGGCCGTAGATCTGCACGAAGCGCGGCCCGAAGGCATCGACGGCGTCGTCGATATCGGCCGCATACATCGGGCCGCCGCCATAGATGATGGTGCGGATGCCGCTGCCGTCATAACCCGCGGCGCGGGCGGCGGTCACCAGGCGCTTGACCATGGTGGGGGCGGCGAAGAACACCAGATCGCCATGGCTGCGCGCCAGCGCCATGATTTCGGCGGGGTCGAAACCGTGCGAGGCGGGCACAAGATGTGCGCCACCCGCACGGATCTGCGCAAACATATAGAGCCCGGCGCCATGCGACATGGGGGCGGCGTAAAGCATATGGTCGCCGGCCCGCGCCTGATCGACGTCCAGCGCATAGCACAGCGTCATCTGGCGGAGGTTTTCGTGGGTGAGCATCACCCCCTTGGGCCGGCCGGTGGTGCCCGAGGTATAGAACAGCCAGGCCAGATCGTTCCGGTCGCAGGCGACCGGCGCGGTGCGCGGGCCATCCGTCGGCACCGGTGCGCCGAGGGGCAGTTCGGTGAGGTCCGGGCAGGCGCCCAGCACGTCGCCGGTGTCGGTGAAGGCCAGTTTCGCGCCGGAATCCTGCACGATCCACGCGGCCTCGGCCGGGTGGAGCTTGCCGTTGATCGGCACCGCGACGGCGCCGATCCACCAGCAGGCATGCAGGGTTTCAAGATAGGCGGCTGCGTTCCTGGCGAAGATCGCCACGCGGTCGCCCTTGCCGATGCCATGCGCCCGGGCCAGGTGGCGGGCGCGGTCCGACACCGCGCCCGCCAGGCCGTCATAGCTGTGATGCAGGCGATCGCCTTCGAACACCGCCGGCCGGTCGGGCCAGCAGAGGGCGGTCTGGTGGAGCCAGCTTGCGATGTTCATGCGGCGCCTCTCAATTCATGCGGCGCCTCTCAAGCCCGGTCGGCCTGGAGGATGGTGGCGTAGTTGGCGACTGCCGCGCCACCCATGTTGAAGGTGAGGCCCCATTCGGCCCCGGCCCGCTGCATCTCGCCGGCCTGGCCGGTAAGCTGACGGAAGCCGAGGGCGAGCATGGAGACACCGGTGGCGCCCACCGGATGGCCCTTGGCCTTGAGCCCGCCCGAAAGATTGACCGGCAGCCGGCCGTCGGCGAAGACGGTCCCGTCTTCCAGCGCCCGTGCGCCCTGACCCTGGGGTGCCAGGCCCATGGCTTCGTAGATCAGCAGTTCGGCGATGGTGAAGCAGTCATGGACCTCGGCGAAATCCAGCTGGTCCAGGCCGATGCCGGCGGCGGCATAGGCGGCACGGATCGCCCGCGCCGGGCCTTCGAAGGCGATCAGGTCGCGCCCGGCCATCGGCAGGGTGTCGGAGACCTGTTCGGCGGCGGCGATGCGCACCCTGCGGGCGGCCGAGGCGGCATGGCCCTGATCGCTGCTGAGCACGATGGCGGCGGCACCGTCGGTCACCAGCGAGCAGTCGCTGAGCCGGAGCGGCGGGGCGATCAGCTGGTTGCGCTCGCTCACCTCGCGGCAGAACTCGTAAGGCAGCGGCTTGTGCATCTGGGCCAGCGGGTTGGCCATGGCATTGGCATGGTTCTTCGCCGCGATCCGGGCCATGGCGTCCAGCGGATCACCATGGCGATCGGCATAGGCGCGGGCGGCGATGCCGAAGACCTGCGGGAAGCTGAGCGCGGCCTCTTCGGGGTCGTTCTGATAGCCGGCGCCGGCCAGTGCCCGGGTGACGTCTTCGGTGGTGCGGTGGGTCATCTTTTCGGCGCCGACCACCAGCACATTGCGGGCCTTGCCGGCGGCGATGCGCATCATGCCGGCCTGGAAGGCCGCCGCACCCGAGGCGCAGGCATTCTCGCAACGCGAGGCGGGGGTGAAGCGCAGGGCAGGATGGGCACCCTTGACCAGCGAGGAGGCGAAGCCGTCGGAAACCAGGCCCGAATTGAAATGGCCCAGATAGATCGCGTCGATCTCGGCCGGATCGATACCGGCCTCGTCGATCGCCTCCCGCGCGGCTTCGACGATCAGCTCTTCCAGGGTCTGGGACAGGCGGCCGAAACGGGTATGGCCGCTGCCGGTGATGTAGATCTGCGGGTCCATGGGCGCTCTCCGTGTCACGATCCGACCGATGTCGGTGGTGGTGTTGACCCGATAGGTAAACTTTTGCAGCGCGCCCGACAATCAGGGGATATACGTAGAAGGCTACGTAAGCGGGAGGCTGGCGATGCAGCCGGAAGATCTGTCCGGGGATTTGTCGACCGACGGGCTGGAGCTTGCCGGGTTCATGAACGCGCCGGTCGGCATCATGGTGCTGTCCCACCGCCGCATCCTGCGGGTGAATGCCGAAATCGAGGCGATTTTCGGCTGGCGCCGCGCCGAGCTGGAGGGGCAGTCGGTGCGCATGCTCTATCCCTCCACCGTCGATTACGAAAAGACCGGCGCCCGCTGGCATCGCTGGCTGGAGAACGGCCCCCGCTACGAGGATGAGCGGTTCATGCAGTGCAAAAGCGGCGAGATCATCTGGACCCGCGCCCGCGGCCGCACGCTCACCCCGGACGAGCCGTTCCGGCTGATCGTCTGGACCTTCGACCGGCTTGAAAACCGGGCGCCGGGCTCAGCGGCACTGACCCCGCGCGAACGCGAAGTGACCCGCTATGTCGTCAACGGCCTGACCAGCAGACAGATCGCCCAGGCGCTGGCCATCTCGCCGCGCACGGTGGAGGTGCATCGCAGCGCGATCATGCGCAAGCTGGGCGTCGCCAACACCGCGGAGCTGATCGCCAAGGTCATCGTGGAGCGGTGACCGCCGCCAGTTCAGCCAGCTGCCGTCGCCAGAAGCTGCCATGGCGGTGCAGGAAGATGCCGTCGGGGAAATGGTGGCGGGCGGCGTGGCTGATCGGGATCGCATCCCAGCCCAGATGTTCGACCGTCACCCTTGTGCCGTCCTCGACCGGGTCGAAGGCGACGAACACGCGGGTTTCCTGGTCGCTGGCGAAGCTTGCCTGGCGCCAGGTCAGGGCCAGGCGGCCGGGTGTGCCGGGGCCGGGCGGGGCGTCCCATTTGAGGATGCGGCCGATTTCGAACCGGCCGCCATCGGGTTTTTCCTCGATCAGCCGCCCCTCAGGCCCCTTGGGATCGAAAGCGAGACGGCCGGGCGGGCCGGGGGTGAAGGCAAACAGCCCGTCCGCCTGCCACCAGAGGCCGATCTCGTCGGTGAAGGCGCGGAAGACCCGCGGTGTGGGGGCGGCGATGCGCAGCGCGACCAGGATTTTGGAGCCGGTCATTCTTCCCCCGCCTCCGCTTCCAGATGCGCCTTCAGGGCCAGCAGCTGGTGCGACCACATCCGTTCGGTCTCGTCGACCCAGGATTTGAGCGCCGAGAAGGGGGCGGGGCACAGCCGGTAGATCCGCACCCGGGCATCGAAATCGGGATGGCTTTCCTCGATCAGCCCCGCCCGGCGCAGCGCCTTCAGATGGCGGCTGGCCGCGGGCGGGCTGAGGCCGATGGCCTCCGCCAGCTCGCCCGCCCGTTGCGGGCGGGCGCGCAGCAGCTCCACCACCTGCCGGCGATACGGATCGGCGAGTGCGGCGAGCACGGTATCGAGAGAGGGGGCGGCCGTCATTCGGTGTCGGTCTCGAACCAGCCGTCGATCTTCAGCCCGCTTGCCGCTTCGGCCTCGGCGCGACCGACCACGGCGACGGTCTGGCCGAAGCTCCAGACATGCCCCTCGGGATCGCGGGCGGAATAGGTGAGATCGCCATAGAACTGCCGCGCCAGCGGCCGGGTGATCACCGCACCGGCTTTGACCGCCCGGTCGTGATGCGCCTCGATCCCGTCTTTCAGCTGGACATGCACGGTCTGGGTATTGCGCCCACCGGTCTGGCGGGGGCTGGCCACGCCATCGGTCCAGACCGGGCCGATCATGACGTAGCCGTCGCCGAAGCTCATCTCGGAATGGGCGAGATTGCCGTCGGTATCGGTGATCACCAGGCTGCGCTCGAAGCCGAAGGCGGCCTCCAGCCAGTCGAGGGCGGCGAAGGGATCTTCATAGAACACGGCGGACCCGAAGGTCGGCCGGCGGAAGGGGTCGTCCATGGCGGTCACTCCCTATCGGTTTCTGATAATATTTAACGATTGGATTAATTATATCGTCAAGCGTAATTGTTGAGCCTGAGATGACCGGGTCAGATGGACGAGGAAAGGCGGAGCGCCGCTTCGACGAGAGGCTTGGCCCAGTCGGGCGTTCTCGCGATGTCCGTGAGGTCGACGGGGTAGAGCCGCCGGGTGCCCTCCACGTGGAGGATCAGTAAGGGATCCGGGATGTCCTCGCCGGGTTCCGCCTCGGCGCTATTGTCGAAGACCTGCAATCGTGCAAGGTATGGCATGAGATCGATGAGATTTTGGCGGGATGTCGTCCAGCGTTCTTGGATCTTGTCTACCGGGATATCGTGGCCGCCCAGGGCGACGCGCGCCTGTACACGGCGTATGTGATGTTCCGGGCTGGGCAGACCGCAGAACATGATCATGACGTCATGGGTCTGTACTGCTTGCAACAGCAGCCTGGTTATCGTCCGCCCGCCGAGCGTGGTTTCAAAAAAATAGGAGGTGCCGCCGGCTATCGCGGCTTTCAATTGGGTGTGGCCGTAATTCCAGGCACGGGCATTGGCGTCGTGCACCGATAGCCCCGGGATCTGCTTCATGGCTTCGCGGGCAAACGCATCGGGGTTGAACCAGTCTGTTCCGGAATCCGTGAGCAAATGACCAAGTAGAGAACTTTTGCCGGCGCCATTCACGCCGGCAAGCACCACGATCTGCGGCCGACCCGCCATCTTCAGAACGACGTTCCAGCTTTCGGACGCGTGCGCAACCTGCCACGTGCAGCAAATGCATCGTCCACGGCTTTCCGGGCTTCAGCTGTCTGCATCCGGGCAATACGCGCGTCGAAGGCCGCATGCAGGTTCTCAAGATGTGCCTGCATCTTCGTATTGCCTGCTTCTGCGGCTCTCGCCAGATCTTCATAATGGGCGATGTCGAGGATGACGAAGTCGACGGTTCCGTGATTGGTCACGTCAACCCGGCCAGCACGACGCACATCACGCTGCAACTTCCCCCAATGATTCCTGGCTTCGGATGCGCTGTAGCTTGGAACCTGCTGATCGTCGGTGGTGTCATGCTCATGCACAAGCATCGTAGACGCGTCCTGTTCTGTGTCCGGCAACCAGACTTTAGCTGAAATGCTCAAATGCGTCAATTTTGCGGAATAACGCATTTTAGAGGCAATGTAGGATCAAAGATCGTGTTGTCCACATGCCCTAATGATATATTCATATAGCATTATGCCATCACCCGCGCTAAGCTCCCCTCCATGAGCGACACCGGGGGTGGGATCCGGGATATGGATGAAGGCGGAGCGGTCGGGGAAGGCGGGCGTGCGGCGCTGGGGCGCGAGGGGCCGACGCCGCTCTATCACCGGCTCTATGTCATCTTTCGCGAGAAGATTCTGGGCGGGGAGCTGCGCGACGGCGATGTGCTGCCGGCGGAGCTGGATATCGCGCGGGATTACGGCGTGTCGCGGATCACCGCCAAGCGGGCGCTGGACGATCTGGCGGCGGAAGGGCTGGTCTCGCGCCAGCGCGGGCGCGGCACCATGGTGACGCATCACTACCGGCCGGCGCCGATCCGGGCGCCGCTCGACGGGCTGATTGCGACCATTCAGAACATCGGCGCGCGGTCCGGCGTGCGGCTGGTGTCGCTGGCGCGGGTTGCGGCGCCGGCGGCCATCGCCGAGGAACTGACGATCGATCCGGGCACGGAGCTGGTCGCCGCCGAGCGGGTGCGCTCGGCCGACGGGCGGCCCTTCGCCCTGCTTGCGACCCATACCCTGCCGGCGGCGGCCGCCGCCTTTACCGAGCGGAGCCTGGCGCATCGGCCGCGCCTGGGCCTGTTCGAGGAGGCGGGTTTCGCGGTTGCGGCGGCGCGCCAGAGATTGTCGGCGCAGCTGGCTGACGACCGGCTGGCGGTGCTTCTGGAGGTCGAGCCCGGGGCGGCGCTGCTCCGGCTGACCCGAACCATGTACGACCAGGCCATGCGGCCCTTCGACCATCTGGTCTCGCTCTACGTCCCCGGACGGTTCGAATACCGCATGGACCTGACCCGCAGCGACGACGAAGACGGCGGCTGGAAGCCGGCCCGCCTCTCCGTCGGCGAATGACCGATCAGACCGCATAAGAAATCAGAACGCGTCGGCGGCCGTCGATACCGCCGGCCGGATGCATGCCCCTGGGAGACCACGTGACGTGAGTGCCATCGATCCCGTGACGCTGGCGGTGCTCGCCGGCCGCATGGAGCAGATCGCCGACGAAATGGACGCGACCCTGTTCCGCAGCGCCTTCAATCCGATCATCGCCGAGGCGCATGACGCCTCTCACGGGCTCTACGACCCGGAAAGCGGTGCCACCCTGGTTCAGGGCAAGTCGGGACTGCCGATCTTCGTGGGCGTGATGGCCTTCGCGGTCAAATCGGTGATCGACAAGGCCGCCCGCGACGGCGACCTGGAAGACGGCGACGTCTACATCTTCAACGAGGCCTATGCCGGCGGCACCCATTTCTCGGACATGCGGCTGGTCCGGCCCTATTTCCGCGACGGCCGGGTCTTCTGCTATCTGGCCTCGGTCGGTCACTGGCATGACGTGGGCGGCAATGTGCCGGGCAATTACAACCCGGTCGCGACCGAGGCCTTCCAGGAGGCGGTGGTCATCCCGCCGGTGAAGGTGATGCGGGCGGGGAAGCTCAACCGCGACATCGTCGACATCCTGCTGATGAATTCCCGCCAGCCGAATTCGGCCTTCGGCGACCTGAACGGCCAGCTGAACGCGCTGGATCTGGGCGTGAAGCGGCTGGATGCGCTGCTCGACGAATACGGGCCCGATCTGGTCAAGGCGGCGCTGGATGCGCTGGGCGACCGGGCCGAGACGCTGATGCGTGCCGCAATCTCGGGCCTGCCCGACGGCAGCTGGGAGGCCGAAGACTTCCTGGACAATGACGGCATTTCCGACGAGCCGCTGCCGATCCGGCTGAAGCTGACCATCAGGGGCGACCGGCTGACGCTGGACTTCACCGGCTCGGCCGGGCCGGCGCAGGGGCCGATCAACATCAGCCGGTCCACCTCCATCGCCTGCTGCTATGTGGCGATCAAGCACATCTTCCCGGACCTGCCGGCCAATGCCGGCGTGATGCGGCCGATCGACTTCGTGATCCCGGACAAGTCGCTGCTCTCGGCCGAGTTCCCCAAGCCGGTCGGCGGCTATACCGAGACGATTTTGCGAATGATCGACGTGATCTTCGCAACCTTCGCAAACGCTGCCCCCGACCGGGTGAACGGCAATGCCTATGGCACGATCAACGCCCTGTCGCTGGCCGGGCATCGTGCCGACGGCCGGCGCTGGGTGATGTTCTCGTTCTATGGCGGCGGGCTGGGCGGCAGCCCGGCCGGCGACGGGCTGAACCACGGCAATGCGCCGATTTCGACCGCCACCATCCCCCCGGTCGAGATCCTGGAAGCGGCCTATCCGGTGATGTTCACCGAATGGGCGCTGCGCCCCGACAGCGCCGGCCCCGGCCAGGCACGCGGCGGCGTGGGGGCGGTCTACGAGATCGAACTGCTGGAGAAGGATGCCCAGGTCTTCCTGTTCGGCGAGCGCGGCAAGTTCGCGCCCAAGGGCGTGGTCGGCGGCGGCGAGGCGGCGCTCAACCGCTTCCACTATCAGCAGGATGACGGCTGGCACGAGCCGGAGAAGGTCTCGAAGACCATCGGCGTGAAGCTGGTCCGCGGCCAGCGGGTGCGGCTGGAAACCCCGGGCGGCGGCGGTTATGGCGACCCGGCGAAGCGCGACCCCCGGGCCATCGCCCGCGACATCCGGCTGGGCTATCTCACGCCCGAGGCGGCCGCCCGCGATTACGGCTACGCACCCGAGTAACCCACGCCAGACACGGATATTGCGACCCATGAGCAAGGATTTCGTCATCGGCGTGGACGTCGGCGGCACCTTCACCGACGTCTTCTTCCTGAACGAGGCCGAGGGCACCGCCCAGGTCTCGAAGGTGCCGACCTCGCGCCCCGATCAGTCGACGGGTTTCCTGGACGGCATTTCGACCCGGGTGCCCGACAAGGCGCGGATCGCCACCGTCGTTCACGGCACCACCGCCGGCACCAATGCGCTGCTGGAGCGCAAGGGCGCCCGGATCGGCGTGATCACCACGCGCGGCTTCCGCGACGTGCTGGAGATGCGCCGCCGCGACCGGCCCAAAACCTGGGGCCTGTGGGGCGCGTTCGAGCCGGTGGTCCCGCGCGATCTGCGCCGCGAGGTGCCCGAGCGCGTGCTGGCCGACGGCACGCTGCGCGAGGCGGTGGACCTGGCCGCGGTGGAGGCCGAGGCCCGCGCGTTGATCGAGGCGGGCTGTGCCGCCATCGCCATCCTGTTCGTCAACGCCTATGCCAACCCGGCCAATGAGCGGGCGGCGGTGGCGGCGGTGCGCGCGCTCTGGCCCAACGACCATGTCACCTGCTCGACCGAGATCCTGCCCGAGATCCGCGAATTCGAGCGCTTCTCCACCACCGCGCTCAACGCCTATCTTCAGCCCGAGGTCGGCGGCTATCTGAAGCGGCTGGAAGACGCGCTGGTCGCCGACGGCTTCGGCGGCGAATTCCTGATCGTGCAGTCGAATGGCGGCGTGATGTCGGTGGACACCGCCCGCCGGCTGCCGGTGCGGACCGCGCTGTCGGGCCCGGCGGCGGGCGTGATCGCGGCCGGCTATATCGCCGGACAGGCCGGATTCCCGAACGTCATCACCGGCGATATCGGCGGCACCAGTTTCGACGTGTCGCTGATCGCCGACGGCCGCACGGTGCTGTCGCCCCAGACCTCGATCGATTATGGCATGGTCGTGCGCACGCCGATGATCGAGATCACCACCATCGGTGCCGGCGGCGGATCGATCGCCTGGGTCGACAAGGGCGGCATGCTGAATATCGGCCCGGAAAGCGCCGGATCGACCCCGGGCCCGGTCTGCTATGGCAATGGCGGCGACCGGCCGACGGTGACCGATGCCAATGTCGTGCTGGGCCGGATCAATGCCGACCGGCCGATCGGCGGCAAGCTTGCCCGGCTGGACCGCGCCGCGGCGCTGGCGGCGATCGAGGCGCAGGTGGCGACACCGCTGGGGCTGGAGCCGATGGCGGCGGCGGAAGCCATCATCCGGGTTGCGAATTCGCGCATGGCCGGCGCCATCCGCCTGGTGTCGATCGAGCGCGGCTATGATCCGAAGCGCTTTGCGCTGATGCCCTTCGGCGGCGGCGGCTCGCTGCATGTCGGCGCGCTGATGAAGGATGTCGGGCTGGGCCAGGCCCTGGTGCCACGCTATCCGGGGGTCACCTCGGCGCTGGGCTGTGTGATCGCCGACATGCGTCACGATTATGTCCAGACGATCAATGCCGTGCTGGATGCGGTGGACCCGGCCATGCTGGCGGCGGCGATGCGCGAGCATGCGGCCGGCGGGTTGAAGCTGCTGGCCGCGGCGGGCGTGACGCTTGAGGCCAAGACCGTGCGCTTCGAATTCGACATGGCCTATCTGGGCCAGACCCATACCGTGCCGGTGCCGTTCGAGATTGCGGTGGATGCGGCGGGCAATCCGGCCGCTTTCGGCACGGCCGACATCGCGGCGGCCTTCGAGGATGCCTATCGCGGCGTCTATGGCCGGCTGCTGGAGGGTGGCACCATGCGGGTGCTGAACCTGCGCACCGCCGTGATCGGCACCCGGCCCAAATTCGATCTGGGCGTGCTGGCCCCCACCACCACCGGCGGGATCGATCAGGCCCGCACCGGCACGCGCCCGGTCTATGTCGACGGCGCCTGGCATGATGCCGCCATCTATGCCCGGCTGGACCTGCCGGTCGACAGCGTGGTGGAGGGGCCGGCGATGCTGGAGCAGCCCGACACCACCATCTTCGTCGAACCCGACCTTTATGCCACCGTCGACCGGTTCGGCAACCTGGTCATCGCCCGCAAGAGCGACCGCGAGGGAGCCTGATCCATGGCCGATTTCTTCGCCGATTTCCAGCCCGCGCGCACCGCGCTGCTGATCGTCGATCTGCAGAACGATTTCCTGCACCCCGAGGGCGCCTATGCCCGCGGCGGTGCGGGGGCCCCCGAAATCGCCGCCCTGCCGGCACGGGTGAAGCCGGTCGCCGATGCGCTGCGTGCCGCCGGCGGCTTCGTCATCTCCACCCAGTTCACCCTGGTGCCCGGCCGGGGCGGCGAGCCGATGATCGCCGATCATCTGCGCCAGATCCGGCCCTTCCTGCGCAAGGGCGATTTCATGCCGGGCGGCTGGGGCCATGCCCTTGTCGACCTGCTGCAGCCGGCCGATTTCACCGTCGAGAAGGTCGCCTACAGCGCCTTCTATCAGACGCGGCTCGATTTCGTGCTGGCGCGTGCCGGCATCGACCGGCTGATCGCCTGCGGCATCGTCACCAATGGCGGCGTGGCGAGCACGGTGCGGGACGCCCATGTCCGCGGCCTGCCCACGCTGCTACTCTCGGACGGCTGTGCGGCGATGAAGCCCGATCTGCACGACGCCACCATCACCGTGCTGTCCTCCGTGGGGCCGGTGATGAGCTGCGCCGAGGCCGAAACCCGCATCCGCGCCGCAATCTGAGCTGCCCGATCTGAGCCCTCCCCGACCTGACCCGAGGACAACACCCCATGGCCCGTGAAACCCGCCCCGCCTTCCAGTGGGAAGATCCGTTGAACCTTGCCGGCGAGCTGTCGGAAGAGGAGCGGATGATCCGCGACACCGCGCATGACTATGCGCAGGAAAAGCTTCAGACCCGTGTGCTGGAGGCCAATCGTCACGAGATCTTCCATCGCGAGATCATGACCGAGATGGGCGCGCTGGGCCTGCTGGGCTGCACCCTGCCCGAAGACTATGGCTGCGCGGGCCTGTCTTACGTGGCCTATGGCCTGGTGGCGCGCGAGGTGGAGCGGGTCGACAGCGGCTATCGCTCGGCGATGAGCGTGCAGTCCTCGCTGGTGATGTATCCGATCTATGCCTTCGGCACCGAAGAGCAGCGCCGCAAATACCTGCCGCGCCTGGCCACCGGCGAACTGGTCGGCTGCTTCGGCCTGACCGAGCCGGATGCCGGTTCCGACCCCTCGTCGATGCGCACCCGCGCCCGCAAGGTGGACGGCGGCTACGAGATTTCGGGCACCAAGACCTGGATCACCAATGCGCCGATCGCCGATGTCTTCGTGGTCTGGGCCAAGGATGATCACGGCTCGATCCGCGGCTTCGTGCTGGAAAAGGGCATGACGGGCCTGACCGCGCCCAAGATCGAGGGCAAGTTCTCGCTGCGCGCCTCGATCACCGGCCAGATCGCCATGGATCAGGTCTTCGTGCCCGAAGAGAACGCCTTCCCCGAGGTCCGCGGCCTGACCGGCCCGTTCTCGTGCCTGAACAATGCCCGCTACGGCATCGCCTGGGGGGCGATGGGGGCGGCGGAATTCTGCTGGCACGCCGCGCGGCAGTACACCATGGACCGGATCATGTTCGGCCGGCCGCTGGCCGCCACCCAGCTGATCCAGAAGAAGCTGGCCGATATGCAGACCGAGATTGCCCTTGGCCTGACCGCGGCGCTGCAGCTGGGCCGGCTGAAGGATCGCGGCACCGCGGCGCCCGAGGCGATCAGCCTGCTGAAGCGCAACAATTGCGGCAAGGCGCTGGAGATTGCGCGGGTCGCCCGCGACATGCATGGCGGCAACGGCATCGCCGACGAGTATCATGTGATCCGTCACATGTGCAATCTGGAGGCCGTGAATACCTATGAAGGCACCCACGACGTCCATGCGCTGATCCTGGGCCGCGCGCAGACCGGCATCGCCGCCTTCGGCTGATCCGGCCCGCCGGCAACGCCTCCCGCCACTGACCGCCCGCCACTGACCCACGGAGCCCGACCCTATGGCGACCCCCCGAGCCGAAGGTGCCCTCTCTCATATCCGCGTGCTCGATCTCAGCCGCGTCCTCGCCGGCCCCTGGGCCAGCCAGATCCTGGGCGATCTGGGGGCCGAGGTGCTGAAGATCGAACGGCCGGGTGCGGGCGACGACACCCGCGGCTGGGGGCCGCCCTATGCCGAGGCGGCCGACGGGTCGGCGCGGGAGGCGGCCTATTTCCTGACCACCAACCGCAACAAATCCTCGGTCGCGATCGACATGGGCACCGACGAGGGGGCGGCGCTGATCCGCCGCCTGGCCGCGGAATCCGATGTGGTGATCGAGAATTTCAAGGTCGGCGGCCTGAAGAAATACGGGCTCGACCAGGAGAGCCTCAGGGCGCTCAATCCGCGGCTGATCTATTGCTCGATCACCGGTTTCGGGCAGACGGGGCCCTATGCGCCGCGCGCCGGCTATGACTTCATGATCCAGGCCATGGGCGGGCTGATGTCGGTGACCGGAGAGCCCGACGAGGTGCCGGGCGGCGGGCCGGTCAAGGTGGGGGTCGCCCTGGTCGACGTGATGACCGGGCTTTACGCCACCATCGGCGTTCTGGCGGCGCTGGCCCATCGCGAGCGGACGGGGGAGGGGCAGCATATCGATCTGGCCCTGCTCGACGTCTCGGTTGCGACGCTCGCCAATCAGGCGATGAACTATCTGGTCTCGGGCAAGGCGCCGGGGCGGATGGGCAATGCCCATCCCAACATCGTGCCCTATCAGGCCTTCGCGACGCAGGACGGCCATCTGGTGCTGGCCATCGGCAATGACGAGCAGTTCCGCCGCTTCGCCGTCGAGGCCGGCCATCCGGAATGGAGCACCGATCCGCGGTTCGCGACCAATGCCCAGCGTGTCGCCAACCGTGCCGCCCTGGTGCCGCTGGTGGCGGGGGCGGTCGCCACCCGCACCACCGACGACTGGATCGCGGCGCTGGAAAGCAAGGCCGTGCCCTGCGGGCCGATCAACACGCTCGACCGGGTGTTTGCCGATCCGCAGGTGCAGGCCCGCGGCCTGGCGCGGCAGATCGCCCATCCGGCGCTGGGATCGGTGCCGACGGTGGCCAATCCGCTCAATCTGTCGGCGACGCCGGTGGCGTACGCCCGCGCCGCACCAGGCCTCGGTGCCGATACCGACGAGACGCTGGGCCGGCTGCTGGGGCTGGACGACGCCACCCTTGCCGATCTTCGCAAAAGAGGTGTCATCGGATGACCCTGCCCGCGACCGTTTCGGGGGCGCCGCGCACGCTGTTCGACCGGATCTGGGATGCCCATGTCGTGCAGGCCCATCCGGCCGGTCAGCGCCTGCTGTGGATCGACCGCCATTTCACGCATGAGGGCAGCTTTCACGCCTATGGCAATCTGGCTGGGATGGGCCGGCGGGTCGCGCGGCCGGATCTGACCTTCGGCATTGCCGATCATTACGTGCCGACGCGCAACCGCGATGCCGAGCCGGCGGATCCCGATGTCGGCCGGGTGATCCGGCTGCTGCGCGACAACACGGCGGCCAATGCGGTGCGGCTGTTCGATCTGGGCGACGAGGAACAGGGCATCGTTCATGTGGTGGGGCCCGAACAGGGGCTGACCCTGCCGGGGCTGACCATCGTCTGCGGCGACAGCCATACCTCCACCCACGGTGCCTTCGGGGCGCTGGCCTTCGGCATCGGCGCGTCGGAAGTCGCCCATGTTCTGGCCACCCAGACGCTGTGGCAGCGCCGGCCGAAGACCTTCCGGGTGCGGGTGGACGGCCGGTTGGGTGTCGGCGTCTCTGCCAAGGATCTGATCCTGCATCTGATTTCGGTGATCGGCACCGACGGTGCTACCGGCCATGTGATCGAATATGCCGGGCCGGCGATCCGGGCGCTTGGCATGGAAGCGCGCATGACGGTGTGCAACATGTCGATCGAGGCCGGCGCCCGCGCCGGGATGATCGCCCCCGACGAGACCACATTCGCCTGGCTGAAGGGCCGCCCCGCCGCCCCGGCGGGGGCGCTGTTCGACCAGGCGGTCGCGCATTGGTCGGCGCTGCGCAGCGATGACGAGGCGGTGTTCGACCGCGAGATCGTGATCGACGGCAGCGCCGTCGCACCCGTCGTCACCTGGGGCACGGCGCCCGAAGAGGCGGTGGCGATCGACGGCCATGTGCCGGGCGACGCCGACCCGGCGACGCTCGACTATATGGGGCTGGTGCCGGGGCAGAAGCTGGAAGGCCTGCCGGTCGACCGGGTGTTCATCGGATCCTGCACCAATGGCCGGATCGAGGATCTGCGTGCGGCGGCCGGCCTGCTGAAGGGCCGGCGGCTGAAGGTGCCGATGCTGGTCTCGCCCGGGTCCACCCGGGTCAAGCGCCAGGCCGAGGCCGAAGGGCTGGCCCGGATCTTCGTCGAGGCCGGTGCCGACTGGGTGGAGAGCGGCTGTTCGATGTGCGTGGGCATGAATGGTGATCTGGCGGCACCCGGCGAGCGGGTGGCATCGACCACCAACCGCAATTTCCGCGGCCGGCAGGGCCCGGGTGCCCGCACCCATCTGATGAGCCCGGCCATGGCCGCGGTTGCGGGCGTGACCGGCCGGCTGGCCGATATCCGCCGGCTGGTGGAGGGCTGATCCCATGGCGCAGGCAATGCTCCGCCCGCTCACCCGGCTGACCGCGATCGCGGCGCCGCTGCCGCTCGCCAATGTCGATACCGACCAGCTGCTGCCGGCCCGCTTCATGCGCCGGCCGCGCGGCGACGGTTATCACCCCTATCTGCTGCACGATCTGGCCCATGATGCCGAGGGCCGGCCGGACCCGGATTTCGTGCTTAACCGTCCGGATTATGCCGGGGCCGAGATACTGGTCGCACGGCGCAATTTCGGCGGCGGGTCGTCGCGCGAAGGCGCCGTCTATGCCCTGGCCGATGCCGGCTTCCGGGTGGTGATCGCGCCCGGCTTCGGCGATATCTTCCGCGCCAATGCGCTGAAGAACGGCATGCTGCCGGTGGTACTGGACGAGGCGGTGGTCGACCGGCTGCTGGCCGCTCTGGCCGCAAGCCCCGGTGCCACCATCTCGGTCGATCTGCCCGAACAGACCGTCACCCTGCCGATGGGGGCGGGCAGGGCCGAGGTCTTCGGCTTCGAGGTCGACCCCTTCCGCAAGGATCTGCTGATCCGGGGCCTGGACGAGATCGGGCTGACCCTGTCGCTGGCGGATGAGATCGCCGGTTATGCGGCGACACGGGCCGCGGACGAGCCCTGGGCGGTGCCGGTTCTGCACAAAACTTGAGGCAGATCAAAGTCGTATCGGAGGCGGGGGCGCATCCTTGGCGATGATCCGGAGCGGATCATCACCGACGAGCCGGATCATGTGTCGAGGAGACAGAGACATGTCCGAGACCCAGGTCGAGATCAAAGCCGAGCCTGCTGCGCCGGCACCACAACCGCAAGCCGTGACCCCCGGTCCCAGTCAGTCCGATCACAGGCCGTCCGATCCAGGGCAGCCCGACGCCTGGCAGAGTTTCCGCCGCGAGATGGCCCAGTTGTTCGACCGCTTCGACGGAAACATCCGGCTGCCGTCGATTCGGGCTCTGTTCGACCCGGCCCCGGCCGGGATATTCGGGGCATCCATGCCGGCCGTGGACGTCCATGAAGAGGTGGCGGCCTATGTCGTCACCGCCGAACTGCCGGGGCTGGATGCTGCGGATGTGACGCTTACCCTGGCGGGCGACCAGCTGGTACTGGCAGGGGAGAAACGCCAGGAAAGCGAGCGCAAGGACGCCGATCGCCACGTATCCGAGCGGGTCTATGGGACGTTCCGGCGCAGTTTCCTGCTGCCGCGCGACGTCGCCCCCGACGGCATCGCCGCAACCTTCGCCAAGGGTGTACTGACCATCACCCTGCCGAAGACCGCCGAGGCGGCGGCACGCAGGACCATCGAGGTCAAGGCTGCCTGACGCCCGGGGCCACCTGACGCCCGCCGCTTCTTCAACGGAGGTTCCGATGTCCCGGACCCTGCACCCGCATACCACCATCCTGGTCGCCGACGGTCGCAGGGCGCTGTTCCTGCGACCGTCGGACGATCCGGACGCATCCGGCCCGGTCGTGTTCCTGGAGATGGGGGCGCCGGGCGAGGAGACGGTGTCCGATCGGGCCGTCCGTGCGCCGGGCACGTTGCAGAACCGCATCGGCCCGCGCAGTGCGATCGAGCATCCGAGCGCCCATGACGCGCTGGAACATGCCTTCGGCCGCATGGTGGCCGAGAAGGCGGGCGCCCTTCATGTCGCGGGAGAGATCGGCCGGCTGGTGCTGGTGGCGCCGCCGCGCATGCTCGCCGATCTGCGCGCCCATCTGCCCGAAGGACTGCATGGCGCGGTGGTCGCCGAGATCGACAGGGAACTGGTCAACCGGCCGGTGTCCGAGATCCTGGAGATCGTGACCGCCCGCCTGGGGTAACCCCCGCCTTTCGACGCCGACCCGGCCCGGCCAGCCTGACGCTGGCCGGGCCTTTTTCAGTGTCGGCTGCACCACATCTTCATTGCCGGCTGCAACACATCCGCACGTAATAGTGCTTCAATGAAGGCGTGTGTTTCCGTTATGGTGCACACGCAGCGGCGGCATCACGCCGCGGCATGTCCTCTCCCGCTCCCCCCAGCCGATATCCGGAGCCGGCTCTCGATCGATCTTTGCGAGATGCCACCCCCGGCCTGCACCCATGTTCAGATTACGGAACAAGAAGCGAACATCACGCCGCCGGAAATCCCCGCCACGCCGCCGGGCCCCCGCCAGACGGGCGCCGCGGCGACGGCTGTCGTTGACCGACTGGATGTTCCGGAAGCTGCGCCGATACCTGAAGATGGGCTGGCGGCTGCTGATGCTTTACTACATGTCGCATATGGGGGACTGACCGCAGAACGAACTTCAGGCCGCGGACAATTGTTCGTCTTACGAATCTGCCGCGAGTTCGGCGCAGCCGGTGCGCAGAAGGGCGATGACATGCGGCGCGAAGGAGCGCCACATGTCCAGCCGGAAGCGGTCGGCCGCATCGCGGCGGAGCAGGACCGTTACCCCGTCCATGATGGTCCGGCAGCCCCGGCCGGGCTGAATGCGGTCGATGTCGCGCGGGCAGCCGAGGGTGAGCAGTTCGGCAGCCCCTGGCCCCTCGATCGCGACCGTGACCTCCCGGTCGGAAATGTCGGTCAGGCTGTGGGGCGTGGCGTCACGGATGGCCGCCGCGGCCGCGGCCAGACCCGCGGCATCGGCCTCGGCAGCCAGGATGTGCCAGTCGTCGGGGCCGAGGCACAGCACCTCGGTGGTTCCGGCACCGGCCCGGTCGCCGATCTTCCGCGGCAGGTCGAGCCCGAGCGCGTGCGACAGCGCCGGCAGATCGGCCACGCGCGCCCGCAGCGAAAAGCGGGCGACCGGGGCAAGGAGGGCGACCGAGACCGCAGCGCTGCGGGCGATCGGGCCGGGTTCGAAGGTCGGATCGGGGGTCATGGTCAGGGCCTCTCCCTGTCAGAGCTTCAGCCGGTCGCCGGCGGGGTCGTAGAAGACGGTGCCGGTCACCTCGGCCTCGATCACCCGGTCGGGCATGGGGATGAAGACCGTTTCTCCCATCCGGTCATGGCCGCCTTCCAGCAGAGCCAGCGCGATCGGCCGGCCGAGGGTCGCGCTCTGATAGGAAGAGGTGACGTGACCGACCATCTTCATCGGCACCGGCCGGGCCGGGTCGAGCACGATCTGCGCGCCTTCCTCCAGCCGGGTTCTGCCGTCGCGGGTCAGCAGCCCGACCAGCTGCCGGCGGCCGGGGGCCGTCAGATCCGGGCGCTGCAGGCCGCGCTTGCCGACGAAATCCGGCTTCTTCTGCCCCACCGCCCAGCCGAGGCCGGCATCGAAGGGGGTGACGGTGCCGTCGGTGTCCTGGCCGACGATGATATAGCCCTTCTCGGCCCGCAGCACATGCATGGTCTCTGTCCCATAGGCACAGATGCCGTGGCGCTGGCCGGCCGCCCACAGCATCTCCCACAGCGCCCGGCCGTGGCGGGCGGGGACGTTGACCTCGAAACCAAGTTCACCGGTGAAGCTCACCCGGAACAGACGGGCCGGAAAGCCGCCGACGCGGCATTCGGCAACGGACATATGCGGGAAGGCGGCATCCGAGATGTCCAGCCCCTCGACGAAGGGGCTGAGCAGGGTGCGGGCATTGGGGCCGTTGAGGGCGATGGTCGCCCAATGTTCGGTGGTGGAGGTCAGCCAGACCTTGAGGTCGGGCCATTCGGTCTGGAGATAGTCCTCCATCATGTTGAGCACGCGGGCGGCACCGCCGGTGGTGGTGGTGACGTGGAAGCGGTCGGTGCTCAGCCGCCCGATGACGCCGTCGTCGCGGATGAAACCGTCATCGCCCAGCAGCAGGCCATACCGGGCCCGGCCGGGGGCCAGGCTGTTCCAGGCATTGCTGTACATCCGGTTCATGAACGCGACCGCATCGGGGCCCACCACCTCGATCTTGCCGAGCGTCGAGGCGTCGAAGATGCCGAGGCTTGCCCGGGTGGCGCGGCATTCGCGGGCGACCGCCGCCTCCATATCCTCGCCCGGTTGCGGGAAATAGCGCGCCCGGCGCCACAGCCCGACCGGTTCGAAGACGGCGCCATGATCGACGGCCCAGCCGTCGATCGGCGTCTTGCGGATGGCATCGAAATGATCGCCGCGGTGATAGCCGGCCAGCGCGCCGAAGGTGGTGGGGGTATAGGGCGGGCGGAAGGTGGTCAGCCCGACCTCGGGCTGGCTGCGGCCCAGCGCATCGGCGGCGATGTTCAGGCCGTTGATGTTCGACAGCTTGCCCTGGTCGGTGGCCATGCCGTTGGTGGTGTAGCGCTTCACATGCTCGATCGAGCGCATGCCCTCGCGCACCGCCAGCCGCAGATCCTTGGCGGTGACGTCGTTCTGATAATCGACGAAGGCCCGCGCCCGGCCCGGATCGCGGTCGGTCGGCAACTCGGTCAGGCTCTCGCCCGCACCCGGCCGGTCGCCGGTGACGGCGTGGCGGCGGGGGGAGGCGGGATCCCCGCCCAACTCGCGGACCGCCGCTGCCCCCATCGCGGCGCCGTCGTCCAGCGCGGCGGCGATGCCCCAGAGCCCGCGGGCCGCCCCGGCGATCTGGCAGGCCTCGGTGCGGGTGCCGGGCAGGAAGGTCTGTGCCGCCGCATCCCAGACCAGGCTGCCCTTCGTGTGCGAGAACAGATGCAGCGACGGCGTCCAGCCGCCCGAGACCAGCAGGCAGTCGCAATCCAGCGTGGTTGCAGACCCGACCCGGCCGGCCGTCACCGGGTTGACCCGCACCGCGCGGATCCGCAGCCGGCCGGAGGTGCCGGTAACGGTGTGGCCGGCAAGGACGGGGATGTTCCGGGCCTCTGCCCCGGCCCTGAGGGCGGCAGGGGGGATGGTGCGGGTGTCGACGATCGCGGCGATGGCGGTGCCGGCATCGGCCAGATCGAAGGCGGCGTACCAGGCGCTGTCATGGCTGGTGACGATGACCGCGCGCCTGCCCACCCGCACGCCATAGCGGTTCAGATAGGTTTGGGCGGCGCCGGCCAGCATCACGCCCGGCCGGTCGTTGCCGTCGAAGACCAGCGGTTTTTCAAGGGCGCCCTGGGCCAGCACCACCTGGCCCGCCCGCACCCGCCACAGCCGTTCGCGCGGCTGGCCGGCGGCCGGCGCGTCCAGGTGATCGGTCAGCCGCTGGCAGAGCCCGACCATGTTCTGATGGTAATAGCCGATCGCGGTGGTGCGGGTCAGGACCCGCACGCCGAGGCCGGCAAGCTCGGCCAGGGCCGCCGCCAGCCAGTCCCAGGCCGGGCGGCCGTCGATCACCGCCTGCGGCTCGCTGAGCAGGCTGCCGCCGGCCTCGGCGGTCTCGTCGACCAGGGTGACCCGCCGCCCGGCCCGGGCCGCGGTCAGCGCCGCCGCCAGGCCGGCGGGGCCGGCGCCCACCACCAGCACGTCGGTGTGCAGATAGCGCGAGGCATAACTGTCCGGGTCGGGTTCGGTGGGCGAGACGCCCAGCCCCGCCGCCGCGCGGATGACGGGCTCGTAGAACCGGTCCCAGAAGCTCTTCGGCCACATGAAGGTTTTGTAGTAGAAGCCGGCCGGCAGCAGCATGTGCAGGCGGTCGTTGATCGCGCCCAGATCCAGCTTCAGGGTCGGATAGCGGTTCTGGCTGGTCACCTCCAGCCCGGCGCGGAGTTCCTGAACCGTGGCGCGGGTGTTGGGCTCGGCGCGGCCGGGGCCGCGGCGGGTGCCGACCAGGGCGTTCGGCTCTTCCGATCCGGCGGTCAGCACGCCGCGCGGACGGTGATATTTGAACGACCGGCCGACCAGGTGCACGCCATTGGCCAGCAGCGCCGAGGCGACCGTGTCGCCGGCAAGGCCCTGATAGGATGTGCCATCGAAGGTGAAGGTGACCGGGCGGCCGTAATCGACCCGGCCGCGGCCCGGAACGCGAAAACCGGCGGGGCTCATTCCGCGCCCTCCTTCAGGCTCGCAGGATCCGGGCGGGGATCGCCGACCCGGTAGGTGGCAAGAAACCGGTCGCTCACCGTGTCGCGCACCGCGTTGAAGAACCGGCCGCAGCCATGGACATGGCGCCAGCGTTCGAAATGGGGCCCGCGGATGTTGTTGCGGATGAACAGGAAGTCGCGCCAGGCGTCGTCGGTGGCCGTGGCGGGGTCGGGCCGGGCGATATGGGCCTCGCCCGCATAGACGAATTCCGGCTCGGGCAGGGTTTCGCCGCAATAGGGGCAGTGGATCAGAAGCATGGGGCGATCCTCAATGCGCGACGGCGGCGGCCGCGGCTTCGTCGATCAGACGGCCGGTGGTGAACCGCTCCAGCGTGAAGGGGGCGTTGATCGGGTGCGGCTCGTCTTTCGCCACCGTCCAGGCCAGCGTATGGGCGGCGCCGGGCGTCGCCTTGAAGCCGCCGGTGCCCCAGCCGCAATTGACATAGAGCCCCGGTACCGGCGTCTTGCCCAGGATGGCCGAGCGGTCGGGCGTGACATCGACGATGCCGCCCCATTTGCGCAGCATCCGCATGCGGTTGAAGATCGGGAAGATCTCGCAGATCGCCGCCACCGTGTGCTCGATCAACGGCAGGCCGCCGCGCTGGGAATAGCTGGTGTACTGATCGGTGCCCGAGCCGATGACCAGTTCGCCCTTGTCGGACTGGCTGATATAGGCATGCACGGTGTTCGACATCACCACGCAGGGGAAGACCGGCTTCACCGGCTCCGACACCAGCGCCTGCAGCGGGAAGCTTTCCAGCGGCAGCCGGACGCCGGCGCTCTGCATCACCACGCTGGTATTGCCGGCGGCCGAAACCGCCACCTTCTTCGCGCGGATGAAACCCTTCGCGGTCTCGACCCCGGTCACCCGGCCATCGGGGCCGCGGCGGATTTCGGTCACCGGGCAGTTCTGGATGATGTCGACCCCGCGCGCGGCCGCGGCGCGGGCATAGCCCCAGGCGACCGCATCATGGCGGGCGGTGCCGGCGCGTTCCTGCAGGGCGGCGCCCAGCACCGGATAGCGGGCGCGGGGAGAGATGTCGAGTGGCGGGCAATAGGCTTTGGCCTCTTCGGGCGTCAACCAGCGGTTGTCGACGCCGTTCAGGCGGTTGGCGTGGATGTGGCGCTTGAAACTCTGGATGTCGTGCACGGTATGCGCCAGCATCAGCACGCCGCGCTTTGAATACATGACGTTGTAGTTCAGGTCCTGCGACAGCCCGTCCCAGAGATCGACGGCGTGATCATAGAGCCGGGCGCTTTCGTCATAGAGATAGTTGGAGCGGATGATGGTGGTGTTGCGGCCGGTATTGCCGCCGCCCAGCCAGCCCTTGTCGATGACCGCGACATTGGTGATGCCGTGCTCTTTCGCCAGGTAATAGGCGGCGCCAAGACCATGGCCGCCGGCGCCGACGATGACCACGTCGTATTCCGGCTTGGGCGCGCTTTCGGGCCATTGTGCCGTCCAGCCCTTGTGGCCGGTCAGGGCATTCTTCAACAGCGACATGGCGGAAAAACGGGTCATGCGGGCTTGCCCCCCAACACTCTGGTGTCAGACAGTCTAGGCGCAGGACGGGGGCAAAGGACTGGAGGTCTGCGACAGATGTATTGTATGATTGCGTCATGACCCCTGCCCGGAAACGCCTGCGTGTCGCCTTCCTGCTCGCGGATCGGTTCACCCTCTCGGCCTTCGCAAATTTCGTGGATGTTCTGCGACTTGCGGCCGACGAGGCGGACCGCTCGCGGCCGATCCTGTGCGACTGGACGGTGCTCTCCGACGATATGGGCCCGATCCGGTCGAGCTGCGGCGTGAAGGTGCAGCCCGATACCCGTCTCGACCGCGCCGGCACCTATGATTATCTCGTGGTGGTGGGCGGGCTGATCCGCGAGGCGAGCGGGCTGCCACCGGCCGGCATGCAGTTCCTGCAGGCGGCGGCAGGGCGGGGGGTGAAGCTGGTCGGCCTGTGTACGGGGGTATTCCTGCTGCACGAGGCCGGGCTGCTCGACGGCTATCGCTGCTGCGTCAGCTGGTTCCACCACGACGATTTTCTTGAACGCTTCGGCTCGGCCCGGCCGGTCTCGGATCAGATCTTCGTCGTCGACCGCGACCGGCTGACCTGTTCGGGTGGCCACAGCGCCGCGCATCTGGCGGCATATCTGGTCGAAACCCATATCGGCCGGGTGGCGGCGATCAAAAGCCTCAGCATCATGATCATCGACGAGGCGATGACCGGCGACAAGCCCCAGCCCGGCGCCGGCGGCTCGCTCACCGCCCGCGACCCGCTGGTGCGCAAGGCGCTGATCCGCATGCGCCAGCGACTGGAAGACCCCGCAACCATCGACGAACTGGCCGCCGATCTGGGCGTGGGCCGCCGCAAGCTGGAACGCAGCTTCCAGTCCGATCTCGGCCTCTCCCCGGCCCGGGCCGGCCAACGCCTGCGACTGGAGGCCGCCCGCCACCTGCTGGAAACGACCCCCCGCACCGTCACCCAGATCGCCCATGCGACGGGTTTTTGCGATGCGTCGCATCTGATCAATATGTTCAGGGGGGCGTTTGGGGTGTCGCCGGCGGAGTATCGGCGGGGTGAACTGTTACCTATGTCTCCGGTCTGAAGTGTTACCAGTCTTTCCGGTTGCTCAGGGTGAGGAGGGCAGGCGGTGGCGATCGGCAGACAATTAACCCGCTGGCCGGCTGTCAAATCGTCAACTAATAGGAGAATTACATACCGTTTTATCTACTTAATTGAGGCCGAGATCATGGGGCCGATTGACACCCTGGCAGTTCGCGCTGCCGGTGCTCCTCCTTGAGCGGCAACAGGAAACGATCCAAAACAGAATGTCGGTTAGCTAGCTTCGGTATTAAATGAATGCTGAGCAGAGTCATTTATAAGTGTTGGCGAAGCGACCGACACGTACGCTATAAAAATAGGGGAGGTGCATTTTTATGAATTTCTGTCCTCGCGAGAAATATAAGATGAAAAATAGGATCTCTACTTCTCTTAAATTGGTCTCACATTAAGACGTCTGGTCTAATACAAGGATGGTATACTGGGATCGCATCTCTGACCATTCGAGTGAGCTAGAATTCTTCCAGCAGGTGTGACATGTAATCCAAATGGAATATTGTCCCACCATGTTCTAATTTCTTTCAATTTTGTTCTCTTGTCCCATTCATTTATGAATGAAGCTATATTTCCTTCTTTTTCTCCTGGAATTTTAGAATACATTTCGTAAATTCGCTTCACAGCGGCCTTTTGTGCCTCGGAGAGTTTTTGAGATTTATAAATCCCATCTGGCTGCAAGCTTATTACTTGTATTTTGCCAATGAACTCAACTCTAGAGAGATTCAGGCGAACAAATTTTTGATTGAAACTATTCTCCACAAGAATATTTTGGGGGATTCTATTCTCCACTAAAATATTAATGGCTGTCTTATGTGTATCTGAATCCTTCAAAATCCCAACATCAATAAATCCCGGCAACTTTTGTGGATAAAATTTTGAAAATGGCGTAATGCGCATCATAGGATTGACTCGAATGGCAGCTAATGCATCCAAATCATGGAGCCATTCTTCTCCGGTAGGAAGCTCGCAGTAGATTATTCTCTTGAATATCTCCTCCAAAGTATCAAGCGCCCGCGTGATGTCACCTATCAGGGGGACAAAGCATTGTAGAGCTTGCGCCGCAGTAAGACCCAGCAAGGCCTCATCGGTAATTTTATCGACGATGTTGACAGCAAGGCTTATGCTTGCTCGCGCACTACGATTCTCTCCCTTCTTGAAACGCTCTACGAGCAACTGAGACAGTAGTTCATGGTCGACAGCCCTTTCAGTGGCGGCGGCCGCTTTCTGAGCTTGAGCTAATAGTAACTGAAAGCCCGGATCAGCAAACGCGCTCATCGCGCCATCAACCTGATCCATTTTGCTCATTAGTTTATTCTCAAATTCTTCCACTCGAGATTTGGCTATTTCCATTGCCTCCTGTGTATAAGATGCGCGTAATTGAGAATTTATCTCTTGACAAATTTCACGTGCGCGTTTTTCATCAATTCCAGTGTTGATTATGATCTGCTGTGTTTGTATATTTGTAGAGCTATCTCCTCCTTTTTGTCTTTGGTTATTTGTCATCTTTATTTACCTTGATTTCTATGTTCTTGCCAACCTGTATATTAGTCGAATTCCGTCCACCCCGTTGAAATTGTCGGCTCGACCGGTTGGAGAGAATCCAACCCAAGCATGCCAATGGTATCGTTACGGCAATTCCGCTGAATAGCCATTCCTTGTTTTCAATTATCCATCTCATGCATTCGCTCCGATCGCACGTTATACCAATCTGCAATAATTAGAACCCATGAGCCCAGCACCTCAATCTGAGGGACATGATCTTCCATGGATGGCTGATGAGCTTGTTCTAGGCACGGCAACATATGGCGATGATCTGATCGTCGAGATCCCCTATCGTGAGTCGTGATCAGCGTTTAGCCATCTTACACCTAACCATGGTTAGGTGCCAGCAGCCACCGTATTCATGGTAGAATTTCTGATCGTCACTTACCAAAGCAAGACCTGAAACAGGCTCCAAGAACGACAGCTTGCGGCGCCTCACCTCCCCCTGCTTGGCAGGGTGTAGCCGTATGTTTCACGCCATCAACCTCGCTACACGATGATTTCCCGGCTCAGCCATCTGCTCTTCGCCACAACCCCCCGATACCCCGCCGGCGTCCACCCCGTATGCCGGTGGAAAACGCGTGTCAGGTGGCTCTGGCTTGAAAAGCCGCAGGCGGCGGCGATGCCGGCGATGGGTCGGTCGGTTCGAAGCAGGATGCGGGCCCGGGCGACGCGTTTCCAGGTGATCCAGGCATGCGGGGCGATGCCGCGGGACAGGCGGAACATGCGGTGGAAGTGATAGCCCGACAGGTCGGCCAGGGCGGCGAGGTCGTCCAGCGTGATCGTCTGGTCCAGATGGGCGTCGATCCAGTCGTCGACCCGGCGCAGGATATGCGGGGCAAGGCCCGCGCGCAGGGGGCCCGCCTGCGTGGTGCCGGCCCGCGTGGGACCAGGCTTCCGGCGCAGGGCGCCGAACAGCTCTGCGAGGGCGGTTTCGGCGTGCAGAACATCCCCGTCGGCGCCGGCTGCGGCAAGGCGGGCGAGCGGGGCGGCGAGGTCCGGGTTGCGGATGAAGGTCGCTTCCGGCAGGTCCAGGCTGCGGGCGTCGCCGTCATGGGTGCGGGCGAAGCCGCTGCGCAGCCTGGCTTCCGACAGATAGAGATGCACGAAGCGGAAGGGGGCGTTGATCTCCCAGTCCGAGCCGCAGCCCTCGGGCATCACGCAGATCGCCCCCGGATAGCCGGCTACCCCGCCGGCATCCAGCCGCCGCGTTCCGGTCCCGCCCTGAAGATAAAGGCTGAAGGTCGTATGGGCCGGCGCCTGATAGCACACCCGATTGCGGGTGTTTTCCCAGACCGTGACCGCACAGCCTTCGCCCAGCTCCATGCCGGCGAGCGCCCTTGCGACCGGTGATCTGCGCAGGACGTCGTAGATGGTGTCGGGCGTGGAAGGGGCGGGAAGTCGCGATGTGAGACATGGGGGGCCGGCCGTTGGGTGCGTCGGCCGATGTCAGGTCGGCCGGCGCCCCGGGAAAAGTGGCGGCCTGCGGATTTGCCCAAGAAGATGCAAAACTGCCGGGGGTCGCCCGGCTTATGCTGCGCCGATGAACACATCCCTTCTCTTCGTCGCCACCGTGCTGATCTGGGGCACGACGTGGATCGCGATCGCCCTGCAGATCGGTGCCGTGCCGGTCATGGTGTCGATCTTCTATCGCTTTGCGCTGGCCGGGCTGGTCCTGCTGTTCTGGCACGACCTGTTCACCACGCTCGACGGCAACAGCCTGCGCGGCATTGCCTGGGCGGGGTTCGGCACGCTGATGTTCTCGTTCGGCAATATGGCTTCGCGCCGGAACACTGCGCTCGGCACCTCTCCGGTCACCGCGAATGCCTGGGGGATGGGCATGGGGGCTGCCGTCCTGCTGACGCTGATCCTGGCGACCGGGCAGCCGGTGGTTCTGCCCGACGGCATCACCTATTGGGCGGCGCTCGCCTATCTGGCGGTGATCGGCCCGGTCACCGGCTTCACCACCTATCTGCTGCTGGTGCAGAAGATCGGCTCGGCCCGGGCCGGCTATGCCACGGCGGTTTTCCCGATGGTCGCGCTTCTGATCTCGACCCTGTTCGAAGGCTATCAGTGGGCCTGGACGGCCGCCGCCGGCCCGGGCTGCCTTAGTCGGGAACCAGCAGGCTTCCCCGGATCAGGCCGATGATGGTTCGCAGGCCGACCAGGATCAGCAGGCCGGTCGCCATCAGCAGCACGGCGCCGGCGGCGGCGGTGCCGCCGGGCATCAGGCCCAGCTCCGCCTGACGGAGGCAGGCCAGGGCCAGGGCGGCGCTGGGGAAGGTATAGGCCCACCAGGCCATGGAGAACGGGGCGGCTGCGAGGTGGCGGGCGCGGCTGATCAGGATCAGGGCCAGGAACAGGGCCGCGGCGAACAGGATCCGCGACACGACGTCGTCGCCTCCGCCCGTCAGTGCCTGCCAGGACAGGTAGCCGACGGCCGGGGGCGCGACCAGGATGGCCAGCGTCGGCCACAGCTTCGGCGGCATGCGGGCATGGAACAGGATGCGGTTCATCAGCACCGGCATCAATGTCAGCCAGAAGAACAGCCCCACCGCAAACATGAACCACGATAGCGCCAGATGGCCGAAGGCGACGCCGCCGACCGGGGCCAGGATCGTGCCGACCACGGGGATGAACCAGGCCGGGTTGGCCGCGGCGACGGGCTGTTCCTGCGTGATCCACCGACCGATGATCCAGAGGGCGGCGAGCAGCTGCGCCAGCGCGCCCGCGATCCACAGCATCCCGGCCCAGCTACCGTAGCCCGACAGGCCGCTGCCCAGGATCATCAGCCCGATGGCGGCGGCGGGGAGGAAATTGACCGTCACCGGATGGCGCAGATCCGCCGCCACCATGGCCGGATGGCGGATCGCCTTGGCAATATAGGCGCCGGCGATGACGACGAACAGCCCGGCGGCCAGCAGCAGCAGAACATCGCCGATGCCGGCCGGCATGCCAGGTATCCGGCCGGCCCTGCTCCAGGCCAGACCCAGCCCGCCGGTTCCCATCACGATGGTGAACAGGGCCGGCGGGGCATAGGCCAGGGCGCCCCGACCTTCAGAAGCCGAGATAGCGGACATCGGGGCGATCCATATGCTCGCCGATCACCGGCGGTGTCACAGGGGCCACGCCGTCGATCAGATCGGCCGCGGTCAGGCCGTTGCTGTTCGGCAGATAGAGCGCGCAAAGCTCTGCATGGGCGCCGGCCTGGATCACCCCCTGGAGCATCTGCTGCGGCGTCTTGCCGGAAGGCTTCAGGGCAGGCCCCTGGTAATCCTTCCGCGCAAGATCGCCGCCGGGGCCGCAGAGCAGAATGCGCACCGGCGTCTGCCGTTGCAGGGCCTGCTGCGACAGAACCATGGCCATGGCCTGGGTCTGGGGGTCGCCGCTGGTCACGGTAACGAACAGGCTGTCCCTGGCCGCAACCGGCGCGGCGACGAGGCAGAGGCCGGCAAGAAGCGCGGCGGCACGCAGAACGGTCATTTCATGTCTCCTTCCGGGCGTTTCCAGGCTTTGGCGGGGTCGATCCGGTATCCCCAGGGCAGGCCGGAATTGCGCCAGCCGCCGACGAGTCGAACGCCCTTGTGGGGGCCGTCTTTCGCCGGCTCGCCTTCGAACCCGTCCACCATGCTGTAAACTGCCGCATAGCCGTGCTCGTAAAGCAGGTCGGCGACCGGGGCGCTGCGGGTGCTGCCCGACCGGCACATGATGATCAGCGGCGTGGACCTGTCCGCCTTCAGCGCCGCCAGCCGGCTTTCCAGCTCCGGCAGGAAGTGCGGATTGCGGACCATTTCGTAGCCTCCCTTCCCGGCATCGAACGCCGTGGGGTCGGCCGTCATCCAGGGCAGCTGGATATCCGCCATCGCCGTGCTGCCGGTGAACATGGTCTCGATGGGGTCGCGCACATCGACCAGGATGTATCGCGCCTGTCCGCCGGTCATCAGGGCATGGGCCTCGGATGCGGTGACATACAGCCCGTATCTGGTTTGCTGTGCCGGGTTCGCGGGGCGGTCCGCGCCCTGGGCGGGCAGGGCCAGCACCATGAGGATCAGGGGAAGAAAAAGCCGGCTGCGCATGGCGTCTTCCGTCTTCAATCGGCCCGGAGCGGCCACCGGCCGCTCCGGGATGTTGTCAGAGCGATTTTTGCGAGAAGTACCAGTCCGTCGTCTCATAGCCCTGACCGGCGCGGGCCTCGGCCTCGGCCGCCGTTTTCGGGGGCGACACGATCACCTTGTCCCCCGGGCACCAGGCTTCCGGGGTGGCCACGCCGTGGGTGTCGCTCGTCTGCAGGGCGGTGACCAGGCGCAGGATCTCTTCGATGGAGCGGCCATTGCTCATCGGATAATAGATCATCGCGCGCAGGCGGCTTTCCGGGTCGATGACGAAGGTGGCGCGCACGGCCTGGGTGTCGGCGGCGCCTGGATGAACCATGCCATAGGCATTGGCGACGTTCATCGAGATGTCCTCGATGATCGGAAAGGGGATCTCGACCCCGAACTTTTCCTTGATGTTGCGGGTCCAGGCGAGATGCGCAAAGACGCTGTCGATCGACAGGCCCAGCAGGTCGCAATTCAGGGTCTGGAACCGGTCATGGGCGCGGGCGAAGGCGATGAATTCGGTCGTGCAGACCGGCGTGAAATCCGCCGGATGGGCGAACAGCACCAGCCAGCGGCCCCTGTAACTGGCGAGGGAAACGGGCCCATGCGTCGTCCGCGCCTCGAAATGCGGGGCGGGCTCGTTCAGGCGCGGAAAACCGGGGGGGATGGTCATGGCGGTCGATCCTTCGGCTTCGGGTTTCGATGACGATCGCCGTTTACCGGCGTCATCGTGAGCCAAGGATGAGGGCCGCCCCGGCCCCGCGCTTTGACATTTGATAAATTCTAAACTGCGATATGCGCTTTATCCCGCGCGGCCATCCGTTTCCCGTCAACCATGTATTAAGCTTTCATGGTTATCTTTCCAATATATTTTACTCTGGATGCGCGAATTCGTCTTCCAATATTGAAAAACTCCTACGAAGGTCCTCAATGTCTTCTTGAGATACGGACCCTGCATGTGCGTCTTTTCTTCCTTTTTGATTTATGTGGTTCATTGCATTAAGAATGTCAGGCCTTCTATCATTAATGTATGGTAGAATTAGTTCAGATTTTAAAATAGATATTAGGTCCGTCCAATATAATGGGGATCCACCTCTTGAGAATAGAATTCTCGGTTCGATTGAATCGAGTTGGCCAAATCGTTTATTTGTAAGACAATCTTTGAGTAACGCATCCCAATCTGTTGCTGAGAATGTTTTAGAGGCAAAATATATTTCTCGACGAATCTCTATCTCGATACGATTTCGTCTCTTCATACACTCTGTCCAGAATTCTTCAATGCTCGGTTCTGAGAATATACGCTTCAAAGCATGTTCTATGGCTTCGAACCTCACGTCAAAACTATCGTTCCGCTTCTCGATCAGCCCATAACCAATCAGATGATCGACTAACTCCGGCGCCTCTCTTCCAAACTCAGATATTTCAGTTTTATCTCCAGACACGACTCTTTTTAGTAGATTGAACTCGTCAGGATAGAAAGCTTCCAGATTTTGTAATATATCTTGAAGATACGAATCGAGCTGATTTCCGAACTGTTCTATAGCGGTGGCCATAATGCTGTTCGGAATTTTGGTGGGACGCTTGCCTCCGATTAGACGATTAACATTGCTACATACTTGTCTTATAAAAAAGGGGTGACCTCCATAATTTTTCTGTAGGGTTGCAATCTGTATTGCATCGAACTCGAGCCCCATGAAAAAACCTAAACGTTCAATCATTTCTTTTGTCTCATCAAACGAAAACGACGGTATGAATCGCTTTTGAGAGAATAAATACATAGGATTGGCAACGTCATGTAATTTTGGTTGTTCTAGAAGCACTGGGCTCGTTCCAACTATACAAATTGATAGATTATTGTTGGCATCCTGTTGGATGAATGATCTAATATTCTGCCAAAATAAAAGCCCATCACGATCATTTTCCCAGTGAGGTGATGATGCCGTTTTGGGTGAAATGTTTTCGATTTCATCAAAAAGTATGAGTATTTTGGATCTATTCTGCCCAAGTATACTTTTCATCTCCGTGCGAAAAGCTTCAGAGATGTCGGCATCCCCTCCGCTCAGGGAGAATTCCCTCCTTCTGAATCCTGTTGATTTTCTCGTTTCATTGATTATAAAGGAAAGCAGTTCATGATACCGACGGCTATGAACAGCTGGAGATTGACAATCAATTAGTATCGGTGTAAAGCCGAACGATTTTGATTTTCGCATAATTGCATAAATCGAAGAAGTCTTCCCTGATTTCCTCAGGCCGAATATACTAGAGCTTTGTCCTGACTTAGCTAAATCCAATACGGCGTGGACCTGCTCTTGCCGTCCAAAGAAAAATGTTTCCTCTCTGAGGGCATTTTGATATCCGAATAAATCCCTCACAATATAATTGCGGCGTATTGAAGAAAGAACATCAGATTTCTTACTATTTATTTGATTAAGATTCATTGGTATTATAATGGGATACTCCGGATTCTGATTTAAATAATGTTGTATTATACTTTCAATTCTATCATCTTTTGAAATTAAAAACCTAATACTTCTATCTATTCTCTGTTGATCAAGGTCGCAGTAAAATTTATCGAATGCTTCGAGAGTTCTTATTTCAAAGTTTTCGTATGTTGATAATACGAAAAGTATTTCACGATCGGCATTAAGATAAACTGAAAAATCAGACGACGGCCTGCCGAGTATTCCCCAGTATGCACTATTTCCAATAGTGACTTGATTAAAGGATCTTGTTACATAAAAATCCCGACCAACGGCCTCAATTGCGGCACGTAGTATAGCCGGATATTGTGTAAAATTTGTGCTAGGATGAAATCCTGGACGAGTTGCCATGGTCTATCTCCGAACCAGTCGACCGAGTCTAAAAATAATTATGTTACAGATTCTTCCCGAAGTCACGCTCGCACCAGGGCCATCGCATCCACCAGCGCCTGCCCCCGCGCATTCAACAGCAACCCCGCCCCCAGCTTCGTCATGGTATAGCCGAACGCCATCCCGCGTTCCGGGTCTGCGAAGCCGATCGAGCCGCCGGCGCCGACATGGCCGTAGGCGCGGTGGCCGATGATCACGCTGTCGGCCGGTTGCGGGCGGCGGCGGTTGTCCATGCGGAGCATGAAGCCCGGGCCGAAGCGGGTGGGTTGCAGCAGGGTGGCGTCGATCTGGGTGGCGGAGCTGGCCTCGGCGAAGCCGGCGACGGTGTCGGCGTCGAAGCCGAGCGCCGCGCCGGGCAGGGTGGCGGCATAGAGCGAGGCGAGCGCGCGGGCATTGGTGATGCCGCCGGCGGCACCGATTTCGGCGGCATGGCCCTCTCGCGTGTTCGCGCCACGGCTGCTGTACGTGCCGTTGTTGAACACGAACAGATGCTGGATCGTGCCCGGCTGCTTCGCCGCGGCGAGGAAAGGCGTGAGCTCGGCACCGCGCCGGGCGCGGCGGACGATCACCGGGGCGACGCGCGGCTCGACGCTTTCGGGCAGGCCGATCCAGAAATCGAGGCCGAGCGGCCCCGCGATCTCTTCGGCGAAAAAGCGGCCCAGGCTGCGGCCGTCCACCCGGCGCAGCACCTCTGCCGCCATGAAACCCATGGTGATCGGGTGATAGCCGGTGCGGGTGCCGGGCTGCCAGAGCGGCGCCTCTTCCTCGATCCGCGCGATCATATAGGCGTAGTCGGTGACGCAATCGGCCTTCAGCGGCGCGGTCAGCACCGGCAGGCCGATGCTGTGGTCCAGGATCATCCGCACCGTGGCTTCGCGCTTGGGCGCGGGGTCGGGGGCGCGGCCGGCGAATTCCGGCCAGATCTCGACCACCTTCTGATCCAGATCGAGCAGGCCGCGCGCCGCCGCCAGATGCAGCGCGATCGCCGTCGCGCCCTTGGTGGCAGAGAAGATCACCGAAACCGTGTCTTCCGCCCAGGCGCGGACCGGGCTGTCGCCATCCGCCCGCACCGCCAGCCCGCCCCAGAGATCGACCATCAGCCGGCCGTCCTGCACCAGCGCCACCGAGGCGCCGACCTCGTCGCGTCCGGCGAAATTTGCGGCGAAAGCCCGGGCCACCGCCTCGTATGCCGGGTGGCAGCGCCCCTCGATCCGCAGCGCCCCGTGTTCGGCGCTGTCGACGGTGGCGGTCCAGGCGGCGGCATCGGGGTGGAGCGGGGCGGTCATGGGTGGCGTGTATCCCTGGGATAAGGAAGGTGGTGAGCGGGTCCGTTATAGCCCATCCGCCCTGCGGATCGCCATTGAAGCCGCCCGCGGCTGGCCTCATGATCGCGGGCGGTCACGCATGGGCGAAGCGATGCGGATCGCGAGACACAGGGGCGGGAGGATGGGCCATATGCCGATGGGCCGGATGGTCAGGAACGGGCGGGGCATGATGCTCATGGTCCTGGCGGGTGTGATGTGGCTGATGCTGGCGAGCGGCGGCAGCCCGGCCGCGGCAGCCATGCCCCAGATGATGCTGGTCCAGCAACAGAGCGCCGCGGCCCCGGCGGCGCCGGCCCCCACCCCGGCCCCAACCCCGGCCGATCCCGAGCGGGTGCGCGAATTGATGGGGCTTCTGGCCGACCCCACGATCCAGGCCTGGATCGCCGCACAGGCGGCGGCCGGGACCGCCGCGCCCGGGTCACCCCCTGCCCGGACGACCATTCTGCCGGCCGATGCGGCCGAGCGCCGGATGATGGCCGAACGCCTGCTGACGGCGCGCATCGACGGCATCCGCGCCTTTCTCGCCACGCTCAGCGACGGGTTGCCGCGCGTTCCGGCCGAACTTGCCGCCGCCGGATCCACCTTCCGTGACCGGATCGGTGCCCGCACCGGCGCGGTGATCCTGCCGCTGCTGGGTTTCGCGCTGCTCGGCTGCGGCTTCGAATGGGCCTTTACCCGGGCGACACGGCCGCTGCGCCAGAGGATCGAGGCGCACCCGACCGACCGGCCGCGCATGCGGTTGCGTGTGGCAGGGCTGCGTTCGCTCTATGGTCTGGGCGTGCTCGCGGCCTTCGCCCTCGGCAGCATCGGCGCCTTCGCGGTGATGCCCTGGCCGCCGATGCTGCGCCAGGTGGTGGCGTCCTATCTGCTGATCGTGCTGCTGCTGCGGCTGGTCACCGGGCTTGGCCGTATCCTGCTCTCCCCCCGGGTGCCGCGCTTCCGCATCGTGCCGATGAGCGATGCCGCCGCCCGGCACTGGATGCTGTGGTCGGCCGTGCTGGTCGGCTGGTACGGGCTGGGGGATGTCACGCTCGACCTGCTGCACGGGCTGGGCATGGCGCCGGGGCCCTGGGCGGCGCTGGGGCTGGGCATCGGCCTGGTCCTGCTGCTGCTGACCCTGATCGCCACCTGGACCCGGCCCGAAATCGACGGCGAGGGCCGCGCCCATCGCAGCCGGTCGCTTGCCACCTGGCTGTTCTCGATCTATCTGGTCGGCGTCTGGATGCTGCTGTTCACCGGCTCCATCCAGCCCTTCCAGGTGGCGATCGTGCTGCTGGTGCTGTTCGTGGTGCTGCTGCCGGCCACGCGTCGGGCGGTCTCTCATATCGTCCGGCCCGACGACCAGCCGGAGGGCGTGGTGGCGGAACCCGTGGCCGCGGCGCCGGTGCATGGCGGCGGCGAGGGCGGCGGGGTGATCGTCTCGGCCGGCCCCGCGCCGTCGATGATCGCGATTTCGGTCGGCCGCGGGCTCAGGGCGTTCTGGCTGCTGGGGGCGGCGGTGCTGATTGCCGGGATCATCGATTACGATCTGGCCGAACTCACCCGGCGGGAGACGCCGTTGCAGCGGGTGATGGGCGGCATCTTCCAGGCGGTGATGATCGTGCTCCTTGCCGACATCGCCTGGCGGCTGGCGGCGGCCTGGATCGACCACCGGCTGATGCGCGCCGCCCATGACGGCGCGACCGGCGGCGAGGACGCCCTGCGCCGGCAGGCAAGGCTGCGCACCCTGCTGCCGATTCTGCGCAATCTGCTGCTGGCGGTGCTGGGGGTGATCACCATCCTGATGGTGCTGTCGTCGCTGGGGGTGGAAATCGGCCCGCTGATCGCCGGTGCCGGCGTGGTCGGCGTCGCGATCGGCTTCGGCGCCCAGACCCTGGTCAAGGACATCATCTCGGGCATGTTCTTCCTGTTCGACGATGCCTTCCGGGTGGGCGAATACATCGAAAGCGGCAGCATCCGCGGCACGGTGGAAAGCTTCTCGCTGCGCTCGATGAAGCTGCGCCACCACCGCGGCGCGCTGCACACCATCCCCTTCGGCTCTCTGGACAAGATCACCAATTATTCGCGCGACTGGGTGATCGACAAGCTGACGGTGAAGGTCACCTATGCCGCCGATCTCGACAAGGTGAAGAAGATCATCAAACAGGTGGGCCGCGACCTGCAGCAGGATCCGGAATTCGCCCCCAACATCATCGAAACCCTGAAGATGCAGGGCGTGGAGCAGTTCGGCGATTATGCCATCCAGCTGCGCCTGAAGATGATGACCAAGCCCGGCGAACAATTCGTCATCCGCCGCCGCGCCTATGCGCTGATCAAGAAGGCGTTCGAGGCCAACGACATCGCTTTCGCCTTCCCGACCGTCTCGGTCTCGGGCCAGGGCGGCGATGCGGCCGCGGCGGCCCAGGCGACGCTGGCCGCTTCCGCGGCGGGGGAGGATGGGAAGGCGGGGTGAGAGAGATGAGGCGGGCGGCTCAGCGGATGAGATGACGTTCGCGCATCCGCAGCTTGAAGGCCTCGACGTCGAGCGCCTGCGGCTCGCCGCTTTCGATGCCGTCGGTGACCGCGGTCTGAAGGGCGGCGATCGCTTCCCTGCGGGCGCGGTCGCGGCGGATCAGGTCACGCACATAGTCGCTTGCGTCGCCGTACCGGCCGCCGTCGACCTGGCCTTCGACCCAGGCCTTCATCGCATCGGGCAGGGATACGTTCATCGTTGCCATTGCCGATCTCCTCTGATGCAGAGAGTCTCGTCGCGACGGCGGCCTCACCCCGGCAACATCGCCGCCACCTCGGGCGAAAGCGGCGCTTCCAGCGCGCCGCAGAGCGATTCGACCAGGCAGTCGAGCGCATAGGGCTTGCCCCAGAGCCCGCCGCCGGTGGGGTCGGCCTCGAAGGCGGTTTCGCGCACGGCGAGGCTGGTGTTCATGAACAGCACCATATGGGCCAGACGCTGGCTGATCACCGCCGCCGGCAGGGGCGCCATCAGCCGGCGCAGATGTTCGATACAGCGCATATAGCTGGACCGCCAGCGATCGCCCACCGCATCCAGGAACATGGCGCGGTGGTTGATCTGCATGGCGACGATGAAGCGCATATGGCCGAAGCCGATCGGCAGCGTGCGATGGGCATCCGGGTCGCCGGCCCCGGTGGTTTCCACATCCAGCAGCAGGCGGACGATGTCGGCCACCCGGCGCGGGCCGCCTTCGGCTTCCATCCGGTCCAGACAGGCATTGCGGGCCCGGTCGCTGCGCTGGGCCGCCTCGACCACCAGTTCGCGGATCAGCCCTTCCTTCGAGCCGAAATAATAGTGGAGCGAGGCGCCGTTGCGCATGCCGGCTTCGGTGACGATGTTGCGCACCGATACCCCGTCGATGCCGCGGGTGGAGAACAGGCGCATGGCCGCGAGCTTGAGCTTTTCGCGCGTGGGATCGGTCTGAATGGGCTCCCCGGCGAGGGGGGCGGGTTCGGCGGACATGCGCTACTCCTGGGGTCTTCCGGCGGCAGTCTACGGATCTTCCGACCATTGGTTATCCGAAACGGCCCGGAAGATACATGATCAAATCAGGCACCAGCATCAGCAATGCCAGGACGGCCAGATCCATGACCAGGAACCAGAGGATGCCACGGAAGATGGCGGAGGTTCTGACCAGATCGCCGACCACGCTTTTGATCACGAAGACATTCATGCCGACCGGCGGGGTGATCATGCCGATCTCCAGCAGCTTGGTCAGGATCACGCCGAACCAGAGCAGGCTGAAGCCGGTGCCGTCGACGATCGGCAGCACGATCGGCAGGGTGAGCAGCATGGCGCCCACCGGTTCCAGGAACAGGCCGAGCAGCAGATACACGATCACCACCCCGGCCATGATCAGCACCGGATCGGCGCCCAGCGCCAGCACCTGTTCCGAGAGATAGTCGGCCGATCCCGACAGCGCCAGGAAGCGGGTGAGCAGGGTGGCGCCGATGCCGATGATGATCAGGGTGGAAGTGGTGAGCACCGTGTCGACGATGGCGGCCCCGAACCGCGCGCGGGTGAGGCTGCCCTTGGCCAGTGCGATCACCACCGCCATCAGCGCACCGACCGCCCCGGCCTCGGTTGCGGTGAACACGCCCGAGAACAGGCCGCCGAAGATGCCGATCATCAGCAGGATCACCGGCCAGGTGTCCTTGAGCGCCGCGATCCGTTCCGCGGCGGGCGTGCGGACATCCACCTGCGGCGCCAGCGCCGGGTTCAGCTTCACCCGGATCACGATCACCAGCACATAGCCGATCGCGGTGATGACGCCCGCGGCGATACCGCCCAGAAACAGGCCGGTGACCGGCACCTGAGCGACCACGCCGTACAGGATCAGGATGATCGAGGGGGGGATCAGCGCACCGATCGTGCCCGCCACCGCCACTGAGCCGGTGGCGAGTTCGGGATGGTAGCGCGCCTTCAGCATTTCCGGGATGGCGATCCGGCCCATGGTCGCCGAACAGGCGATGGACGAGCCGGAAACCGCCGCGAAACCGGCCGAGCCCATCACGGCCGCGACCGCCAGCCCGCCCGGCACCCGTTCCAGCCAGACCCGTGCCGCCCGGAACAGGCCCTGGGTCAGCTGGCCGTGATAGCAGACGAAACCCAGCAGCAGGAACATGGGCACCGAACTCAGCACCCAGTTGGCCGCGAACTGGAAGGGCAGCAGGCCGAGCGAGCCCCAGGCCACCTTCCAGCCCATCAGCATCCACAGCCCGCCGAAGGACACGCCGATCAGCGAGATGCCGATGGGGATGCGCAGCGCGATGAACACCAGCAGCAGGCCAAGCCCGGAAAGGCCGATCTGAACGTCGCTCACAGCCCTGCCTCCGGTCCGGATGCGGCGGCCGGCAGATCATCGGGCCGCCGGCGCAGGAAATTGGCGAAGCGGTAGATGACCAGCAGGGTCATCAATCCCGCGCCCACCGGCAGCGCGTAATAGGCCGGCCAGATCGGAATGCTGGACGACCCCTGGATCTGCGCCGCGCCGATCGCCTGCTGTTTGAGCGCCTCTTCCAGGCCTCGCCAGGTGAGCAGGGCGGTCACCAGCCCGGTCGGCACCAGCATCCAGCCTTCCAGCATGTTGCGGCCGCGTTTCGGCAGAAGATCGGTCACGATCTCCATCGAGATATGGGCACGGCGCAACTCGGCGAAGGCGAGCGGCACGAAGGCGGCGATCACCATGTAATAATAGGTGACGACGGTGAGGGTGCCGGGCAGCGGCGTACCCAGCAGATAGCGGAAGGCGACGTCGAGCGAGACGTGCAGCATCATCAGCGCGATCGCAATGCCTGCGATGAGCGTCGCGAGCGAGGTCGTCCGCGCAAGCAGGCGGCCGGGCGTCGACATGGGAACGGGACCTGTCGGGTTCTGGGGATCGGGCAAGGCCCGCCCCGGCCGGCTGGGCCGGGGCGGCGCGCGCCTTACATGCCGTGGGTGTTCACGTCGACTTTGGAATAGATCTCGTCCCAATAGAGCCGGGCGAGGTCTTCACGGGTCTTGGCGGTGCGGGCAAGGCCCACCCACTTGATCAGGGTTTCGCGGAACTCCGACAGCATTTCCTCGCCGCGGGTGACGCCATAGCGCTGCTGATAGGCGGCGGGCATCGCCTTCAGATAGCCGTCGACGAAGCTGCGGGTCGCCTCCGCCACGGCCGGATCGGCCTGATGGACCTGCACCCCCTTGGCCTTCACCTTTTCAAGAATGTCGGCCTGGTTGTTCTCGTAGGCGAGGCTGGCTTCGGCCGAACCCAGCGCCGCCGCCTTGAGCAGGGCGGTGCGGGCCTCGGGGCTGAGGTCCTGCCAGGCATCGCGGTTGACCTGAGCCATCGAGGCGACATAAACGCCGCCGGGCGCGCCCATGGTGATGTGCTTGACCGACTCACCCATGCCGAAATTCTGCACGTCCGGCACCGACAGGATGATGCAGTCCAGCACGCCCTGGCTCAGCGCCTCCAGCATTTCATTGCCTGACATGGTCACCGGCGCCGCACCCACGGCTTCCGACCAGCCGGCCCAGTTGGCGCCGCCGATGCGCAGCCGGGCGCCCTTGAGGTCGTCCATGGTCACCACCGGCTTCGTGCAGTTCAGCGCATAGCCCGGCGTGCCGGCGGCGGCGGTGTAGACCTGGTTCTGCTTCGCGAACTCGGCATTGCACTCAGGGCATTTCGTCAGGATGTATTCGGCCATGGCCGCCGAATAGGCCTGCGCCTCCACGCCGGTCGGATCTTCCGGCAGGGTGCTCAGCATCATCGAGGCTTCGAGCAGCAGGTTGGTGTGCGGAAACTCGGCCGGGAAATAGGTGCTCATCACCGTGCCGATATCGGCGAGCCCGTCGCGCAGACCGCCCGAGGTCTCGGCCATGCTCAAGAGCGACATGGGGAAGACCTTGATGGTGACGGCGTCGCCGGTCTCTGCCGCCATGGTCTTCGCCATGGTCTCGCCCGCCTTGACCAGGAACGAGGCCGGCGGATGGCCGATCGCGAAGCGCAGCTGATCGGCCGAGGCGGCGGTGGCGGTCATGGTCAGTGCCGCCAGAGCCGTGGCGAGACCGATCCCCTGGATCGTCTTCATGGTGGATATCCTCCCGTGTGGTGCAGATGCGTGCGGCATACCGGGCGTGGCGCCGGGTGCCGTCTGTCGTTGTGGTGGTGGACGCCGTGGTGGCCGCTCAGGCGCCGAGGGCGGCATAGGCCGCATCGACCAGCGACTGGCCGCGCGGGTTGAGCAGCAGGCCCGGACCCATGCGGGTCATGGCATAGCCGAAGGCGATGCCGGCCGCGGGATCGGCGAAACCGACCGAGCCGCCGGCGCCGACATGGCCGAAGGCGCGATGGCCGATCACCAGGCTGTCGGCCGGTTGTGGCCGGCGGCGATTGTCCATGCGCAGCATGAAGCCGGGGCCGAAGCGCATCGGCTGCAGCAGGGTCGCGTCCAGATGGGTGGCGGAGCTGGCCTCGGCGAAACCGGCCAGGGTGTCGGCAGAGAAGCCGAGCGGCCCGCCCGGCACCAGCGCCGCATAGAGCCCGGCCAGGCCGCGGGCATTGGTGATGCCGCCCGCGGCGCCGATTTCGGCCGCATGGCCCGCGCGGGTGTTGACGCCGCGGACGGCGAAATCGCCGCTGTTGAACACGAACAGATTGGCGATGCTGCCCGGCTCGCGCGCCGCCAGCAGGAAGGGCGTGGTCTGGGCATCGCGCGGCGGCCGGTGGATGATCACCGGCGCCACCCGCGGTTCGTGCTCTTCCGGCAGGCCGATCCAGAAATCGAGACCGAGCGGGCCCGCGATCTCGTCGGCGAAGAAGCGGCCCAGGCTGCGGCCGTCGACCCGGCGGACGATTTCCGCCGCCAGGAAACCCATGGTCAGCGGGTGATAGCCGGTGCGGGTGCCGGGCTCCCAGAACGGGGTTTCGGCGGCCAGATGGTCGATCATATAGGCGGAATCGGTGATGCAGTCCGCCTTGAGCTGCGGGCGCAGCACCGGCAGGCCGATCGTGTGATCCAGGATCATCCGCACCGTGGCGCGGTCCTTGCCGTTCGCTGCGAATTCCGGCCAGTAGCCGGCGACCGGCCGGTCGAGATCGAGCCGGCCGCGTTCGGCCAGCAGATGCAGCGAGAGCGCGGTTGCGGCCTTGGTGGCCGAGAACACCACCACCAGGTCATCGGCCTGCCAGGGGCGGTCTGCGGTCGCGGCGCCGCCCCAGAGATCGACCACCAGCCGGCCGTCATGGACCAGCGCGACCGAGGCGCCGGCCTCGTCGCGGTCGGTGAAATTCCGGGCAAAGGCCTCGGCCACCGCGGCGAAGCGCGGGTGGCACCATCCTTCGATGGTGATGGTGTCGTCGAGCGTGCGCAAGAACCGCGCCGCGTCGTCATGGCGTGCAGGCATCCGGACCACTCCTCCCGGGCGGGTACCCTTCTTCATCCGCCCTCGGAACGGGGGCAGTGCGGGGCGCTCCGCCAGTCACGACCTCTAAGCCGGTCGTATAAAGCTATCGACTAAAACGTTCGACTTAATTACGGTACCCGGACACCCGATGCGGGTCAAGATGCCCGATGGGGGCGCCCGCCCCGGCAATCAGGCTCAGGATGCATCAGGAGCAATGGGCAGGACGAACCTGCCGCCAAGGGTAAGGAAACCTGACGATGGCCGATCACGCGAACCGGGACGGCGCCCTTGCGGGTGCCGGCGACACTGACCAGGACGCCGCCTTCCGGGCGGCGGTGGAGATCGCCAATATCCCGACGCTGCTGATGGTGCTGGTCCAGCTGACCGGCGACACGCGCTGGCTGGAGCCGCCCTATGCACCCGAACGCGGCCGCGGGCTGGACGACAACGACGACGGCGGCCTGCCGGAGGACGTGCAGGCGGAGATCCGCGCCGCCGCGACCGCGGCGATCCTGGCCTGGCGGGCCGGCCGGCCGGTGGCGATGCCGCGGCCCGACGACGATCTGCTGGTGCGGATGTTGAGCGTGTCGATGGCCGAAGAGGTGCCGGCGGAATATGGCGAGATCATCGCCTCGGGGCTGGGGCTGAAGCCGCACCGGCTGGGTGAGCCGGCGGCGGTGCCGGCCGGCTTCAAGGTGCTGGTGATCGGCGCCGGCGTCTCGGGCATCTGCGCCGCGATCCGCCTGCGCCAGCGCGGCATCGCCTGCGAGGTGATCGAGAAGGGTTCGGATTTCGGCGGCACCTGGCGCGAGAATCGCTATCCCGGCGCCGGGGTCGACACCCCCAACCACATCTATTCTTTCTCGTTCGCGCCGCATGACTGGACCCGCTATTTCGCGCTGCAGGGCGAGCTTTACGGCTATTTCCGCAAGGTCGCGCGCGATCACGGGCTGGAGAGCTGCACCCGGTTCGACACCCGGGTGCTGAGCGCGGTGTGGCAGGCGGAGGCCCGGCGCTGGGCGGTGACCATCCGCCGGCCCGACGGCGCGCAGGAGGTATTGACCGCCGATGCGCTGGTCAGCGCGGTGGGTGTGCTGAACACGCCGCTGGTGCCGCATATCCCCGGCCTCGACAGCTTCCCCGGCCCCTGTTTCCACACCGCCGAATGGCCCGAGGATCTGGATGTCGCGGGCAAGCGGGTGGCGCTGGTCGGCAATGGCGCCTCTGCCATGCAGGTGGCCCCGGCGATCGCGCCCAAGGTCGGGCAGCTGACCATCTTCGCACGCTCGAAGCAGTGGGCGGCGCCCTTCCCGCAATTCGGCAAGGAGATGCCACAACCGATCCGCTTTCTGATTGCGAATATGCCGCTCTATCGGTTGTGGTATCGCCAGCGGCTGGCCTGGACCTTCAACGACCGGGTCCATGCCTCGCTGCAGAAGGATCCCGCCTGGCCGCATCCCGAACGGGCATTGAACGCGGTCAATGACGGCCATCGTCGCGCCTTCGTCAAATACATGCAGCAAGAGCTGGGCGACCGGCAGGATCTGCTGGACAAGGTGCTGCCCGACTACCCGCCCTTCGGCAAGCGCATGCTGCTCGACAACGGCTGGTACCGCACCATCGCCCGCGACAATGTCGACCTGATCACAGACCACCTGGCCGAGGTGCGGGGCAGCACGCTGGTCTCGCGCGGGGGTGAGGAACGCGCGGCCGACATTCTGGTGCTGGCCACAGGCTTCAAGGCGACCGAATTCCTGGGCTCCTACGAGGTGCGCGGCCGCGACGATCAGGCGTTGTCGGAGGTCTGGAACGGCGATGATGCGCGGGCCTATCTGGGCACCGCCGTGCCCGGCTTCCCCAATTTCTTCATGCTGCTGGGCCCGAATGTCGGCCTTGGACACGGCGGCAGCATCATCTCGGCGGTGGAGCTGCAATGCGACTATCTGTTGAGCGCGCTCGACGAGATGTTCCGCCGGGGCTCTGCCACGATCGAGGTGCGCCAGCAGGTCCATGACGACTACAATCGCAGGGTCGACGAGGCCCATGCGAAGATGGTCTGGACCCATGAGGGCATGGAGAACTGGTACCGCAATTCCCGCGGCCGGGTGGTGGCGATCACCCCCTGGCGCAATGACGATTTCTGGCGCATGACCCGCACGGTGGCGCCGGCGGATTATGTCTTCGACGGCCGGCCGGCCGCCGCGGGCGATGCGGCCTGACGAGACGACAGAGACGACAGAGAAGACAAGAGGCCGGCGCAGACAAGGCGCTGCGACCGGCCCGGCGTGGACATGAGCAATGGGAGAGACGCCCCGATGACGATCGTGGTCGAGCAGAGCCCCGAGGGTCCGGTCCATTTCGATGCGCGCATTCCCCCGCGCGACCGGGTGGTGACCCGCGACCTCATCGACCGGCTGGCCGTGGAGCAGCCGGACAAGGTTTTCGTGAAATTCGACGACACCGGCGAGGAATGGAGCTATGCCCGTTTCCGCGAGCTGATCGTCCAGACGGCGCTGGGCCTGCAGCAGCAGGGCGTGGTGCAGGGCGCGCATGTCCTGGTCTGGATGCCCAATGGCCGCGACCAGATCCGGGTCTATTTCGCGCTCAACTATCTGGGCGCGGTCTATGTGCCGATCAACACTGCCTATCGCGGTTCGCTGCTCGCACATGTGGTCGATCTGTCGGATGCCAGCCTGGCGATCGTGCATGCCGATCTGGTCGAGCGGCTGTTCGACGTGCCGACCGCCCGGCTGGAGCGGCTGATCGTCTCGGGCGGGCGCATGCCGGAATGCCCCCTGCCGGCGGAGCGGCTGGAAGAGGTGCTGCTGCCCGAGACCGGGACCCTGACGGCGCCCGCACGCCGGATCGAGCCCTGGGACCCGATGGCGATCATCTACACCTCGGGCACCACCGGTCCGTCGAAGGCGGTGCTGGTGTCCTATCTGCACATCTATACCAATGCCGGCCCCGATGCCTGGCCCTTCGTCACGGGCGAAGACCGCTATCTGATCAATGCGCCGATGTTCCATATCGGCGGCATGGGGCCGATGTTCGTGATGCTGGCCCGCGGCGCGTCTTTCGCGCTGGTGGAGCGGTTCGACACCGCCACCTACTGGCAGACCGTGCGGCGCAACGGCGTCACCGTCTCGTTCCTTCTGGGGGTGATGGCGACCTTCCTGGAAAAGCTGCCGCCCTCGCCCGACGACCGCAATCACGGGCTCCGGCTGGTGCTGGTGGTGCCGCTGGGCGATGCGGCGGTCTTCGCCGAACGTTTCGGGGTCGAGGTCCGCACCATCTTCAACATGACCGAGATTTCGAGCCCGATCGTCTCGGAAGCCAACCCGCCGCTGAAGGGCACCTGCGGCCGGATGCGGCCGGGGGTGGAGGTCCGGCTGGTCGACGACAATGATTGCGAGGTGCCGGTGGGGCAGGTGGGCGAGATGATCGTTCGCACCGACCGGCCCTGGGCAATGAACAGCGGCTATTATCGCAACCCCGAGGCGACGGCCAGGGCCTGGCGCAATGGCTGGTTCCACACCGGCGACGCCTTCATCCGCGATGCCGCGGGCAATTATTTCTTCGTCGACCGACGCAAGGACGCCATCCGCCGCCGGGGCGAGAACATCTCGTCGCTGGAAGTCGAGGCCGAGGTGACGGCCCATCCCGACGTCCGCGAGGCCGCCGTGGTCGCGGTGCCGAGCGAGATGGGCGAGGACGACGTGCTGGTCTGCGTCGCCCCGGTCGAGGGCCGGACCATCGATCCCGAAGCCCTGATCGAATTCCTGCGCCCGCGCATGGCCTATTTCATGATCCCGCGCTATGTCCGCGTGCTCGACGCCCTGCCCAAGACGCCCACCGCCAAGGTGCTGAAGCACGAACTCCGCGCCGCGGGCATCACGGCCGACGCCTGGGACCGCGAGGCGGCGGGGTTGCGGTTGAAGTCGGAGCGGTTTGCGAGCTGAGCGATCTGGGGGCGGCGCCGTCTGGCGGCGCCAGAACCGGGGCGTTTCGGAGGCAGGGGAATCGCATTTGAAAATCCCGGGTAGCGGAATGGTCAGAGATGGATTCTTTATTCGGTTCCAAGGAGGAACCGATGCCATCTCTGATCACCATCCTGCGCCAGGTGCCCGACCCGCGCACGGGTAACGCGAGACGCCATGAGCTTCTGGACCTCCTGGTGATCGCGTTGACGGCTTCGATCTGCGGCTGCGAGAGCTGCGTCGATTTTGCCGACTTCGCAGAGGACCGCGAGGAGCTCTTCCGGGAGTTTCTCAGCCTTCCCAACGGCTTGCCAAGCCATGACACGTTCTCGCGGCTGTTCCGCCTGATCGATCCCGCAGCGTTGTCGGCGTGCTTCTCACAGTTCCTCGACGATCTCGGAGCCGATGGTCCCGGCGTAATCGCCATTGATGGCAAAACGCTCCGGCGTTCGTTTGACCGGGCTGCGGGTAAGAGCGCGCTGCACGTGGTGAGCGCCTTTGCCGGCGAGGCCGGGCTGGTGCTCGGCCAGGCGGCGGTTCCAAAGGGCGGCAACGAGATCACCGCCGCCCGCGCCCTCCTCGCCATCATCGATCTGAAGGGCATGCTCGTCACCGCTGACGCGATCCACTGCCAGGGCGAGACGGCGCGCCTCGTGCTGGAGCGCGGCGGCGACTACCTCTTCGCGCTGAAGAAAAACCGCCCCGCCACCCTTGCCGACGTCGAGACCTGGTTCGCCGATCCGGCGACGGCGCCGGCCGAGACGCTGCAAACCACCGACGCAGACCACGGCCGTCTGGAGATCCGTCGGCACGAGGTGGTTCATGACGTCGACTGGCTGTTCCCGGAAAAGCGGGACCCCGACCGGCCTGCCATGCCGGCGCTCGCCACCATCGCCCGGGTCGTCGCCACCGTCGAGCGGGACGGAAAGACAAGCACATCTACCCGCTATTACCTCTCCTCCGCCCGCTTGTCCGCCGCCGCCTTCGCCAAGGCCGTCCGCGGCCACTGGGCCATCGAGAACGGCCTGCACTGGGTTCTCGACACCACCTTCCGCGAGGACGAGGCCCGCGCTCGCAAGGACCACGGCCCGGAAAACCTCGCCATCATCCGAAAACTCGCCCTCAACGTCCTCAAAACTGCCAGGCCAACCATCTCCATCCGTCGCAAGCGAAAGCGATCCGGATGGTCCGATGCATTCGCCCGATCCGTCATCGGGCAAATGCGATAGCCCTGGTTTCGGAGGCGTTGGTCCTGTTCCGGGGGCCGTGACTATGGTATGGTGAACGCACATGCAGCATGGACCGGCCGGGGTGTCGACGCTGCCGAGGTCATGGCGAAGAGGGTAAAGATGCAGAACGAGCACAATCACAATCGGACGCAGGGGGCTGCCCCCCTGCCTGTATGGTCGGCGCCGCAACTCATCGTAGTTGATGCTGCCCTGACTCAGGCCACCGGTAACAACCTCGGCGAGGATGGCGGCGTCTACAGCTGAACGACCCGTGGCGGGCGATACGGCCATGCCCTCTCGCACTCCGGTCCCGGACGTGACATGATGCCGGCCGACGACATCCTCACCTCCGGGACCGCCTCATGCCGATCAGCGCCGACGCCCTCGCCCAGCAGCTTCACGACAAGCCCCTGCCGCTCGCCCGCCTTGCCGTGGTGCTCTGGGCCAAGGGCAAGAAGGAGGAGGCGCGGGTCGCCGCACTCCGGGTGCTGGAGGTTGCGGGCGACGGCCATCCCGAGGCGGTGATGGTGGCGCGGGACATTCTGGCCCGCGACGTGCCGAAATGGCATTTTTCGATCATCCGCGATCAGCGCCGCAACGATCTCTACGAGGCGGCGCTGAAGCGGCTGGTCCGTCCTGAGTTTCATGTGCTGGAAATCGGGACGGGCACGGGCATCCTGTCGATGATGGCGGCGCGGGCCGGCGCCGAACGGGTCACGACCTGCGAGATGAACCCGTCGGTCGCCGAGGCGGCGACCCGGATCATCGCGAAGAACGGCTATGCCGATCGCGTGACCGTGGTGCCCAAGAAATCCGATGATGCGCTGGTGGGCGAAGATATCGACGGCCGCGCCGATCTGCTGGTTCAGGAGATCATCTCGAACGATCTTCTGGGTGAGGCCGTGCTGCCGGCGATGGAGGATGCGGTCAAGCGGCTGCTGAAGCCCGGGGCGCGGATGATCCCGGATTCGGTCACCGCCCGGGTGGCGCTGGTCGACGATGCCCGCGCCGTGAAGCATCGCATGGGCGAGATTTCGGGCTTCGATCTGGGCGGTTTCGATCATCTGGCCCAGATCTGTCAGCGGGTCGCGGCCAATTCCTCCCGCTTCACGCTCCGCAGCGCCGTCCACGACCTGATGCATTTCGACCTGCGCTCCGGCGGCCCCTATCCGGGCGGCCGCGCGACGGCCGGTCTGACCGCCACCGGCGGCCGGGTTGCCGGCGTGGTCCAGTGGCTGAAGATGGATATGGACGGCACCGGCGAGTTGATCTACGAGAACCGTCCGGATCAGGGCCTGGCCTCGTGCTGGGCGGTGCGCTTCTTCCCCTTCGACACGCCGCGGGACCTGCCGGCCGGATCGACGGTACAGATCGGCGCTACCCATGATCGCAACACCATCATGATCTGGTGCGAAAAGGTGGAGGCGACGGCGGAAACCGCCGTCGCCTGATCAGCCGATCTTCTCTCCGTCCCGGCGGCGGGGCTGGCGGGTATCGGTGTGATCGTCGAAGGCGATGCGCCGGGCGGCGAGAGCCGCGATCACTGCCGCGCCTGCGACAAGGGCTGCCGCCGCCGGCCAGCCATAGGCCGCAATGCTGCTGCCGACCGCGGCCGGACCGATCATCTGACCCAGATTGCTGCCTTGCATCAGAAGGCCCAGGGTGAGCGGCGTGCGTGCGGCGGATCCTGCGAGCGACGGAGCGGCGGAGATCAGCGCGGCCGGGATCAGCCCTCCGGCCGCGGCAAACAGCACGCAGAGCAGAAAAACCGTCGCATTGCCGAAGGCGCCCAGGAAGATGCCGAACGACGAGAGGCCCATGATCAGGCAGGCGCCGGAGATCAACGCGGCGCGGCCCGTGCCGCGTGCGAGGACATAGCCGGCGCTGAGATTGCCGATGATGTTCGCGCAGATCGCCAGCGCGCTGAACCATCCCGCCGTGCCATGAGAGAGAGCCATGCGCGTCGCAAGCAGGACCGGAAGAAAGCTGAACAGCGCGAAGAACATCAGGCTGTAGAGGGCGAAGCATCCGGCCGAAAGCAGCACCGCCCGTCTGACCACCACCTCTCGTGCATCCGATACCAGGCGCGTCCATGACGTCGGGATGCGCTGCGGTGCGGCCGGGACGATCGCCCGAACGGCAAGGCCCGTGAGTGCCGCACCCCCGGCACCGGCCCACCAGAGCATGCGCCAATCCTCGAAAAGCGGGCCGACGAGCAGGGCCAGCGCCAGCCCGACGGGCATGAAGCAGCTCCACAGGGCGAAGGCGGCGTCATGCTGCGCTGGCGGAACTGCCCGGCCGAGAAGGGCGGGCCCGGCGACGGTGATCAGAAGAAATCCCGCGCCTTCAAGACTGCGCGACGCAAGCAGAAGCTGGTATTCCGATGTGGTCGCGCCGATGCCGGCGCCGATGGCAGTGACCGTCAGACCCGCAACGAGGCTCCGCCGATCGCCCGCCAGACCTGTCAGAGCCCCGGCGGGAAGGCCGCCCGCAAATCCCAGAACTGCAAAGATCCCGGTCAGCCAGCCGACAGCCGCCAGATCGATCCCCAGCACCTGCTGGAGCATGGGTGTGGCGATCGCGACCTTGCCCGCATGTATGGCGGTGATGATGCCGGCTGCCATCACGACGCCGACGACAGGCCAGGATCCCCCACAGAACGTCGACGCCTGTGCCATCACGCCGTCTCGTCGCCCCGTGCGGCGGCCAGCGCCCGGGCGATGCCGGCCACATGGCTGCCCTGAAACCGGGCCCCGTCCAGTTCGTTGGCGCCAGGTCTCCGGTCGCCTCCGCTGCCGTCATCGGCCAGCGTCGATGCCCCATAGGGGGAACCGCCGGTGATCTCGTCCATCCGCAGCTGGCCGGTGAAGGTATAGGGCAGCCCGACCACCACCATGCCGAGATGGAACAGCACGGTATGAACCGAAAGGATCGTGCTTTCCTGGCCGCCATGCTGGCTGCCCGTGGACGTGAAAACGCTCCCGACCTTGCCCACCAGCCTGTTTGCGGCCCAGAGGCCGCCGCATTGATCGAGAAAGTTTTTCATCTGCGCGGCCATATTGCCGAACCGCGTCGGCGTCCCGATGATGATGGCGTCGTAATCCGGCAGCTCGGTCACGGTGGCGATCTCGGCCCGCTGATCGGTCCTGTATCCGGCCGATCGTGCGACCCCTGGCGGCACCAGTTCAGGAACCCGCCGGAGCACGGCCACGGCACCGGCGCTCCGCGCGCCTTCGGCAACCGCCTCCGCCATGGCCTCGACATGGCCATAGGACGAGTAATAGAGCACCAGAACCCTGGTCATAATGTTTCCTCCGCCGTTCGCGATGTGAACCGACAGCAGGATAGGCCTGCAGATGATCCGCAGAAGTGATATAAGATCGATGAGTTTGATCGATCGGATGCATCATGCTGGATGTGCTGACACTGGACCAGCTGCGCATTTTCGTGACGGTGGCGGAAAGCGGCAGCTTCCGGGCCGGGGCGGCACGGCTGTCGCGGGTTCAGTCTGCGGTCAGCCATGCCATTGCCAATCTGGAGGCAGAGCTGGGGCTGGCCCTCTTCGATCGGGCCGGCCACCGGCCGGTGCTGACCGCCGAAGGGCAGGCCCTGCTCTCGAATGCGCGTGACATCCTTCTTCGGGTGGACGCCATGCGCGCCAGAGCCCGCGGTCTCGGAGAGGGTATCGAGCTCGATCTTTCATTGACCGTGGATACCCTGTTCCCGATCAGCGCGGTCGGTGCGGCATTGGCGGAGATGCGCGCCGCATATCCGACGGTCTCCATCCGCCTGGCCGTCGAGCCGCTGGGCGGTCCGATCATGTCGTTGATCGAGAAGCGCAGCGTGCTTGTGATCGTGGTGGGCGAAGACTTCCGCGACCCGCGGATCGCGCTGGAGGCGATCGCCTCCGTCGAGCAGGTCGCCGTCGTCTCGGCCGGCCATCCACTGGCGCTGCGGCAAGCGGGCGGAGCCGTCGGCCTGCCGGATCTGGCCGATCACCTGCAGATCGTCCTGTCCGATCCGACGCCGCTCAGCCGGGACCGCATGTTCGGCGTTCTCTCACCCCAGACCTGCAGCGTCACCAGCCAGGACGCAAAGCATGCGATGATCCTGGCCGGCCTCGGCTGGGGCCGGCTGCCCTTCTGGCAGGTGGCGCGGGATCTGGCAGAGGGGCGCCTCGTGCGCCTCGCGACCGGCGCGCTCGGCCGCAACAGCCAGGTTGCGGCCGAGGCCTATCTGGCACATCGGATCGATGAACCCTTCGGCCCGGCCGCCGCGGCATTCAGTCAGGCCCTGAAACGACAGCTCGGCACATGAGGCCGGCCTCGCCTCAGGCAGCCGCCTTCGTACCGGCGCTGCGGGCGGCCAGGATCATCGATGCCGCCCGTTCGGCGATCATGATGGTGGGGGCGTTGGTGTTGCCGCCCGGCAGGCAGGGCATCACCGAGGCATCCACCACCCGCAGACCCGCAACCCCGCGCAGCCGCAGTTCGGGTGTGACCACCGCACCGTCGTCATTGCCCATCCGGCAGGTGCCGACCGGATGGTAGATGGTGTCGGCGCGGGCGCGGATATGGGCGGTCAGCGTCTCGTCGTCGGGTTCTCCCGAGAGATAGAGTTCGCGGGCCCGATAGGGGGCGAGGGCGGGGGCCGAGAGGATCCGCCGGGTGATGCGCGTGCCTTTCAGCATCACCGCCATATCGTCCGGATCGGCGAAAAAGGCCGGGTCGATGGCCGGTGCGGCCAGCGGATCGGCCGAGGCCAGGCGTACGCTGCCGCGGGATTTCGGCCGCAGCACGCAGACATGGCAGCTGAAGCCATAGCCGGCATGCAGCTTGCGGGCATGGTCGTCGACGATCGAGATCACGAAATGCAGCTGGATGTCCGGCCGGTGGAGCGCGGGATCGGTCTTGAGAAAGGCGCCCCCCTCGGCGAAGGGGGTGGTGAGCATACCGGTGCGGTTGCGCTGCCAGTCCCGCCAGGCCCGGATCAGCCGGCCGGTGCCGGCCATGCCGATGCCGAACATGTCGGTATCGGCGGAAGACCAGCCCAGAATGAAATCCGGATGATCCTGAAGATTGCGGCCCACACCGGCAAGATCGGCCACCACCGGAATGCCCAGGGCCGACAGTTCGGCCGCGGGGCCGATGCCCGAGAGCATCAGCAGCTGGGGCGAGTTGAAGGCGCCGCCCGACAGGATCACCTCCACGCGCGCCCGGACTTCGCCGGTCTCCCTGCCGCGGCGCCAGGCGATGCCGGCCGCGCGGCCCTCCTCGATCAGGATGCGGGTGGCGTGGGTGCGGGTCATGACGTGCAGATTGGGCCGCGCCGCCATCACCGGATGCAGATAGGCCGCCGCCGCCGAGCAGCGCTCCCCCTTCGCCGGGCCGCGATGGAACTGGGTGACCTGGTAGAGCCCCACGCCTTCCTGGCGCGGGCCGTTGAAATCCTCGTTGACGGGGATCTGGCATTCGGCCGCTGCCTGCACGAAGGCATGGGAGACCGGCCGCGGCGAGGGCTGGTCCGAGACCTGGAGCGGACCCTCGGCGCCATGGAAATCATCGGCGCCGCGCTGGTTGGCTTCCGCCTTGCGGAACCAGGGCAGTACCTCCTCCCACGACCAGCCCGGGCAGCCCGCCGCTGCCCAGCCGTCATAGTCCGACCGATGGCCGCGGACATAGAGCATGGCGTTGATCGCGCTCGACCCGCCGAGCGCCTTGCCGCGCGGCTGATAGCCGCGCCGGCCGCCAAGGCCCGGCTGCGGCACCGTCTCATAGGCCCAGTTGTTGATCTTCGGCCGCCCCGGCAGCATCGCCACCACGCCGGCCGGCGTGCGGATCAGCCGGTCGCGCCCCTCGCCGCCCGCCTCGATCAGGCAGACGCTGACCGACGGGTCGTCGCTCAGCCGTCGGGCCAGCACGGATCCTGCGGATCCGCCGCCCACGATCACGTAATCGAATACCATTGCCCTTTTCCTCCCCCGGTCGCACCGATTCGTGCCGGTGCGTCTTGGTTGAGGAAATTGAACGCCTCTCTTGTCAATATGTCCAGATGGTTGATGTGGTTATGCGCGGCTCAGACGGCCTTCAGAAGCACGCGATCGATCGCATGGGTTGCATCCTTGTGGAGAATGACATCCGCACGCATGCGGGTGGGCAGGATGTTCTCGTGCAGGTTCACCCGGTTGATGCTGGTCCAGATGCCGCGGGCGACCTCGACCGCCTCGTCATGGGGCAGGTCGGCATAGTGGTGGAAATACGAGGCCGGGTTGCGGAAGGCGGTCTTCTGCAGCAGCAGGAAGCGCTCGACATACCAGCGCGCGACATCGGCCTCGTCGGCGTCGAGATAGAGCGAGACGTCGCAGAAATCCGACACCACCGCCGGGGCATTGCCGTCCACCTGCAGCAGGTTCAGCCCCTCCAGAATCAGGATGTCGGGCCGGCGGACCATCTGGAACTCGCCCGGCACGATGTCGTAGGAGAGGTGGGAATAAACCGGTGCCGCCACCTCTTCGGCGCCGGATTTCACCGCGGCCAGGAAGCGGATCATCGCGGCGGTGTCATAGCTTTCGGGGAAGCCTTTGCGCGTCATCAGCCCGCGGGCCTTGAGCACCGCGGTCGGGTGCAGGAAGCCGTCGGTGGTGACCAGATCGACACGCGGATGATCGGGCCAGCGGGCAAGGAGCGCGCGCAGCACCCTGGCGAAGGTGCTTTTGCCGGCCGCCACGCTGCCGACCAGCGCCACCACATAGGGTGCGTGCCCGGCCGGCCGGCCGAGAAAGGCATCGCGCACCCGCGACAGGCCGCGGGCGGCACCCACATGCAGGTTCAGCAGCCGCGAGAGCGGCAGATAAACCTCCGACACATCGGCAAGCCCGATGGGATCCTGCAACCCGCGCAGGCCCGCCAGCTCGTCCTCGGAAAGCGTGAGCGGCGTGTTGGAGCGCAGCGCCGCCCAGGCGGCGCGATCGAAGCTCTCATAGCCCGGCAGCGCGCCGGCGATGTCGTGCATGATGTCCTCTCCATCACCGGGGATCCCTCGCCAGGCATCAGCCCTCGCCCAGGAACGCCTCTCCGGCCCTGAGCACATGGGCGGTGGCGCGCTGGGCCGCCAGGTCTTCGTCGCCGGCGATCACGGCTTCCAGGATGGCGGCATGATCGGCCCAGGCCGCCCGGCGGCGTGCCGGGGTATCGTCGGCGAAAAGTGCGGCCGTGCGGTCGCGCAGGCCGATCATCAGGTCCGACAGCACGCTGTTGCGGCCGGCTTCGGCCAGGGCCTTGTGGAAATCGACATTGAGCCCGGCCAGCAGGTCGTCGCGACCCTCGGCCATGGCGGCATCGCCGCGCGCCAGGATGTCGCGGGCGCGGTGGAGCATGCCGGGGTCGCGGCGGCGGGCGGCCAGACGGGCGGTCTGGCCTTCCAGCAGGGCGCGGACCTCGATGGTCTCGCGCGCCTCATCCGGCGCCATGCGGGCGACCAGGGCGCCGCGGCGCGGCAGCACCTCGACCAGCCCTTCGGTGGCCAGGCCGCGGATTGCCTCGCGCACGGGATTGCGCGAGACACCATAGACCTCTGCCAGACGGTCTTCGACCAGCCGGTCGCCGGGTTTCAGCTCCCCGGTCAGGATCGCCTTGCGGATCTCGGCGCGCACGCGTTCATGCAGCGGCAGATGCTGTTCACCGAGGCGCGGGGTGTCGCTGGTCTGGGTCATGGGGCCGGCTGTCACGAGGCTGGTGTCATGAGGCGGGGGATCCGGGGCGGCGGAAGGGCGGGTCCGGCAGATTGTACTTGGTATACGAAATCCGCGGCAACCGCCGAACCGCCTGTGCCGCCGGCCGTCCTTGCGATCAGCCGCCGGTGACCAGCCCGGCAAGCCCGTCGGCCGACAGAATCTCGATCCAGTAGCCGTCGGGATCGCGGATGAAGGCCAGGCCCTTCATCTTGCCGTCGTCGGGCCGCTTGACGAAGTCGACGCCCAGCTCTTCGAAGCGCGCGCAGGCGGCATAGACATCGGGCACGGTGATGCCGATATGGCCGAAGCCGCGCGGATCGCTGTTGCCGTTGTGATAGCCGGCAAAGCCGTCATCGCTCTCGGTGCCCCAGTTGTGGGTCAGCTCCAGCGCACCCTTGCGGCGGAAGACCCAGGCGGCCGCCTCGGCCGGGGTTTCGGGCTGCGGCTCGTCGGTGGCGTCGACATAGCCCATGAAGTAGAGCGAGAACTTCATTTCGGGGAAGTCGAAGCGCCTGAGCAGGCGCATGCCCAGCACGTCGCGATAAAAGGCGACGGAGCGTTCGGGATCGCGGACCCGGAGCATGGTCTGGCTGAGGATGAAGTCGCGGGTGGCCGGATCGGCGGCGGTTCCGGTCATGACCGTCTCCTTGGATGACTGGGGCCGGCGGGCTGGATCCGCCGGCGCGGTGGTGGATGTCGGGGCAGAGCCTAGCGGCCGGGCGCGCGCTTGTCGCCTGTCGAAGCATGCCGGCCCGGCCCTGCGCGCAGAGAGACCCGACGATGTGCACCCGCAGGCGAGCGGCCGGCCCCGGCAGCTGCCAGACTGATCAGGCCCGCAAGAGGCGGCCGCCAAGATGCGGCGTCCAACACGAGACCTGGGAGGACGACCATGCTGATGTCGACGGGCCATATCGCCAAGCCCCATACGCCCGAAGAATATGTCCAGATCGATGACGGGCCCTGGGCGCCGTTCCCTGATGCCTTCTCGGATGGCGGCATCACCTGGAAGCTGCTGCATGTCTCCCCCGAAAGCGGCGGCTGGACCGCGATTTTCACCTGCCCGGCCGGGTCGTCCTTCGCGGCCCATATCCATACCGGGCCGGGCGAGTATTTCCTGACCCATGGCCGCATGGATGTGCGCGGCGGCCGGGATGCCGGCGGCGACACCGCGGTGGCGCCGGGCTATGGCTTCGAATCCTCGGGCGCCCGCCACGACCGCACCTTCTTCCCGGTCGACAGCGTGTTCTATATGACGTTCCTCGGCCCGCTCGCCTTCATTCAGCCGGACGGGACCGTCATCGCCAATATCGGCTGGGCCGAAGCCCAGGGGGCCTGGACCGCCTTTCTTTCGGCGCAGTCATGAGCACGGCCGCCGTGTTCGACCGCCATCTCGGCGCCTTCGCACAGGGCCTGGATGCGGTTCTGGCCGATTACGATGCGGCGGCAGTGGTGATCACCCCGGATGCGGTGCATCATGGGATCGAGGAGATCCGGCGGTTCTTTGCCGGGTTCCTCGCGGAAGCCACGCCCGAATTCTGGGCGGCATTCCGGGTTGAGACACGTCAGGTGGCGGGGGAGGTCGCCTATCTGGTCTGGTCGGCGGCGCCCTTCGTCACGCGGGCGACCGACACGCTGCTGGTCCGCGACGATCGGATCCTGGTTCAGACCTTCACCCCCTTCCACGGCTGACGGATCCGCCATCAGGAAGGGCGGGGAGGCCCGTCGCTGATGACCTTGTCCACAGATATCGGCGGCGCATCCTGGCGCGCCGCCGACCACCCGCCGGACCTCCGCCCGGAGGTCTGGCGCACCACGCTTGAAACCGTCTATGACGGCTGGGCGGCCACCGGCCGGCCGATGCCGGGCTTCGACGCGCGGCTGCTTCAGCGGCGCGCCGGCCCGGTAACGGTCGTTGACTGCATCTGCGATCCCTGTGCCGGCAGTCGCCGCCGCCCGGGCCCGGCGCGCGACGGCCGCGAACTGGTGGTCATCCAGCTGGTGTTGAGCGGGCGGGAGCAGTTCTCGATCGGCGAGAGGCGTATCGCCCTGGGCGCCGGCGACGTGCTGGTCTGGACCACCACCCGGCCGATGAGTTTTGAGGTGACGGAGCGCCTGCACAAGCGGTCGGTGGTGCTGCCGCTCACCCGCCTCCGGCACTGGCTGCCGGGCCGCTGGCAGGATGCCGCCGGCCGCCTGGCGGCGGGCACGGCGGGGGCCGGGCTGGTCTCGGGGGCGGTGGGCGCCATGGCCGGCGGCCTGCTGGAGCAGAACCTGCCCGATGGCGAGGCGCTGGGCGAGGCGATGCTGGGCGTGCTGGTCGCCGCACTTGGCGCCGAGGCGCCGCGCCGCGCGGCCGGGCTCAGGGCGGCGCAGCTCGACCGGGTCAAGGCGCTGATCGATGCCCGGCTCGACGATCCCGAGCTGGATCCGGCCGGGATCGCGGCCGCGGCCGGCATCTCGCTCCGCCATCTCCACGCCCTGTTCGGCAGTGACGGCACCACCGTCCGCCGCTACCTCATCACCGCCCGGCTGGACCGCTGCCGCCGCGATCTGGCCAACCCGGTGATGGCGGGGCGCACCATCACCGACATCGCCTTTTCGTGGGGTTTCCAGAATGCCGGCCATTTCGGCCGCCGCTTCCGCGACGCCTATGGCCTGTCGCCGCAGGCTTTCCGGCAGGGGCGAGACAGGTGACAGGTTAGAATCAAGGTCGACGGGGCTCACCCCTTCGCCAGTTCCTCTTCCACCTGACCCAGCCGTTCCTTGCCGAAGAACATTTCCTTGCCGACATAGAAGGTCGGGATGCCGAAGGCGCCGCGGGCGACCGCCGCCTCGGTATTGGCGGCGAGTTCGGCCTTGACCTCGGCTGTCTGGGCGGCGGCGGCGATGGCGGCACCGTCGAGGCCGGCTTCGTTCAGCGTGGCGACGAAGACCTCAGGGTCGTCCATCTTGCGGCCGGTTTCCCACATGGCGGTCTCCACCGCCGGAAGATAGGCATCGGCCACGCCCATGTGCCGTGCGGCGACGAAGCCGCGCATGGCGAGCAGGGTGTTGACCGGGAAATGCGGATTGATCCGGAAAGCGTCGAAGCCGTGCTTTGCCACAAAGCGGCGCAGTTCCAGCATTTCATAGTCGTTCTTGCCCTTGATGCCGGCGAAGGCCAGCATCGGCGCCTGATTGCCGGTCGCCTTGAAGATGCCGCCCAGCAGGCAGGGAATGATATTGACCGTGGCGCCGGTGCGGGCGGCCACCTGGTCCAGCACCCGGCGCGCCAGATAGGCGTTGGGGCTGCCGAAATCATAGATCATGTCGACGGTACGCCGGCTCATGCGTTTGCTCTCCCTCACCAGGTTTCCGACCAGGGGCGCAGATCCAGTTCATGCGTCCAGGCCGATTTGGGCTGCGTATGCAGCCAGACATAATTGGCGGCGATGTCCTCGGGCTTCAGGATCAGGTCCCGGTCCAGCAGGTCCTGAACATCCGCGCGGGTGGATCGGGTAAAGGCCCCGTCGATCGCGCCGTCGACCACGACATGGGCGACATGGATGCCCCGGGGCCCCAGCTCGCGCGCCATGCTCTGGGCCACGGCCCGAAGGCCATGCTTGGCGGCGGCGAAGGCGGCGAAGCCTTCCCGGCCGCGGATGCTGGCGGTGGCGCCGGTGAACAGGATGGTGCCCCGGCCGCGCGGCACCATCACGCGCGCAGCCTCTCGCCCGGCCAGGAAGCCGGCGAAGCAGGCCATTTCCCAGACCTTGGTGAAGACGCGGGCGGTGGTGTCGCGGATGTCGAAACGAACATTCGCGCCGATGTTGAAGACCACCACCTCCAGCGGCCCGAGCTCGGCCTCGATACGGTCGAAGAGGGCGATCATCTCGTCTTCGGACCGGGCATCGACCCCATAGGCATGGGCGCGGCCGCCCTCGGCGCGGATCTCTTCGGCCAGCGCCTCCACCTGATCCAGATTGCGCGGCCGGCGGGTCAGGCAGACCGCGTGGCCGCGGGCGGCGAAAGCCCGGGCGATGGCCCCACCGACACCGATGCCGGCGCCGATCACCAGGCAGGTGCCGGGCGTGGTGCCAGGCTCGGCCTGCGTCGTTGGATGGCTCATGGCGTGTTCCTCCTCCCGACCGGGTCATCATATTGCCCGGGGTTATGTAAGTCCAGTTTCTGGACGAAGTTCGTATTGAATCTGGATCGAGTCAATGGAATACTGCGGCCATGAAACGCGATGATCTGAAAGACCAGCCCTGTTCCATGGCGCGCACCGTCGCGGTGATCGGCGACCGATGGACCCTGATGCTGCTGAGGGACTGCTTTCTGGGGGTGCGCCGCTTCGACACCTTTCAGGAGCGGCTGGGCATTTCACGCACCATCATCGCCGACCGGCTGAAACTGCTGGTCGATGAGGGCGTGCTGGCGCGGGTGCGCTATCAGGACCGCCCCCCGCGGGATGAATACCGCCTCACCCCCAAGGGCTTCGATCTTTATCCCGTGGTGATGAGCATCGTGCACTGGGGCAACCGGCACTATGCGGGGGAGGCGGGGCCGCCGATGCTGCACCGGCATCGCACTTGCGGTCACGACATCGAACCGGTGCTGACCTGCAAGGCCTGCGGCGAGGAGCTGCACCCGCGCGAGGTGGAGGTGCGCGCCGGGCCGGGGATCGGTGACGAGGCTGCGGCCGCGGCAGCCCTGCCGCCGCGGCGGCGGCGGAACGGCTGAACCGCCACCTGCCATCGCAGGTTCCCACGCAATCCGGTTGACGCCCTGGATGCAGCGCATGGCATGATCTTCCCAAGTTCCGCGATACGAGAACGCCAGGGAGGATCCATCCGTGAACCAGATTGTCATGCCGGCATCGATGACCAGGGACCACGCCGCCGCGGCCGGGATGCTGCTCGATCACTGGACCGCCGGCACGCGGCTGGCCTGCCTGCCCGAAGCGCTCCGGCCGCGGAGCCGGGCCGAGGGCTATGCCATTCAGGCACAGCTCGTCGCCGACCCGGCCGCCCATATCGGCTGGAAGATCGCCGCGACCAGCCTGGCCGGTCAGCGCCATATCGGCGTCGACGGTCCGCTGGCCGGCCGGCTGTTCGCAGAGCGCCTGCTGCCCGATGGGGCGGTGGTGCCGCTCGCCACCAGTCTGATGCGCGTGGCCGAGGTTGAATTCGCCTTCCGCTTCGGCCGCGACCTGATGCCGCGCGCCACCCCCTTCACGGTCGACGAGGTGCTGGCGGCGGTGGCGAGCCTGCATCCGGCGATCGAACTGCCGGATTCGCGCTACACCGATTTCTGTGCGGTGGGCGCCGCCCAGCTGATCGCCGACGACGCCTGCGCCAATCTGTTCATTCTGGGCCCGGCCACCACCGCCGCCTGGCGCGATGTCGATCTTGCCGCCGAGACGCCGCGGGCCGTGGTCACCGGCCCGGATGGCGAAATCCGCAGCCGCCATGATGGTCTGGGCGCCAATGTTCTGGGCGATCCACGTCTGGCGCTCACCTGGCTTGCCAACGAGGTTTCGGCCCTGGGCCTGCCGCTGAAGGCGGGGCAGGTGGTGATCACCGGCACCTGTGTGGTGCCGATCGCGGTCGAGCCGGGTGACCGGGTTGCGGCGGAGTGGGGCGCGTTCGGGCGACTGTCGGTGTCGTTCGTCTGACGTCAGATCAGAGTGGCCTGCGCATCCGTCTCGATCAGCCGGACATTGGCGTCGGCGCAGATGCGGCGGATCTGGGGCAGGTCGCAGCGGTTGGTGATGAAGGTGTTGACCTGGGAGAGGTGGCCGATGCGCACCGGGGCGGTGCGTTCGAACTTGGTCGAATCGGCGACCAGGATCACATGGCGGGCATTGGCGATGATCGCCTGGGCCACCTTCACCTCGCGGAAGTCGAAATCGAGCAGCGCGCCATCATTGTCGATGGCCGACACGCCGATCACCGCGAAATCGACCCGGAACTGGCGGATGAAATCGACCGCCGCCTCGCCGACCACGCCGCCGTCGGAGCCGCGGACCACGCCGCCCGCGATGATCACCTCGATCGAGGGATAGATCCGCATCCGGTTGGCGACGTTGATGTTGTTGGTGATCACCATCAGCCCGGCATGATCGGTGAGCGCGCGGCCGACCGCTTCGGTGGTGGTGCCGATATTGATGAACAGCGAGGTGTTGTCGCCGATCAGCTGCGCGGCTGCGCGGCCGATGGCGGTCTTCTCGTCCGAGGCGATCAGGCTGCGCGCCTCGTATTCCATGTTCTGCACGCCCGACGGGAACAGCGCGCCGCCATGGATGCGGGTCAGCAGCCGGCGTTCACAGAGGTCGTTCAGATCCTTGCGGATGGTCTGCGGCGTCACCCCGAAATGCGTCGCCAGCTCGTCGACCAGGATCCGGCCCTTGTCCTTGGCAAGCTGGACGATTTCGGCATGGCGGGGAGACAGGTACATCGGCGGCGCGTCCTCGGCTGCGGGTCTGCCTGGCGGTCCCTTGGGCCGCCGGCTTTCGTTTCGGTCATCATATAGTCAGGAACGAAAGTGCGAAAAGCCGAAGTTGATCGATTTCCCGTCAGCGGTTCAACCGCCGCCAGCGTGCCGGAGGCTGGCCCGTCCACTGGCGGAAGGCCCGCTGGAAGGCGCTGGGTTCCGAGAAGCCCAGCCGTTCGGCGATGTCTGCGAGCGAAAGTTCGGTGCGCCTCAACAGGCTGCAGGCCAGATCGCGGCGCAACTCGTCGCGGACCAGACGGAATGACATGCCGGAAGATGCAAGCCGGCGGGCGAGGGTCGCCCGCGACAGACCCAGCGCCCGTGCGGCCGCCGTTTCGCTGAGCCCGGCATAGGGGCGGGTGGCGGCAAGCAGATGGCGAAGCGCCGCTTCGGTTCCGGCCGGCGCGGTGGGCTGGGTCATCAGCTCCACCAGCCGGCGGGTGAAGGCGCCGGCGCCGTCGGGCCGCGCGGTGACCGGCAGGGCGAAGCTGCCGGGACCGAATTCCAGCCCGCCCGGCATCGCGCCATGTTCTACCGGCCGGCCGAACAGGAAGGCTGATTCGGCGGCAAGCGCCGCGAAGCGATCGGGCAGCATCACCCGGCGCAGCGGCGGCGCCTCTCCCGCCAGCCAGCCGATGACATGGATCAGCCCGAGCAGGATCAGATGCACCATCAGCAGCGCATCGGCCTGCACGGCATTGCGGGGGGTCAGATGCAGGCGAACAGGGCCGGCCGGGCCCTCGGGCAGATCGATCCGCCAGGGCGGTGCACCGTCGAACACCCGGATCATGCGCGCGATGCCGTCGATCGCATGGCCGGTGGAAGGCATATGGGCCAGCAGCCTGAGCAGTTCCGCCGTCGTTCCCGGCGGCACCGGCCGGGCCAGATGGCCCAGGAATTCATCCCCCGCGGCCCCCACCGCCAGCCGTTGCAGGCGCCGGTAGGCGATCGGCGCCACCCGCGGCTCGTCGGCCTCCAGCAGCCGCGGATCGATGCCGGCCCGCTGGTGGATGCGGCGCAGGGTGTCGGCCGCCAGCGGCAGCCGGTCGGTCAGCTCCCGCACGAAGCGGGCCGGGATGGTGGGGGTGATCCAGCGGCGGCGGGGAGGCGGGCTTTCGGTCATGTCGCGTGAGACGCCCCGTCATTGTCCCGGGTGGTTACAGCCGCCATCCTTGAAGGCCAGAACGGCATGGATGCCGCAACCGGAGGAGGAAACCCGCCCATGGCCCCGCTGATGCTCGACGGCCTCGACGACTATGCCAGCACCGGTTCGCCGCGCAAATACCACTCCACCGCCGGCAGCCAGGACACGGCACCGCCCGCGCGGGTGGAGGACGCCTGGACCGCGCTGGAGCGCGACGGCTATGTCATCCTGGAAAATCTGTTCCCGCCCGACGAGGTGGCGCGGATGCGGGCGGCGGTCTTGCCGCATATGGCGCCGCGCGGCGGCCGCAACCCCTTCGAAGGGCTGAAGACCCGCCGGCTTTACGCGGTCATCGCCAAGACCCTGGCCTGCAACCCGCTGGTCGAACATCCCCTGGTGCTGGCCCTGCTCGACCGGGTGTTCGAGCCCAATTACCTGCTGTCGCAATTGCAGGTGATCGACATCCTGCCCGGCGAAGAGGCGCAGGCGCTGCATTTCGACGACAGTTTCTACAGCCTGCCCCGGCCGCGGCCGGTGCTGGGGGCGGCGACGATCATGGCGCTGGATGACTTCACGCCGCTGAATGGCGCGACACGGGTGATCCCCGGCAGCCATCGCTGGGGCAACCGCCTGCCGACGCCTGAAGAGGCGGAGGCGGCGATCCCGGTGGTGATGCCGGCGGGGTCGGTGGTGCTGTTCCTGGGCACGCTCTGGCACAGCGGCGGCGCCAACCGCAGCGACCGCCCGCGCCTGGCGCTCACCGCCCAATATTGCGCCCCCTGGTGCCGCCAGCAGGAGAATTTCAGCCTGTCGGTACCGCTGCCGGTTGTAAAGCAGTGCAGCGAGCATGTCCGGCGGATGCTGGGCTATTCGATCCACGCCCCCTTCATGGGCATGGTCGACGGCATGCATCCGAAACGGCTGCTGGAGGACCGTCCCGCCATCGGAAGCTGAGGGCGGAACCGGCGCATGGACACGGCGTTTGGTCGGGAAAGGCGGCGGATCTTCCGGCCGCCCCCGATGAAGGGCCGGTGTCATGGATGGAACGGCTGAAGGCTTGGATGCCGAAAGCGGGCGCCTGCCGCGGTTTCTGATCGCCCATGCCGCGGCGGGCTTCATGCTGGCGCTCGGCGTGGTGGCGGCGCTGTTCGCCGGGGATGTCTCGGGGCTGCGCGGGCTGGTTCTTGAGGTGCGGGGCGGGCTGCTTGCGGCGGCGGTGTTCACCCTGCTGATGGGGCAGACGCTGGCCGTGGTGCAGATCGCCTTCGCGCTCTGGCTGCTGGCGGGAACGCCCGGGGATGGCGGCGGCGGTCACCGCGGCCGCCTGCGACCTTCCGGCATCTTGACCCGGGCAGCACCGGGGCCATAGTCATTCAACATGCGTCACCGCGCCGAGAGGAGCGCCCGTCCGATGCCCATGCTGGTCCGTTTCGTCGTCATGCACGCCCTGGTGGGCTTCGGGCTCGCCTTCGCCGTGGTCGGCGCCCTGCTCTGGTTCGACGTCTCGGGCCTGGGCACGCTGATGAGCACCAATGCCGAAGGGCCGCTGGCGGCAGCGGTGCTGACCTTCTTCATGGGGCTGACGCTGGGCAGCGTTCAGGTCGCCTTCGCGGTCTGGTTCCAGGCCGGCGACGACCATGGCAGCTCGGGCGGCAGGCGCATCCGCATCCCGCAGATCTTCCTGCCGCCGCGGCGGGCGGTTGCCCATGTGCCCGTGCCCGCGCGTAGAACCGGCGGACGGGCCTGATTGTATTGTCAGGACACCAAGACGCCGCCGTCTTCCGTGGAAGCCGGCGCAGCCAGCGTCGACGACGGCAGATCGTCGATCATCAGCTGCGGGCGCCGCCAGACGGCGCGCGGCATTGCGGTGGTGTCGGATGTCTCGGCGCCGGAGACCGGGTGATTCTGCTGCATGACGCTGGGCCTGTCGTGCTTTAAAGTTGACGGCAAATGTTCCCGAAAGAAGCCTACAGCAGGCCGTGCCTTTTGAGCCATATCTCAGTTTCGCGGATCAAGGTTATGCCGCACGATTATTGATGAAGGCCAGATACGCGTCAGGCCATCGGCCAATGCCTCTCCCGCCGCCGCCAGCGCAGTGTCGGGCATGCTGCCCAAGGCCTCCAGGATGAACCAGAGCCGGCGCGACTCTGCGGTCAGGCGGGTGCGCAGCCCCTGGCGCCAGTTCCAGCGCCGGCAGGTGACGCCGGCCTCGTCGCACCAGACCACCTCGCCCGGCTCGGCCGTCTCGATCGTGGCCGTGCCCTCTTTCATCACGTCGAAGGGTTCCGTGCCCGTCGCGCGGATCAGGCGGGGCATGCCCCGATAGGTATCCAGATCCTCGCCACCCACGGGGATCGCGAAGGCCAGGCTGACGGCGTTGTAAAGATCGACGATTGGTCCGGCCGGGGGCAGCGCGCCGTCGCGGATCACGCGCTTGCGCAGGGCTTCCGCCGATGACGGGGTGCGGGCGGGTTTGGCGCCGAAGGCCCGGAAGGCCGCCCGCCAGTCGTCGAGATGCGCCGCCGCCCAGGCCGGGCCGCCGTCCTGCACCTGCTGGACGGCCCGGGTCAGGGCTTCGGCCGCGATCGCCTCGGCATCGGCCGCCGCTGTGCCTGCCAGTGTGACCGTCAGGCTGACGGCCCGGAAATCCGGACGCAGGGCATGGATGGCGGGGTCGATGACGGGGGTGACGGACGCAACGGACATGCGGCAGATCCATGAACCAGGGGTTGGGTGTCGGAGGGTATCATAACCCGACGAGGCCCGGCCGTCGTCTGCCCTGCGCGCAACAGCTGTGGCATGCGGTGGCCGGTCGTGTCAGGCTATGGCAGCGGAGACCCCTGACGGAGATCCCGACCCATGGTCGTGACGGCCGAACCGCTGATCCGGCGTGACCCGGTCGCCGAAGCCGCGATTGCGGACGAGGCGATCAGGGGCCGCCTTGCCTGCGATCCGGCGCGGCCCTGGCCGGTGCCGCCGGTGAGCATCGGCGACTGGCAGCTTCGGCTTCCGGCCTGTGCCACCCGGCTGATGCGGGCGGCCCTGGCGGCAGGTCTTGGGCCGCTGGTGCCCGAATTGCTGAATGTCCGGCTGTGCCGGCCGATCTTTCATGCACGGCTGGAACTGGCGGAGCTTCTGGTCCGCCGCGCCGACGGCCGCTTCGCCACCCTGCTGCTGGGCATGCTGCCCGACCGGCTGGGCCATGTCGACGGCACCTCACGCGTGATCCACGCGCTGAACGCCGCCGACCCGCCTCTGCTCGACGGGCCGGAACAGGCCATGGACTATCTGCGCTGGTTCTGCGCCGTGGTCTGCGGCGATCATGGCGGCTTTCCGGTGGTGGAACGCCTGGCCGATCTGCCCTTCACCGCCCTGACGCCCGAACTGGGCGATCGTCTGGCACAGGTGCTGACGCCGCTGACGGTCCATGGCCGTACCGCCGGCGGCGACTGGATGATCGCCGGCTGCGTGCTGCATGCCGGCGCGCTCTATCAGGTGGAAATGCGCGTCGGTCCCGACGGGCTGGTCGAGATGCTCGACGACTGCGTCGCCCTGGACAGCCTGCCCTGCCGGCGGCCCGGCATCCGCAAGGGCTATCGGCTCGCCGACGTCGCCGCCTGATCCGCCTGCATGCCATGGCATTGGAGACGACGCGGCGGTGATACACATCGCGTTATTGACGCAGCCGCACATCTCCTGAACAATCGGGGCTAGGTCGAACGTTTGTTCTAACTGACCGCCGGTCATCGCCGGGCAAATGTCAGGATCGGGCGGATGGATCGACGAAAGGCCGCGACAGACGGCCGCGACGGGAGGACTGCCATCGTGAACGCCCAGGCGCTGTTCGCGATGATGGTGCAGCAGGGGGATGTGGTCACCGACCGCTTCCGCGATGCCGTGCGCCATCATCCTGACCAAACCTTCATCCGCTATGGCGAAGAGGGGCGCGACCTCAGTTTCGCCGCCTTCGAGGCCGAGGTGGCGACGCTTGCCGCCGCCCTGCAGGAGATGGGGCTGGAGCCCGACGACCGCGTGTCGGTCTTCACGCGCAATTCCTGGATCGCGACACTTGCCATGTTCGCGATCTGGGAAGCCGGTGCCGTCTATGCGCCGGTCAACTTCAACTATACCGGCCGGCTGCTCGCCTATCAGCTGAACGACACCGCACCGCGGGTGCTGATCACCGATGCCGATCTGGCGCCGGCTGTGGCCGCCGTGCTGGACGAGGTGACGCTGCCCGCCATCGTGGTGCACCGGCCGCTGCCGTCGGATCACGACCATGATCCGGCCAAGGCCGCCCTGCCGCCGGCACTTCTGGCCCGGCCCGGCCTGCATGATCTGGCCGAGTTGATGCGCAGCCCGCGCCGCCACCGGCCGGTGACCCGCGGGCCGGCCGATATCGCCAACATCATCTACACATCCGGCACCACCGGCCCGGCCAAGGGTGTGGTCCAGCCCTTCCGCTGGATCAACCAGTACACCTTCAACAGCCGTGCGTTTCTGACGTCAGACGACACGATCTATTGCGACCTGCCGCTCTACCATGTCGGCGGGGCGATGTTCCTGGTCGCCAAGGCCTGCTGGACCGGCTGCGCGGTGTCGCTCTGGGACAAGTTCAGCCCGACGAAATTCTGGGACCGGGTGCGCGCCCATCGGGCGAGCAATGCCGTTCTGCTGGACGTGATGGTTCCCTGGCTGATGAGCGCCGAGCCGCGCGCGGATGATCGCGACAACACCATGATGCGGGTGCATATGCAGCCGCTGCCGGCACGCCATCACGAGGTGGCGCAGCGCTTCGGCATTCCGTTCTCCACCGCCGGCTTCGGCCAGACCGAAAGCGGCAACGGCTTCGTCGCCCTGATCGACCAGTTCGGCGAGGCCAAGGCGAAGCGTCCGGAGTTCCGGGTCGGCCATGACCGGGCGACGGTGCTGGAGATCGCGCACCAGCGGGGCATCATGGTGGTGGATGGTGCCGAACCGCTGGCCAAAGGCTTCATGGGCCGGCCCTCGCCGCTGCTGGAGGCCGCGGTCCTGGACGAGGACGACAATGTTCTGGGGCCGGACCAGGCCGGGCAGCTGGCCTTCCGGCCGCGCTTCCCGCATTTGCTGCTGAAAAGCTATTTCAACAAGCCGGACGCGACCATCAGGACCTTCTCGAATCTCTGGTTCCACACCGGCGATGCGGTGCGGCGGACCGGGGACGACGTCTATTACTTCATCGACCGCATGGGCGGCTTCTTCCGGGTGCGGGGCGAGAATGTCTCGTCCTATCAGGTGGAGGATCTGCTCAACACCCACCCCGACATCCGTGCCACGGCCGCCCTGCCGGTGCCGGCGGAGGAGGGAGAGGAAGAGGACTGCGCCGTCTTCATCCAGCTGGTCGAAGGGCGGAGCATGACCGAGGCCGAGCTGCGCAGCTTCGCGGCGGGGGTGATGCCGCGTTACATGACGCCGCGCCATGTACGCTTCGTCGACGCGCTGCCGGTGACACCCACCAACAAGATCGAGAAGTACAAGCTGAAACAATCCCTTCTGGCCGAACTCGCCGCCGCGCGCGCAGCCGCGGAGACGGGCCGATGACGGCGGCGACGCCGCTGCTGGAGCTGGACCGTGTGGGGATCAACCTGCGCACCGGCGGCGGGGTGGTCTCTGCCACCCGCGACGTGTCGTTCAGGGTGGGCGCCGCCGAGCGTATCGGCATCGTGGGGGAAAGCGGTTGCGGCAAAACGCTGACGGGCCTTGCGATCATGCAGCTGCTGCCGCGCGGCCTGGCCCGGATCGACGGTGCGATCCGTTTCGAGGGCCGCGACCTGCTGAAGCTCTCTGCGCGTGAGCTGCGCCGGGTGCGCGGGGCCGGCATCGCGATGATCTTTCAGGAACCGATGAGCGCGCTCGATCCGGTCTTCACCATCGGTGAGCAGATCGTCGAAACCATCCTGGCGCATGAGACGGTGTCGCGGCGCGAGGCGAAGGAACGCGCGGTCGACCTGCTGGCGCGGGTGGGTATCCCGCTGCCGGCCAGGCGGGCGGGGGAATATCCCCACCAGCTGTCGGGCGGCATGCGCCAGCGGGCGATGATCGCAATCGCCCTGGCCTGCAACCCTAAGTTGCTGATCGCCGACGAGCCGACCACGGCGCTGGATGTCACCATCCAGGCCCAGATCATCGATCTGCTGGTCGACCTCAGCGAAACCACCGGCACGGCGCTGCTGTTCATCACCCATGATCTGGGCGTGGTCGCCGAGACCTGCACCCGGATGGTGACGATGTATGCGGGCGAAGTGGTGGAGGATGCCGCCGTCGACGACGCGCTGGTCCGCCCGCGCCATCCCTATACCGCCGGGCTGTTTTCGGCCTTGCCGCGGCTGGTGGAGCGCGGCGCGCCGCTGCCCTCCATCCCCGGCCGGGTGCCGCCCCTGATGGCGATGCCCGAGGGCTGCCGTTTCCGCCCCCGCTGCCCCCATGCCGAGGACGCCTGCACCACGGCACAGGCCATGCGTGAGCCCGAGCCCGGCCACCGCGCCCGCTGCCGGCGCACCGGGGAACTCCAGCTGGAGGGCACCGTCGGATGATCACCGTGAAGCCCGCCCCTCGACAGGCAGCCGCCGCGGCCGCAGACCAGCCGATGCTGTCGGTCGAGGATCTGCGCGTCACCTTCACCACCGCCGACGGCGAAAGCCTGAAGGCGGTGGACGGGATCAGCTTCGAGGTCCGGCCGGGCGAGACCTTCGGCGTGATCGGCGAAAGCGGGTCGGGCAAGTCGACGCTCGGCCGGGCCATCGTCCGCCTGCTCGACCCGACCGGCGGGCGGATCCTGTACGAGGGCGACGACATCGCCCGGCTGAAGGGCCGCCGCCTGCGGCACAAGCGCCGCGAATTGCAGATCATCTTCCAGGACCCGAACGCGGCCCTGAACCCGCGGATGAGCATTCTCGACAGCGTCCGCGAGCCGCTGGACGTGGTGGGGGAGGGCGACCGGGCCTCGCGGATCGCCCGCGCGCTCGACCTGCTCGACCGGGTGGGGATCAGCGCCGAACAGGCCAGGCGCTACCCGCACGAGCTGTCGGGCGGCCAGAAACAGCGGGTCAACATCGCCCGCTCGCTGACGCTCGATCCGAAGCTGATGGTCTGCGACGAGGTGGTGGCGGCGCTCGACGTCTCGATCCGCGGCGACGTGCTCAACCTTTTCGCCGAAATCCAGCGCGAACGCGGCCTCGCCTATGTCTTCATCACCCATGATATCGGCGTGGTCTCGCATATCAGCGACCGGGTGGCGGTGATGTATCTGGGCCGGTTCATGGAGCTGGGGCCGGTGGAGGCGGTGGCCGAACGGCCGATGCACCCCTATACCCGGGCGCTGATGTCGGCCGAGCCGGTGCCGCTGCCGTCCCATCTGCGCCAGAAGCGCCGGATCCTGCTGGAGGGCGAAATCCCCTCGCCGCTGAACCCGCCCTCGGGCTGCCGTTTCCGCACCCGCTGCCCCCATGCGCAGGCAACTTGCGCCGAGCGGGTGCCCGACTGGCGCCCCGTCGCCCCCGACCATTTCGTCGCCTGCCATTTCGCCGAAGACCTGGCGCCCGGCTGACGACGCGCCTGCACCGACCAGACCGACCGTCTCAGACAAAATGACCGCATCAGGCGGCACGGCCGACCGCGACAGAAGATCCGGCGGCGGCCACCAGGGAGGAAGACCAGAATGACCAAGGATCCGTCGAACATCTTCGCGGGCGAGCCGGTCGCCGTCGGGGGCCGCCCGGCCTTCGCCATGGACCGCCGCCGTTTCCTGTCGCTGCTGGGGGCCGGTGCCGCCGGTGCCGCGGCCGCGGGCATGCTGCCCGGCCATGTCCGCCGGGCGCTGGCCGCCGGCGGCGTGCTGAAGGTGGCGGCCCCCGCCAATCCGTCGAGCATGGACCCGATGACCGGCGGCTCGGGCCAGGATCATCCCTTCCTCTACACCGTTTTCGATACGCTGGTGGAATGGGAATATGAAAGCCTGGATCCCAAGCCCGGCCTGGCCCGTGCCTGGAGCTTCCCCGACCCCAAGACCCTGGTCATGGACCTGCAGGAGGGGGTGAAATTCCATGATGGCACCGATTTCAACGCCGAGGCGGTGAAGTTCAACCTGGACCGCAACCGCGGGGATCAGCGCTCCAACATCAAGGCCGATCTGATCAATGTCGAGGCGGTGGAGGTGACCGGGCCCCATCAGGTCACCATCCGGCTGAAGAACCCCGATGCCGCCCTGCCGATGATCCTGTCGGACCGTGCCGGCATGATGTGTTCGCCCAAGGCGGTGAAAGAGAAGGGGGACGGCCACGACCGCAGCCCCGTCGGCACCGGCGCCTGGAGCTTCGTTGCCTGGAACGACAACGAAAAGGTGGTGGTGAAGCGCAACGAGGGCTATTGGAAGGCGGGCACGCCCAAGGTCGACGGCATCGAATTCGCGATCATTCCGGAACTCTCCACCGGGCTGCGCTCTGTGATGGCCGGGCAGAACCATTTCGTCTATTTCCTGTCGCCCCAGCAGGGGCTGATCGCGAAGCGGGCGCCGAAGCTGACCACCTATACCGGCCCGACCCTCTATTGCATCCAGATCTATTTCAACTGGGCGCGCAAGCCGCTGGACGATGTCCGCGTTCGCCAGGCGATCAACCATGCCATCGATCGCGACGCTTTCGTCAAGGTGACGATGAACGGCATCGGCGAGAAGGCGATCACCAACCTGCCCTCGGCCCATTGGGCCTTCGACAAAGAGCTGGCCGGCTACTACCCCTATGATCCCGACAAGGCCAAGGCGCTGCTGGCCGAGGCGGGCTATGCCGACGGGCTGGACCTGCATCTGGGCGGCTATCCCGACCAGAGTTCGGTGCAGCGCCAGGAATTCATCATGGAGCAGCTGCGCCAGGTGGGTATCCGGGTGCGCTATTCGATCGGCACCATTCCCGAGGCCTCGGCCGCCTTCTTCGGCAACGAGAAGAAGACCGACGCGCTGGTCTCGGCCTGGACCGGCCGGCCCGATCCCAGCCTGACCTTCTCGCTGATGTATCTGCCCGACGCCTATTACAATGGCGGCCGCGGCCCGGTGCCCGACGAGCTGGTGCAGGCGATCGCCGCCAGCCGCGCCTCGCCCGACAAGGAGGCACGCAAGGCCGCCTTCTCGAAGGTCCAGAAGCTGGTGCTCGACAATGCCCTGGTCTGCCCGCTGGCCTTCCTGTCGGCATTGGACGTGGCGGGCGAGAAGGTGGAGGGCTACAAGCCCAACCTGCTGAACAAGCCCAAGCTCTACGACGTGGCGCTGGCCTGAGGTCTGCCCCGTGCCGGGTGGGGCCATGCTCCACCCGGCCTCTCTTCCGGCTTCCCTCCCCAGTTCGAGGACTTCCGATCCGATGTCCAGCCGCCGCGCGATCCGCACCGTGCGCCGCCGCCTGATTCAGGTGGTGCCGGTGATCCTGATCGTGACCTTCGTGGTGTTCGGGCTGATCCAGCTGATCCCCGGCGACATCGCGGTGACGCTGGCCGGCGACAATGCCAGCGATCAGCGCCTTGCCGAAATCCGGGCACTCTACGGTCTCGATCGTCCCTTCCTGGTTCAGTATTTCGACTGGCTGTGGGGGGCGGTGCATGGCGACCTCGCCCGGTCGCTGATCTCGGGCGAGGAAGTGATGACCTCGCTCTCCCGCACCTTTCCGCTCACTTTGCTGATCGTGGTGCTGGCGATGCTGATCTCGATGGTGATCGGCATACCGCTCGGCATCCTGGCAGCGCTCCGGCCCAATTCGATCATCGACGGCGCGGTAATGGGGCTTGCCTCGGTCGGCATCGCCATCCCGAATTTCTGGCTGGCGATGATCCTGGTCGCAACCTTCGCGCTCTCGCTCGGCTGGCTGCCGGCGACCGGCGCGGTCGCCTTTTCGGATGATCCGATCCGGGCGCTGGAACATGCGATCCTGCCCGCCACCGCTCTTGCCGCCGGCGGTATCGCCGAGGTGGCGCGCCAGCTGCGCACCTCGCTGGTCGATATTCTGGGCTCGCAATATGTCCGCACGCTCCACGCCAAGGGCCTGCCCGGGGGCGCGGTGCTGTGGAAGCACGGGCTCAAGAACGTCTCGGTCAACCTGTTGACGGTGATCGGCCTGCTGGCCAACCGCCTGCTGGCGGCGACCGTCGTGGTCGAGACGGTGTTCGCCATTCCGGGTGTCGGCAATCTGATCGTCAACGCGGCGCTCGCCCGCGATTTCCCGGTGGTGCAGGGGGTGGTGCTGACCATGATCATCTTCGTGGTCGGGCTGAACCTGATCATCGACATGCTCTATGTCGTCTTCGACCCGAGGGTACGCTGATGAGCCGGACCGCAACCCCTTCTGCCGCCGGGGCGGCGCCCCGCCGGCGCAACCCGGTGCTCGCCTGGATGCTGCGCGATCCGCGCGGCGCGCTCAGCCTGCTGGTGGTGGTGATCATCGCGCTCACCGGCATCTTTGCCGATCAGCTCGCGCCCTATTCGCCGATCGCGCAGAATTTCGACCTGATCCTGATGCCGCCTTCGGCCGAAAACTGGCTGGGCACCGACGATCTGGGCCGCGACGTGTTCAGCCGGCTGATCCATGGCGCCTCGGCCAGCATGTATGCCAGCGTGCTGTCGGTGTCGATCGCGCTGGTGATCGGCCTGCCGATCGGCCTGCTCGCCGGTTTCGCCGGGGGCTGGGTCGACGAGGTGGTCAGCCGGGTGATCGATGCGCTGCTCTCCTTCCCCGCCATCGTGCTGGCGATCGGCGTCACCGGCGCGCTGGGGGTGGGGCTCACCAACGGCATGATTTCGGTCGGCATCGTGTTCGCCCCGCTGATCGCGCGCCTGGCCCGCGCCCGGGCGCTGGTGGTGAAGGAAGAGCTGTTCGTCGACGCCGCCCGCTGTTTCGGGGCAAGCCCGGTGCGCATCCTCGTCCGTCACATCCTGCCCAATGCCATCCAGCCGATCCTGGTGCAGGTGACCCTGCTTCTGGCCGGCGCGCTTCTGGCCGAAGCCTCGCTCTCCTTTCTGGGGCTGGGCGTTCAGGCACCGGATGCCAGCTGGGGCTCGATGCTCGCCAAAGCCTATCTCTATATGGAGATTGCGCCCGAACAGATGGTCACCCCGGGCCTTGCCATCCTGGTGACGGCCCTTGCCTTCAACGGGTTGGGCGACAGCGTGCGCATGTTGCTGGACCCGACCACGCGCAGCGGCCGCTGACCGCGGCCGCGCCATCCTCCCGGAACGCTCACTGGAAGCGGTCTGCCGCTTCCGGTAGCGTTTTTGCATGTCTGACCATGGATGGCCGGGAGGAAACATGTCGGAAACTGCGGCGCGGGACGGGCGGACGCTGATCGAACGCTGGTGGCCTCTGGGCCTGGTGACGGCGACAATCGTGTTCTTCGTCTGGCTGGCGGACGAGGTGATGGAGGGGGAAACCGAGGCGCTGGATCGCGCCCTGCTCCAAAGCCTGCGCAACCCCGCCGACCTGGCCGATCCGCTGGGCCCGAACTGGCTGGAGACCGGCTTCGCCGACCTGACCGCACTTGGCAGCACCACCGTGCTGGGGCTGATGACCCTGGTCGTGGTCGGCTATCTGTTGATCCGCCGCAGTCGGGCGGCCGCACTGACCGTGGCGCTGTCGGTGATCGGCGGCACGGTGTTGAGCTTCGGCCTGAAACTGGTCTTCGAACGGCCGCGGCCGGATCTGGTCGCCCATCTGGTGGAGGTGCAGACGGCGAGCTTCCCCTCCGCCCATGCCATGCTGTCGGCGACCACCTACCTCACGCTCGGTGCTCTGCTCGCACGGTTCGAGAACCGGCGGCGGCTGAAGGGCTATGTTCTGGGGGTCGCGATCGGGCTCACCTTCCTGGTGGGGGTGAGCCGGATCTATCTGGGCGTCCACTGGCCGACTGACGTCATCGCCGGCTGGTGCGCAGGCGCCGCCTGGGCGGTCGCCTGTGCGAGATCTGTTACAAGATCGTGACGACGTCGACTCTCTCCGGTTTTGACTGCCGTGCTCACTTTTGAGGCGGCGGTGCGATCTCAGAGGACGAAATCGGCGGCTGTCAGAGCGTGATTTCCATTGAGAAGGATGGTCATGTCTGAGATCCGGTCGCCATCGGTATCGGCGTAGACGATGGTACCCTCAGCCGTGATGGCATATCGGACCTGTCCGGCGGTGCCGGAATAGGCAGCGGTTCCGATGAAGGTGAAGGTTTGATTGCCGGAAAGCGTGACGTTGGCATCGACGGGAGAGAGGTCGATGCGATCACCTTGAGTGTGGCTGAAGTCGAGGATGGTGTCGCGGCCGCTGAGGGTTTTGGTGCTTTCCGTGATCGAGCTGTAGACGAAGCGGTCAGCGCCGGCGCCGCCAAGGAGCAGATCGGCTCCGTGTCCACCGACGATGACGTCTTTGCCATTGCGGCCGTCGAGAATATCGTTGCCGTCACGGCCGCGCAGGGTGTCGTTTCCGTCGAATCCCCGCAGGGCGTCTGAGGACAGGCTGCCCTGGAGGACGTCGTCGAAGGCGCTGCCATTGACGCCTTCGACAGAGATGAGCTGATCGCCTTGGGCATGCCCGCCAGTTCCGGTTCCGTATGCCAGATCGACCTGGACGGCGGCATTGCTGTCGGAATATGTCGCAATGTCAGATCCGGTGCGGCCGTCGAGGACATCGGCGCCGCCGCGTCCGCGCAGGATGTCGTTGCCATCGAAACCGCGCAACGTGTCATCGTCGGCGCCGCCTTCGAGGGTATCGTCGTGCATGCTGCCATTGACGATCTCGATCGAAATCAGCCGATCGCCCTCTGCTTCACCGCCGAAACCCTGCCCCAGGGCGAGATCGATGTGAACGCCGGTGGTCGAGGTGGAATAGGTTGCAACATCGATGCCGTCGCGACCATCAAGGATGTCGGCACCACCGCGACCGCGCAGGGTGTCGTCTCCGGCGAAGCCGATGAAGTGATTGGCGCCGCCATCTCCCTCTAGAGTGTCGTTGAAGGCACTGCCATTGACGTTTTCGATGGAGATCAGCCGGTCGCCTTCTGCGTCACCGCCAGACCCGAGGCCGATACCGAGGTCGATCCGGACAGCTTCCGCGCTGTCGGAATAGGTCGCGATGTCGGTGCCCCCGCGGCCATCGAGGAGATCGGCGCCGCCGCGTCCGCGCAGAATGTCATCTCCGGCGAAGCCGAGGAACGTTTCTACGGCATTTGTGCCATTCAGTTGATCCGAATATGCAGTGCCATTGATCTGTTCAATATTAATATATTTACTGAAGGATTCTGCCATATCGACAATTACGCCAGATGTCCAGCGGGAATAAGAGACGGTATCCCAATCTTCCCCACCATCGAGCATAATAGTCATACTGACGGGCCGTAGGATATCATCTCCCCCCCCGCCATATATTTCGGAGATCCAGTTAGTACTAGAACGGACCTCCCCAAGCATGTCGTTGTAGTCAGAACCTCGAAGAATCTCGAAGCCACTTGCCCAGTCACCGTTTGCGTCGCCGCCAGTAAAAACTCGTTCCGCTAGATCGACATATACAGCGGACTCGCTACCAGCATAGCTAAGCGTATCACGCCCAGCACCTCCCGCCATGGTGTCGGCACCAGCCCCTCCCTCGATGACATCATCGCCGGAGAGTCCTTGCAGCACATTATTGTCTGCTGAGCCTATAATCCAATCCTTTATATAGTTTACGCCCATGACATTTTCGACCGAGATAAATCTCGACGGATCACTCAAATCCGTCAAGTACCAGTCGCCATAATCGAGCGTTTGGATGCCGGCAAAAGCGATCGTATCGTTGCCCTCGCCACCATCATAGAGACGCTGTCCTCGTGCTCTAAAATAATCGTCTCCACCGCCGCCGCGTAGAACCTGAACTGTTTTAGGTGCGCTGATCCAGTCGTCAAAATCTGTATACCTTATTTCTTCGATAGAAGCAGTCAGATCATTCTCGCTATACTGCAAGCCCGCCGGATCATAATGTAAGGTTATAGCAGTCGTGGAATCTTCACAGGAGATTATGTCATAGCCATCTCCTCCATCCATGGTGGTAATATATCCAAGAGGTAAATAGATTATATCATCCCCATCTCCGCCATATACGAGACCGTCGTCATTTCCAAATGTGATAACATCATTTCCAGCCAAACCTTCCATTGTCCATGTATCGGGGTCACTGTGGAGTACGTCATCACCCGATGTTCCGATAATGTGGTACATTGATCTCATTACCTTTTATTCATGGTTTCAGATGCAGCTGTGACTAAGCTGACGTCAGATCTCAAAGGGCGAAATCGGCGGCTGTCAGAGCGTGATTTCCATTGAGAAGGATGGTCATGTCTGAGATCCGGTCGCCATCGGTATCGGCGTAGACGATGGTACCCTCAGCCGTGATGGCATATCGGACCTGTCCGGCGGTGCCGGAATAGGCAGCGGTTCCGATGAAGGTGAAGGTTTGATTGCCGGAAAGCGTGACGTTGGCATCGACGGGAGAGAGGTCGATGCGATCACCTTGAGTGTGGCTGAAGTCGAGGATGGTGTCGCGGCCGCTGAGGGTTTTGGTGCTTTCCGTGATCGAGCTGTAGACGAAGCGGTCAGCGCCGGCGCCGCCAAGGAGCAGATCGGCTCCGCGTCCACCGACGATGACGTCTTTGCCATTGCGGCCGTCGAGAATATCGTTGCCGTCACGGCCGCGCAGGGTGTCGTTTCCGTCGAATCCCCGCAGGGCGTCTGAGGACAGGCTGCCCTGGAGGACGTCGTCGAAGGCGCTGCCATTGACGCCTTCGACAGAGATGAGCTGATCGCCTTGGGCATGCCCGCCAGTTCCGGTTCCGTATGCCAGATCGACCTGGACGGCGGCATTGCTGTCGGAATATGTCGCAATGTCAGATCCGGTGCGGCCGTCGAGGACATCGGCGCCGCCGCGTCCGCGCAGGATGTCGTTGCCATCGAAACCGCGCAACGTGTCATCGTCGGCGCCGCCTTCGAGGGTATCGTCGTGCATGCTGCCATTGACGATCTCGATCGAAATCAGCCGATCGCCCTCTGCTTCACCGCCGAAACCCTGCCCCAGGGCGAGATCGATGTGAACGCCGGTGGTCGAGGTGGAATAGGTTGCAACATCGATGCCGTCGTGACCATCAAGGATGTCGGCACCACCGCGACCGCGCAGGGTGTCGTCTCCGGCGAAGCCGATGAAGTGATTGGCGCCGCCATCTCCCTCTAGAGTGTCGTTGAAGGCACTGCCATTGACGTTTTCGATGGAGATCAGCCGGTCGCCTTCTGCGTCACCGCCAGACCCGAGGCCGATACCGAGGTCGATCCGGACAGCTTCCGTGCTGTCGGAATAGGTCGCGATGTCGGTGCCCCCGCGGCCATCGAGGAGATCGGCGCCGCCGCGTCCGCGCAGAATGTCATCTCCGGCGAAGCCGATCAGGCGGTTGACATTCGTATCTCCGTCAAGCACGTCGTTTAAGTTGCTGCCGTTGAGGTTTTCGATAGCAATCAGCTGATCACCTTCTGCTTCGCCCCCGAAGCCTTGGCCTGATGCGAGGTCGACATGAACGCCAGCGGAAGAGCTGGAATAAGTGGCGATGTCGATCCCGCCTTGACCGTCAAGGAAATCCGCACCTTGACGGCCACGGAGAACATCGTCACCGTCGAAGCCCACCAGCCGGTTGGCTTCGGCATCGCCTTCAATCAGATCGTTGAAATTGCTGCCATTGACGTTCTCGATGGAGACGAAGGTGTCGCCCGCAGCATCGCCCAGCGTGCCGCTGCCATTGGCGAGGTTGACGTGAACCTGCGCGGCCGCATCAGTGTAGCTGACGGTGTCGCTACCGACCCCACCATCGAGATGATCGGCGCCGGCGCGGCCGCGAAGTACGTCGTCACCGTCGAAGCCCCGGAGCTGGTTGGCGCCCGTATCGCCTTCAATCAGGTCGTTGAAATTGCTGCCATTGACGTTCTCGATGGAGACGAAGGTGTCGCCCGCAGCATCGCCCAGCGTGCCGCTGCCATTGGCGAGGTTGACGTGAACCTGCGCGGCCGCATCAGTGTAGCTGACGGTGTCGCTACCGACCCCGCCATCGAGATGATCGGCGCCGGCGCGGCCGCGAAGTACGTCGTCACCGTCGAAGCCCCGGAGCTGGTTGGCGCCCGTATCGCCCTCCAGCAGGTCGTCGAAAGCGCCGCCATCCAGGCTTTCGATCCCGGTCAGCGTGTCGCCTTCGGCCTCGGCCAGGGCACCCCGGCCGCTTAGCAGATCGACATGCACACCCGAGGTGGCGTCGGCATAGCTTGCCGTATCGATCCCGGCACCGCCGGCAAGCCGGTCGGCACCAGCGCCGCCGGCCAGGCGGTCGTCGCCGCCGCCGCCCGAGAGCCCGTCGTCGCCGGCGCCACCGATCAGGAGGTCGATGCCGCCGGACCCCGAGATACCGTCGCCAATGGCGCCGCCGATCACCAGACCGTGAGCATCCCGACCCAGATCAGACGGATCCCAGCGGCCATTGGCAAAGTAGCCCGGATTGGCATTCATGTGCAGATACTCTGCGGGGCCGTCATATGCCATCAGGCGCAGGGTCGCTTGAAGCAGCTCCTGAACGATCAGGCTTCGCAGCCCGGCGTCGGTCATGCCGGCCGGGATGGCGTTGCCGTCGAAGGCCGGGTCGGCGAGACGCACCGCGACCGCTGCTTCGGCGGCTGTGCTGGCCGCTGCGTGACCGGCGACGATCTGCTGCATCAGCTGATCGATCGTCTCCTGCGGCGTGACCCCGTCGGTCAGGGCGACCACCAGCGCAACGGCGGTGTCGATAACGGCGTTGGACACACCTGCAAGCGCGTCCACGATCGCCTGATCGGCCTCGATGCTCTCCCGCCAGGCCTGGGATTGCGCTTCGGTCAACCCCCTGTCGACCAGGAGGTTTTCAAGGCTGGTGGCGCCGACCTCGCGCAACGCATAGGCCAGCTTCTGCCGCACGAGGGACACATCTTCGGAAATCACCCCGTCGGCGACCGTCACGCCGCCGTCGATGCCGAAGACGTCGCCATAGATGTTCTCATCGACCGTCCAGCCGACCGGCGCATCATAGACGCCGAAGGTCTGCGTGGGTGGGGTGAAGGGTGCGGTGCCGTCGAGCCAGGCACCCCACACGCTGCCAAGGCCGCGCTCTGCTGCAGCATTGTCCTCGGAGATCAGGAACCGCGCGTCGTCGCCCGCTCCCGTCACCGGCGACGCTTCGACCAGAAGAACATAGTCGTCGTACCAGGTGGTGGTCTTGACGATGGTTGGCGAGGTGTCGTAGGGATCCGCCCCGTTATTGGGAACCGTCTCGCGGACGGTCCCGGCCGTCAGACCCGAGGCGTCGAGATGATAGGTGACGAGCGAAGCACCGTCTGCGGCATCGCGGCCGGCCACATCGGGGTCGGCCGAGGTCGTGGCGGCGACTATGCGTGAAACGTCATCGCCCGAAGCGGAACCGAACTGCACGGAACCGCGCTGTACAATCCAGATTCGCCCGAAACTCACTGCGTTCGACAATGTACCGGTCCCAGGGTCCACCACATAGTCGGTGGCCAGCGAGATGGTCCGATCGAAATCGAGCCGGACCAGCGTAACCGAGGCCGCGGTGACCGACACGCTTTCCGGCGGAAAATAGGCCGGCGCATTCAGATAGCCGTTGACCGCGTTCCAGAAGTCTCCGGGATTGTTGACCGGGTCACGAAGCTGGTTGGGGGAAACAATAAGGGCCATCGGGGGGGCTCCGGCTGGGATGATCGCGGGCAATGACGTGTGGGAGGATGATCACAACATACTTGTGTAGTATGCCATCGATCGTCTCAACGGCAAGCAGAATGATATGTTACCGGATAAGTCGGAACCGGCTGTCGCAGCACCCCGCACGAGAGCCGGTTCCGGCATAGGGCGCGTCTGGCGTTCAACTGGTGGCGAACAGCCGCCCGTCATCGTCGAAGGCCTTGAATTCAAGGGCATTGCCCGAGGGGTCCAGAATGAACAATGTCGCCTGTTCCCCCGGCTGGCCCTCAAACCGGATGCGTGGGCGGATCACCCAGCGTGTGCCTTCATTGGCCTCCAGCCGTGCCGCCAGGGCCCGCCACTGATCCATGGTGAGCACCACGCCGAAATGCGGCACGGGCACGTCGTCGCCGTCGACCGGATTGCGGGCGGCGATGGCGCGGTCCAGCTTCGGGTCCAGATGGGCCACCACCTGATGGCCGTAAAGATCGAAATCGATCCAGTGCACGTCCTCGCGGCCGGTGCCGCAGCCGAGCACACCGACATAGAAGCTGCGGGTCTCTTCAAGGTCGAGCACCGGGAAGGCGAGGTGAAAGGGGCGGATGGCGGTCATGGCGCGTGATCCCATGTCTGATTGGCGCGGAGTCTCTCTGCGCGGGTATAGGGTCGTCCTCGGCCGCCATCATCTCTCATGGCGCTGGCGGATCAAACGGTGCCGGTTATCATATGCTGATGCTTCTGGTGCATGAAAGGCGTCCCCTTGGCCACCGATGCTGCCGCCCGCCTGCTTGCCGCCGAACTCGCCGTGATCGAGGCCGCCTGCCGGCATATGAACCTGACCGCCGCCGGCCGTGAACTCGGCCTGGGCCAGAGCGTGATGAGCCGGCGGATCGCGGCGGTCGAGGCGGCGCTGGGCGTGCCGATCTTCCTGCGCGACGGCCGCCGGCTGCGGCTCAGCCCCCAGGGTGCCGCCCTGCTGCCGGCGATCCGGGCGGCGTCGGACCGGCTGGAAGCGGCGGTGGCGATGCTGGGGGCGGCCGGGCCGGCCCAGGTGGCAGGCACGCTCAGGCTGGGTACCCTGCCGACCTTTGCCGCCGCATGGCTGGCGCCGCGGCTTTCGGGTTTTGCCGCCCGCCATCCGGCGGTGGCCGTCGATCTGTCGACCATCGGGGCGGATTTCGCCGACGGCCGCAAGGATGCCGTGACCTGGGACGGGGATGCGGTCGACGCGGTGATCAGCTGGGGGCGGGGCGGCTGGCGCGGCTTCGCGGCCCGCCGGCTGTTCGACGAACGGGTCATACCGGTCGCCGCCCCCGGCCTTGCCCTGCCCGATGATCCGGCACGGCTGGGCCGCGAGGGACCGCCGCTCATCCGCCATACCACCCGGGCCGATCTCTGGCCCGACTGGGCCGGGGCTGCGGGCCTGCCGCCGCAGGGCTTCCGGCCCGCGCCGCAGGGTGCCGGGACCGATGGTGCGGCGGGCCGGCCGGCGGAGCCGCGTTTCGAACATTTCTTCATGATCCTGGCGGCGGCGGTGGCGGGGCTGGGCATCGCCCTGGTGCCCGAAGCCTTTGCCCGTGCGGATCTGGCCGCCGGCCGGTTGCAGAGGGTGGCGCCGGCCCTGCCGGCCCTGCGCACCGGCGCCGCCTATTGGCTGATCACCACCGATGCCCTCAGCGCCCATCCGCGTATTCGCGCCTTCAGGGAGTGGATCATCGAAGAGGCCACAGAGCGTGCAACCGAAACTTCTCAAACTCTGGCGGAATAAATCCATCCATGGGATAGTCTGCTGCATTACGCGTCACAACCGGAGCGTCCCTGCCGATGACTGCCCGTCCGGATCCAGAGCTGACCTGTGACGTGATCATGAAAGGGGGGATCACCTCCGGCGTCGTTTATCCCAAGGCGATCCTGCAACTGGCGGCGATGTATCGCTTTCGCAGTGTCGGCGGCACTTCGGCCGGCGCGATCGCGGCCTCGATCACGGCCGCGGCGGAATACGGGCGTGCATCCGGCGGCTTCGAGACCCTGGGTGCCATCCCCGACACGCTGCAGACCCGGCTGCTGGATCTGTTCCAGCCCGATCCGCGGGCGCGGGATCTGTTCGATCTGATCCTGACCGCAGGGCTGCAGCGCCGCCCGATGGCCGCGCTGCCGCTGCTGATCCGTGCGGGCCTGCCCTGGAACCTGATCGCCCTGCTGCCGGGGCTGCTGCTGATCTGGTTCGCCCATGGCTGGGCCGGCTGGCTGGCGGGCGGCTTGCTCGCCCTGTTCCTGACGCTGATCGCCAGCGCCGGGATCGCGATCTGGCGGTTGTACCGCCTGTTGCCGACGCTCGATTACGGCCTCTGCCCCGGTTCGGCGCCGGACGGGGCGAGCCCCGGCTTGCCGCCGCTCTCGGACTGGCTGACCGACACGATCGACGCCGCGGCGCATGTGCAGGGTTCGGGGCAGGGGCAGGGCGGCCGGCCGCTGATCTTCTCGGATCTCTGGGCCGGCGGACCCGGCGGCATCGAGGGTACGCCGGCGCATCCCGCGATCAATCTGCGCACGGTGACCACCAGCCTGGGCGAACGGCGCCCGCGTGCGCTGCCCGATCTGGGCGACCGGAATTTCTACTTCGACCCGGCGGAGATGCGTCGCGCCTTCCCCGCCCGCGTGGTCGACCAGATGGTCGCCGCCGGCACCCGGCTGCTGGACGAGGCGAAGGCCCGCGACGGCGACAGGTTCATCTGGCCGGAATATGACGGCCGGCGGCTGATCGCCTTTCCCGCCCCCGGCGATCTGCCGGTGGTGGTGGCGGCGCGCATGAGCCTGAGCTTCCCTTTCCTGATTTCGGCCATCCCGCTCTACCGGATCGACTGGCCGACAAAACAGGCGGACGGCAAGGCGGTGATGCGCCGGCTGCTGTTCAGCGACGGCGGGATTTCGAGCAATTTCCCGATCCATTTCTTCGATGCCCTGCTGCCCACCCGCCCGACCTTCGGCATCAGCCTGGACCAGTATTCCGAAGACCGGCCCAGGCGGCGGGTGCATCTGCCGATGCCGGCGATCCAGGGCCAGTGGATCGCGTTGCAGACCGTGGGCAGCCTGGGCGGTTTCGTGATGTCGCTGTTCAATGCCGCCAGCGAATGGCAGGACGAGCTGCGCACCGTACTGCCCGGCTATCGCGAGCGGGTGGCCCATATCTATCTGAAGCCCGACGAGGGCGGGCTGAACCTGGCGATGCCGCCCGAAACCATCCGGACCCTGACGGATCTTGGGCAGCGCGCCGGCCTGCTGATGACCGGAACCGCGCCTGCGGACGGACCCGACGCCGCGAATTTCGATTTCGACGACCATCGCTGGCGTCGGTTCCTCAGCCTCTATGCGGCCTTCGAGGCGGCACTTCAGGGTGCCGCACCGGTCTGGGGCGATGCCGAGGATCCCGATAGCTATGCCGCTTTCATCGCCCGCACCCTCGACCATCCGGCCAGCTATTTTCAGTCCGACCCGGCCGACCGGCAGGAGGTTTTCCGGCGCATGGATCGGCTGATGCGCCTGGTGCGTGACGACTGGCCGATCCCCTTGCGCGACCACAAGGGGCTGGTCCCCAAGCCGGAGACGAAGCTGCGGATCACGCCGGAGTTCTGACCCGAGGGGCAGCGATCAGTCTTCCGCCAGCAGCCAGGCGATTTCGGCCCCAAGGCGCAGGTCGTCGACATGGCCGAAGGTCTTGCGCCGCACCCGGCCGGCACGGTCGAGCAGGATAAGGCTGGGCGTGCCCTGCAGGTTCCAGGCCGCCATCGTCAGCGGCAGCGGGCCGCGGGGCCCCGGCGCATCGATGCCCACCGGCACGGTGACGCGGTTTTCATGCAGGAAGGCGGTGAGCGCCTCGACCGTGTTGGCGGCATGGTGTTCGAACACCGTATGCAGGCCGATCACCGCCACCCGATCTTCGGGAAAGGTCTGGCGGACGCGCATCATCTGCGGCACGGCCTCGCGGGCGCAGCCGGTGCAGAACATCTGGAAGGCCAGGATCATTACCACCCGGCCTTCCAGGTCGGGTAGCCGGATCGGCTGCGGCGTGTTCAGCCAGAGCGCGATTTCGGGCTCGGAAGGATGGGCGGGAAGGCGGCCAGCGGGGGTGTCGCGCAGCATGTTGAGCGTCCTTGAGGGGGAGAGGAACGGGTCGTGGAAGGTGTCCAAAATTATCCGGAGGCGGCATTTTTTTGAATGATATATAAACAGATCAGAAAACAAAGATCATTCCTGATGCGCTGCCTGGGGGTTCGTGGCATGGAGGGGCGGAGGCGGACACAGGGCGGGGCGGTGGCGACCGGTGCAGGGTGACAGGATCTTTCCGATGCATGATGGCTACCGGCCCGAGATTGACGGATTGCGGGCAGTCGCCGTCCTTGGCGTCGTGGCGTATCATGCCGGCCTGGCCCGGGTGACGGGCGGCTTTGTCGGCGTCGACGTCTTTTTCGTCATCTCCGGCTATCTGATCACCAGCCTGATCTTGCGCGAAGGTGATGCCGGCCGGTTCAGCCTGCGGGCATTCTGGGGACGGCGCATCCGCCGGCTGGCGCCAGCCATGATCCTGATGCTTGCAGGATCCGCCATCCTGGCGCATCTGCTGCTGTATCCTCTGGAATTCAAGGCCTTTGCGCGGGCGTTGATCGCCCAGCCGTTTCTGCTCGCGAACGTACTCTTCTACCTCCAGGATCCCTATGTCGCGCCGGCCTCCGCGACGATGCCCTTGCTGCACACCTGGTCGCTGGCGGTGGAGGAGCAGTTCTACCTCGTCTATCCGTTGACGCTTCTGCTGCTGATACGGGCCGGGGACCGGGGGGCGGATCGGGTGGATCACCGGCGCTTTTCTCGCCACGGCTGCGCTGGGCATTGCCCTGGCTGTGATCGACCGGCATGCCGCCTTCTACCTTCTACCTTCTGCCCGCGCGCGCCTGGGAGTTTCTGGCCGGGGCTCTGGTGGCCGTGACGCTTCCGGCGGGCCGACGTCGATGTCCGTCGGGCAGTGTGGCGGCGCTGACTGCCTGGGCGGGCCTGGCCGCGATTCTGGTCCCGATGATCGTCTACCGCGAGGGGATGATCTTTCCGGGAACTGCGGCGCTGCCGCCGGTTCTGGGCGCTGCGGCGGTGCTCATCGCCGGAACCGCCGCCCGGCCGCCGCTGGCAATCCGGCTGTTGTCGACACGTCCGATGGTCTGGCTGGGGCTTGTCTCCTACGGCTTCTATCTGTGGCACTGGCCGCTGCTGGTGTTCCAGAACCAGCTTCTGGTCGATCCGCTGGGGATAAGGCCGACACCCGATGCGCCGGTTCTGGAACGTATCCTCGCGGTGCTGGTGGCACTGTTTCTGGCCTGGGCCAGTTACCGCTATGTGGAACTGCCGATCCGCCGTCGGCACCTGCTGGCCCGCAGGAGGACCCTGGTCGCGGCAATGGCCATGGCCGTCTGCGCCATGATCGGCTATGGGGTCGCGGGCGAGGCCGGTTGGTTGCGCCGCTTTCCCGCTGCAGAGGACCGTTATCTGGTCCAGGAGACCGCGCCGACCAATCGTTGCGGACACTGGCTCAACGGCTTGATCGGAGGAGATTTCTGCCGGATCGCCGATGGCAGGCCCGAAGGTGGCGGCGTTCTTCTCATGGGCGACAGCCATGCAGGCATGGTGGCGCGGGTGCTCGCCGATGTTGTCCGGCGGCATGGTCTCTCCCTCGACGTCACCCGCCTCAAATGTCCGGCGATCGGGTTCGGGGGGCAGCTGCCCTGCGCGCCGGGCGACCGGGTGCTGGCCGACGAAATCAGGCGCCGGGATATCAGGCTGGTTGTTCTGGTGGGATGTTGGGATCGCATCGTGGAAGGAACCGAGCCCGGTGGTGTCGATGCCGCGCTGGGCTTTGGGGCCCCTGCCGGAGGATGAACGCATCCGCCGTGCTAAATTGCTGGAAACCGCTCTGACAGAGACGATCGACCGGCTGCGACAGCTTGGGGTGCAGGTGGCGGTCATGAAACAGGTACCGCTGATGCCCTTTCTGCCACCACGGTATCTGGCCTCACGGGCGCGCGAGGGGCAGCCGGTCGCGGAGGCGGGCCGCAGCCTCGCCAGCCAAAGGGCCTTCAACCGCCATGTGGATGCGGCCATCGACCATGCCGCCCAGGGGCGGGCGGCCGTCCTCGATCCGGGGCCATTGCTCTGTGATCCGGACGGCTTCTGTCGCGCGGCCGATCCCATCGCAGGCACCAGCCGCTATCGCGACGAAGATCATCTGTCGCCGGTGGGCAGCGCCCTGCTGATCCCGCTATTTGAGCACCTGTTGACCGACCTGGCCGATCGCAAGGGGTGACGGATCAGCTGCCGGTGACGAAGCGCCCATCCTCGAGGCGCAGCACCTGATCGGCGACTTCCAGGATGGCCGGGCGATGGGTGATCACCACCACCGTCGTCCGCCCCTTCAGCGTGGCCAGGGTGTCGCAGAGACGCTGTTCGGTTTCGGCATCGAGCGCGCTCGACGGTTCGTCGAGCAGCAGCAGCCGCGGCTGGCGGATCAGGGCACGGGCGATCGTCACCCGCTGGCGCTCGCCGCCCGAAAGCCGGCTGCCGCGGTCGCCGAGGGGGGTGTCCAGCCCCTCGGGCAGCCCGGCGACCACCGGCGCCAGCCCGGCGGCCTCGATCGCGGCCATCAATGCCGTATCGTCGCTGGCATGGCGCTCGGGATCGGCGGACCAGAGCAGATTCTGGCGCAGGCTGGCATCGGTCAGGAAGGTCTCCTGCGGTACCCAGCCGGCACGTGGCCGCCAGGCCGCGGCAAGGGCTTCGTCCAGCGGCCGGCCGTCGAAGGTGACGGTGCCGTCATCCGGTGGCAGAAGGCCGAGCAGCAGATCGATCAGCGTGGTCTTGCCGGCACCCGACGGGCCGATGATCGCGGTGACGCTGCCGGCCGGGAAGCTGGCATCCACGCCGTCGAGCACCGTCTGACTGCTGCTCGTCTCGGGCGCTGCCGGGTCGCCCGGATGGCTGAGCCTCACGCCCTTCAGCCGGATTTCGGGGGCATGATCGGCGGCGGGCAGTGCCGGACGGGCGACCGCCGGTCCCGCCTGGCGGGCCAGGCGGGCGGCGGCGGCGTTCACCGCCACCAGCGCCGGCAGCATATGCGCGACCCTCTGGGCCGATTGCTGGAATTCCTGTGCCATGGGGAGCAGGCGGCCGCAGATCACCGCAAGCAGGATCAGCTCGGGGCCGGGCACCTTCAGGATCAGCGCGCCCACCACGACCAGGCCCGACAGGGCAATGACGCCCACCACCTGCATCATCAGCCGTGCATTGGCGCTCGCCCGGACGAAGGACAGCATGCCAAGCCCCGTCTCGCGGAGCGCAGTCGCCGAGACGGCGGCGTGGCGTGCTTCCACGCCCTGGCCCTTGGCGGGCTTGAGCCCGTCCAGGAAGTCGCGGACCTCGCGGGAGGCGGCGGCGTGCAGGCCGGTCTGCCGCGTGCCTTGCGCGAAGCTCGATCTGGAGCGGCGGCGGACGGCAACTCCGCTCAGGCCGCCGATCGCGAGTGCCGCCAGGGTGAGGGTCGGGCTGATCAGCGCGGCGACCGTGATCTGCGCCACGGCCATCACACCGAGGGCGGGGAGCCTGAGGAGCATGACCGTGCCGGTCACGATCCGGTCGACCTCGGTGGTCAGCAGGCCAAGCAGATGGCCACGGGGTTCCGAGGCGAGAACCCGCCACGGAGCACGGGCAGCGGCGCCGAACAGGTCAGCCCGCAACTGCGCCGCCAGATCGACCGTCAGATGAAAGCTGTGGACCTCGCGACCATAGAGCAGCAGGCCGCGGATCACGGTCAGGACGACGAAGACAAGCAGCACCGCGATCAGCCCTGCAGCGGGGTCCAATGCCCCGATCAGCCGATCCAGCGGCGCGAAGCCGGTGCCGGCACTTTCGCCCAGCTCCGCCGGTGCATCGCCGCCCGGCAGCTGAATCATGCGCAGCAGCGGCAGCAGCATGGCGAGGCCGAGGCTTTCTGAAACCGCAGCGCCCAGCTGAAGGCCGGCAAGCTTCGCCACCCGCCGGCGTCCGCCGGCTCGCACCATGCGGCGGAGAAGATCCCGGAATGCTGCGCCGGAGGTCATCGTCATGCGCGACCCGGCCTTCCCAGCCGGTGGGAGATATGGTGACGGGCGGATCGCCAGCCGCGGACCGCCGGATACAACCAGAGCCAGCGGTCCCCCAGGCCGGAGTTTTCAAGCCCCCCGGGGAAATTGAGATCCATGAGGACCTGGGCCGCCAGGAAGGCGGGCTCGCGGCGCAGCCGGTAGCTGTGCAGGACCATGCGGAGGGCGAAGCGACGATCGATGGCCAGCCCGACGGCAGAGGCGTCGTGGTGGTGCAGCGCCTTCAGCGCAAAGCCGTCCAGCGCCTCCCGTCGGGGCGAGCGGGCGACGCGGTCAACCTCTTCCGCCGTGAGCGGTATGGCGAAGAGACGATGGGCGAGCGACAGCGCATGGTCGAAGACCGGACCGACGCCCTGCCTGGCCGCAAGTGCCGCCGCCGCCTGGCGTTCTTCGGGCGGCGTGGCGCAGAAGACTGCGGCGAAATCAGCCACCCATTTCAGCCGGAACCAAGCGTGGTAGGCGCCGTGCACCGCCAGATACACCAGCTGCTGAAGGTTGCCGACCATCGGGATCTCGACACCGTTGACCATCTCGATATGACGGCCATGCCACAGCATCTCGAAATCGAATGGCAGCAATTTGTGGTTGTCGAAGATCCGCCAATGGCATTCGATCATCGGGCCGCCCTCCAGGGGCAGGAAGGCCGCATCCTTGCGCCATTTGCGGTAATGCGCCACCCAGGCCGGACGCCAGCTGGCCGGTGGAAGATGCCGGGCATAGCCGAAGCCGGTGATCACCGCCTCGGCCTCGTCGATCCGTTGCGGGTCGACGAGCACATCGAGATCGTTGGACAGTCTGAGTTCCGGCCGCGCCATGAACCGGTGTCCCAGCATCGCCCCTTTCAGCGCAATCGCCCGGATTCCGTGCTGTTGCAGCGCCGTCAGCACGCGCAGCAGCAGGTCCATCTGCTTGCGCTGCGCCTGCACGGCCAGCATGGTCGCCCGAATCAGACTGGTTTTCAGATCGACCGGCATTGCGCCGCCCGACGCCTTCAACAGGGTGGGCGAGGCCAGCCCCTGGACGCGATGGCGTGCAATCAGCCGGGCGGTTTCCGTCCAGTCGCCAAGCGGCCCTCCGGGCCCCAGATCGACCGGCCGCGCCGCTGCCGCCACCGGGCCGCCAATGCCCTGCGCGACCGCCACGGCCAGGGCCGCCAATCCGGGATCGATCCCGCTTTCCGTCATCCACCTGTCCTCGTCGACCGGCCGCCATGGCCTGTTGCGGCGCAACTTTCGCCGAAGCGGGCGGCAGGGGCAAGGGTGGAGGTGGAGATCCGGGCGTTCATCGTTACGGCAACTGCGGTCACTCACGCGCAGCCGGCTTGACGCCGCCGCGCCGTCCGAGGCCGAAGCCGACACGGTAGAGGTCGGGCATGTTGACCCGGCCGTCGCGCATGCGTTGAAGGAGGCCGAGTTTTTCCAGGTCTTCCCGAACGCCCTCAGGGCCCTGATCGAGATGTTCCGGTGGAAGACGATCCTCCGATGTGCCGAGCTGGTCCAGTACCTTCGCGGTGCTCCAGGCCGTGGCGACGTTGTCGAAGCTGCAGGGCACGCTCATCCCACGCAGAGGCTGCATCAGATGCCGGATCCAGGGATAATCCTCCGCCATTTCATCCACGCGGATTCCGGAGGCGGCGCGCACCCCCTCCTTGATCGCATCGTAATGCAATGCAGTGGTATGTTCAGGATGATTTTCGCTGGTGTTCACCGCGGCGTGACGCAAAGCGGCAAGGAAGGATCGCGGCGACGCGCGCCCCTGGCTGTCTGACAGATGACTGACAATCCACGTATAGGGAATGCCGCGCCGCCGGTCGCGGCCCATATACTGGCCGGCCAGGCGTGCAAATGCCGCTTTTTGCAGAGATTCGTCATGCCTCAGGCGTTGCGGGACTTCACGTACATCTGCGTCGGCGTTGATCGGACAACCCAGCTCCGTCAGAAGATCGACGATCGGCCTGGAGATATCGGCTGGTGTGTTCAGGAGGTACTGCCAGAGAAGGCCGTTGAGGTCCAGACTGCCCCAGGTGAGTTCTACTCGCGTGGCCAGCAGCTTGGAAGCGTCCGTGAAGTCTTTCACAGAACGCCCCTCGAATTGATCCTGTCTGAGGAAAACTTTTGCATGGAGATATTGATACGAACGGAGATCAAGTGCAAAACGGAGAAGATCGCGTACGATCGGGTCCGTCGTGCGCCAGTCATTACTCGTCCGGTCAAGCGCATCAAATATCAGAAGCCCGTGGCGGGCCTGCTCACCGAGAACTTTGTTGGCCTGTTCCAGAAGGCAGGCATAAATCTCGGGATCCGAGGAGACCGCACTGACCGATTCCCTCCATGACTGGGATGGTCTCGGCAGGTCAAGAAGACGCCCGATCCACCGGACACAGACCGTGCGCCAGACATCATAGGCCGTGAAACCGCTCTCCGGCGCAATCAGCCGGGCAAAGGTCTCGCGATCAGGGGCGTCGTTTATACTGACGCCAATGCCGAAGCCGGTGCCGACAGTCACATTGTCGATTGATTTCACCGTGCCGGCGAGGCGCGACCTCACCTCGCCGCGGCGCAGAGCCTCCCACCAGAAGGTCTTGCCGACACCGCGGGCGCCGATCACCAGACTGCAATCCAGGGCGAGTGCCCGCGCATGAGCATTCGGCACGTAGACCTGTGCTGCCGCCGGCGCGGTTCCGTCCTGCGCCTGGACCTCCGGCAATCCCTCGATCAATGCGCGCCGAAGCATTGCAGGTGTCATGTGATCAGTCCTCTGCGGGCGTCAGTTTGTCCAGACCGTCGAACACCTCCCCGAATACCGCACGGACCCGTTCATCGTCTACCACGACCTCGTTGCCGTGCAGTCGCTCAAGGGCGGCAAAACCCCGGTTCCAATGGATGGCCCATGGCTGATGCGGGGCATCCGGTTCTGCGAGATCGAAGCTGAATTCGGCCGTCGCGCCGGCCTCGACTTCATCATAGAGATACTCACCGAACAGATCCCATGACGCCTGCCGGAGCGCATCCACATAGGCGACGCTGTCGGTCTCGGGCACCAGGCCGGCTACGATCTGCAGGCGGTCCCGGATATCTTTCACCACGCCTGCGCGTTTCCAGTGCTCGAACAGGATCCGGTACCCGGTCCAGGTCTGTGCGCCGTGGATGGCGAACAGGCAGACCAGATGTGCCCCAAGATCCGTGACGACGGCAGAGGCGGTCTCGTCGATGCCGGAGCGGCTGTCGATCAGAACGACATCGGGCGTGTAGCGCGCTTCCAGGGCGTCGATCAGACGGTTGAGCCGGCGGGGCCAGGGTTCCGTGGCCCGGTCGGCCGTGACCTTGGGCATCCAGACCCGCCCGAGTTTCAGCAGGTAGTCTCCCGGTTTGGCACCATGAGCCGGTACCGCGCGGATATCGCCCAGCTCCGACAGATCGCTGACCGCGACCATGTCTTCGATCATCTCGTCGGCATTGCCGACAAGATCCTCCACCATCCAGTCGGTCACGCCATAGCGGGGGCATCGATCGTCGGGCAGAAGGGAGGAGGACAGTCCCGGACTTTCGAGGTCGAGATCGACGACCAGGATCTTGCGGCCCCCCTGGGCGAGGTGCCGGGCGCAGGCCGCAAGAGCCGTAGAACGGCCCACGCCGCCCTTGATCGAAAAGAACACGATACGACGCGCGGCACCGTCGGAAGGCTCTTCGACAGTGGCCCAGCGGGTTCCGGTCGCGAGCCGGTCGACGATCCGGTATCCGGGCAGATCCTCGGCAAGCGGGCGGGAGAGCCCCGAGGCTGCAACGGCGTCGAGATCGGCTTCATAGAGAATGAGCGAACCTTCGGGAGCGACATGGGCTCCCAGCTTCTTCCGCATGTCGGCAGCGACCGTATCCATAGCTGCACGCCCGGCATCGTCGGTGACCCGGTCTTCTTGCGCGATTATTCGCACGCGTCCGTTCAGATCTCGGTTGATGAGCATCGGCCCCAAGGGCGCCAGACTTTCGCGATGCGCCTGTAGCAGAGACACAAGTTGCGGCTCGATGTCGTCGAACGTGATCATCAAAGCAACCCCTCCCGCCTTGCGGCCTTGACGAGGTCGCGAACCTCGCGGGCGCCTGTGGCATGCGCATCCACGCGGTCTTGGGTGAAGGCCGATTCGACAGCATATCGCTGTGACGCCCGCCAGTCGTTGAAGGCACTGGTGTTGATCAGCGTATAGTTGACGGCATTGGGATAGACGCTACTCGATCGATAGGCGTCGTATCGCCCGACCAGCTGATCTATATGCTTGCGGTCGTTGCGGTTATCCGGTTCGCCATCGCGCACGGACATGCCAAAGCACTGCATCAATGCCTTCAGGCCACATTCGGCACTTATACCATACAGATGGTCTGCATTGGCGAGGCGGCTACCTTCGCGGAGCGTCTCGGCATCGCGCCAGTGACGATCATGGGCGTCGTCAAAATCAGTCGTCATGGCGGCGGCGGACGGATTGACCATGAGGGGCGATATCCCGGCGCGTTCTGATCCTACCCCTTATCTACCATGGCCTGTGGCCCGTCACCAATGCCCTGCGATGCCCGGTCAGTGGCTGAACATCCACGGCCGCTTCGCCGGAAAGGTCTTCATGGCCGGCTTTTCCGCGACCGCGGAGAAGCCCTTCGATCCGCCGCCATGGCTGCAGCCGGGGCCGCAGACATGGGAGCTGCGGCGCGGCTCGTGCGATGCGCGTTCATTGGTGGCGTGGGCGGCGCGTGCCGCTTTCGACAGGCCGGCGAGGCGCGGGGCCGAGATGCGGCGCGGCGCGGCGGTGCCGCAGGCGGGGCAGGGGCTGGGGCGTGCGGCATCGGACATCGGCCGGAAGGCGTCGAATTCGGTGGCGCAGGCCGGGCAGGCGTAATCATAGAGCGGCATGGGGGCGTCTCCGGTCGTTCGGGGCATGAGGCACCGGCCGGCGACAGGCCGGCCGGCGCCGGGTGGGATCAGGCCTTGTCCTTCCAGAAGGCGATCGGCAGTTCGGCGCCCTCCACGCCCTTGAACGGCCCCGATGCCGTGGGCGAGATGTCGAAATCAAAGATTTCGGTCGGCAGGAACAGGGTGGCGCAGGCATTGGGCACGTCGACCACGCCCGAAATCTTGCCCTCGACCGGGGCGGTGCCCAGGATCGAATAGGCCTGGCTGCGCGAATAGCCGAATTTCGTCAGATATTCGATCGCGTTCAGACAGGCCTGGCGGTAGGCGATGTGGACGTCGAGATAGTGCTGCTTGCCGGCCTCGTCGACCGAGATGCCCTCGAAGATCAGATAGTCGTTATAGGTCGGCTTGATCGGGCTCGGCTTGAAGATCGGATTCCTGATCCCGTATTTCGCGCAGCCGCCCTTGATCAGATCGACCTTCAGATGCGCCCAGCCGGGCATCTCGATCGCGCCGCAGAAGGTGATCTCGCCATCGCCCTGGCTGAAATGCAGGTCGCCCATCGACAGGCCGGCGCCGTCGACATAGACCGGGAAATAGATCTTGCAGCCGCGCGACAGATCCTTGATGTCGCAATTGCCGCCATGTTCGCGCGGAGGCACGGTGCGGGCGCCGGTCGCGGCCGCGGTCTTGGCGGCGGAGCCCTTCAGCCGGCCCATATGGGCGGTCGGTGCATAGGGCAGATTGGCCAGGCCCGGCACGCGGGTGGGGTCGGTATCGAACAGCGCCTTCTCACGCGTGTTCCAGGTGTCGAGCAGATCTGGCGAGGGCAGGCAGCCGATCAGACCCGGATGGATCAGCCCGGCGAAGCGCACGCCCGGGATATGGCGCGATTTCGCGAACAGGCCCTCGAAATCCCAGATCGACTTGCGGGCATCGGGGAAGTGCTCGGTGAGGAAACCGCCGCCATTCTCCCTGGCGAACACGCCGTTGAAACCCCAGCGCGCGCCGTCGAGCGTGCCGATGTCGAGGATCTCGACCACCAGCAGGTCGCCGGGCTCGGCACCCTTCACACCCACCGGACCCGACAGGAAATGGACCTGGCTCAGGTCGACATCGCGGATATCGGCCGCGTCGTCATCGTTCTTGATCTGGCCGCCGGTCCAGTCATAGCACTCCAGGATGAAGTCCTCGCCGGGCTTCACCCAGGCGATCATCGGAATATCCGGGTGCCAGCGATTGTGGACGTTCTCGTTCTCATAGGCCGAAGACGAAAGATCCACCTTGACGAGCGTTTCAGTCATGCGGCGCTCCGTTTCTGATCGGATTGCGGGACGAAAAAAGGGGGGAAGACGGGGGATCGGGGCGTGATGGGGCGGTGGCCGGTTCCGGCCACCGAAGCCGCCATTGAGGCGGCGGCCAAGGGCGCGGATGCGCCCGCCCGGCGAGGGCTAAACGGATAGATAGGCGGAAATGCGGGCCTCGTTGACGTCGGCGCGGCGGTCCTCATGGACCAGGCGGCCGTTCTCGATCACCAGGAAGCGGTCGGCGACGTCGAGCGCGAAGCTCAGCACCTGTTCCGAGACCAGGATGGTGAGGTTCATCATGTCGCGGATCTCGCGCAGCGACCGCGCCATGTCCTTGATGATCGAGGGCTGGATGCCTTCGGTCGGCTCGTCGAGCAGCAGCACCCGGGGTTCGGTGACCAGCGCGCGGGCGATGGCGAGCTGCTGCTGCTGGCCGCCCGAGAGATTGCCGCCGCGGCGGCGGCGCATCTCGTGCAGCACGGGGAACAGGCTGTAGATGTCGTCGGGAATGTGGCGCCGGCCGCGCGCGACCAGGCCGGTGCGGATGTTTTCTTCCACCGTCAGGGTCGGAAAGATCATCCGGCCCTGCGGCACGAAGGCCAGGCCCTCGCGCACCCGCTGGTGCGGTTCGGTGCCGACCAGTTCGGCCTCTCCCAGCCGGATCCGGCCGCCGCGGGTGGGCAGGATTCCGATCAGGGATTTCATCAGCGTGGTCTTGCCCATGCCGTTGCGGCCCATCACGGCGACGATCTCGGCCTTTGCGGCCGTCAGGCTGAGGCCGTGGAGCACTTGCGACTGGCCATAGGCGACGGTGAGGTCATCGACGGTCAACATGGCGGATCTCCCTCGGGCAATTCATGCACATGTGCGGTTATGGTACGAGCGATCCGGATCGCGTGACGCGCGATCAATGCCCGAGATAGACCTCGATGACTTTCGGGTCCGACTGCACCTTGTCGATATCGCCCTCCGACAGGATCCGGCCCTGATGGAGCACGGTCACCTTGTGGGCGATGTCCTTGACGAAGTTCATGTCGTGCTCGATGACGATCACCGAGCGGCCGCGGGTTATGCGGTTGAGAAGGTCGGCGGTCTTGGCGCGTTCGGCGACGCTCATCCCCGCCACCGGCTCGTCGAGCATCAACAGGGCCGGGTCCTGGATCAGCAGCATGCCGATCTCCAGCCACTGTTTCTGACCATGGGCCAGTTCGTCGCCGCGGCGGGTGAGCTGGTCGGCGAGGAAGATCTCTTCGGCGATCCGGGTCACCCGTTCCACCACCGCCCGGTCGCGCCGGAAGCCCAGCGCCTTGAAGACGTGGCGGGTGCCGGGGATGGAGAGTTCCAGGTTCTCGAAGACGGTCAGATCCTCGTAGATCGACGGTGTCTGGAACTTGCGGCCGACGCCGGCACGGACGATTTCGTGCTCGGACATCTTCGTCAGTTCCTGGCCCTCGAACCGGATCGAGCCGTCGGTCGCCCGGGTCTTGCCGCAGATCAGGTCGAGCACCGTGGTCTTACCGGCGCCGTTGGGGCCGATGATCACCCGGATCTCGTCGCGGTCGACATAGAAAGAGAGGTCGTCGACCGCTTTGAACCCGTCGAAGGAGACGGTGAGCCCTTCGACCGCGAGCAGGAAATCATTGTTGGTGGCTGCTGCTGCGTTCATCGGAAAGGATCTCCTTCACTCGCCCGGTGCCGGTGCTGCGGGGCCTGCGGGGGCGGCGGTGCTGCGGCGGGTGAGCGCGCGGCCGATCAGCGGCTGGACGTATTGCTGCCAGAGACCGGCAAGCCCTGTCGGGAAAGCCACGACCACGCCGATGAACAGGGCACCCATGGCGAAGAGCCAGAGTTCGGGGAAGCTTTCCGAGAAGCTGGTCTTGGCGTAGTTGACGATCAGCGCGCCATAGGCCGCCCCCAGCAGCGACAGCCGCCCGCCGAGCGCGCAGAACACCACCATTTCGATCGAGGGCACGATGCCCACGAAGCTGGGCGACATGAAGCCGACCTGCAGGGTGAACATGGCCCCGCCGATGCCCGAGAAGGCGGCGGCGATGCAGAAGACGAAGGTCTTGTAGGCGGCAACGTCGTAGCCGGTGAAGCGGACCCGGTCTTCCTTGTCGCGCAGCGCCACCAGGATGCGGCCGATCTTGCCGTTCTTGATGAACTGCGCCGCCAGGATGACCAGGATCAGCAGTCCGCCATTGACGTAATAGAGAATGTATTTCGCCGCATCGGTGCGGATGTCCCAGCCGAGCAGGGTGCGCAGATCGGTGATGCCGTTGATGCCGCCGGTCAGCCCCTGCTGGCCGATGATCAGGATGGTGAGGATCGAGGCGATGGCCTGGGTGATGATCGCGAAATAGACGCCGCCCACCCGCCGCCGGAACAGCATCGCGCCCAGGAAGAAGGCGAAGATGGTGGGCACGGCCACGACCGCGATGATGGTGAAGGCCAGGTTGTGGAAGGGCTCCCAGAACCAGGGCAGGGCGCTCAGCTGGTTCCAGTCCATGAAATCGGGAATGCCGGGGGTGGACTGGATGGCGGTGGCTTCGGGCGACGAGGCTTCGAGCTTCAGGAACATGGCCATGGCATAGCCGCCGAGGCCGAAGAACACCCCCTGGCCCAGCGACAGCACGCCGCCCAGCCCCCAGCACAGCACCAGGCCGACCGCGACGAAGGCGTAGGTTAGATATTTGCCGATGTTGTTGAGCCGGAAGAGATCGAGGCCGAGCGGCAGCACGACCAGGATGAGCACGGCAAAAAGCACGAGGCCGATCATGTCCCGTTTCGTGCCCAGCATCAGCGCCAGGCGGGACGGGGTGGGGATGGCGGGCGAGGTGGTGGTCCGGGTCGTCGTATCGGTCATCGCATCAGGCCTTTCGCACTTTGAGGACGAACAGCCCCTGCGGCCGCACCAGCAGGATCAGCACCACGACCAGCAGCGTGAACACCTTGGCCATGCTGCCCGAGAGGAAGAATTCCAGCGTCGACTGCGACTGCGAGATGGTCAGCGCCGAGGCGATGGTGCCGAGCAGGCTTTGCGCGCCGCCGAAGACCACCACCAGGAAGGTGTCGACGATGTAGAGCTGGCCCGAGGTGGGGCCGGTGGAGCCGATCATGGTGAACGCCGAGCCCGCGACACCGGCGATGCCGCAGCCGAGCGCGAAGGTCATGGCGTCGACCCGGCGGCCGTTGATGCCGGCAGCCCCCGCCATCACCCGGTTCTGGGTGACCGCGCGCACCTGCAACCCCCACGAGGAGCGGAACATCAGCAGGAAGACGATGCCCGAGATGACCAGCGTCAGCGCCATCACGAACAGGCCGTTGATCGGCACCTCGATCGTGTCGCTGAGCGACAGCGCGCCCATCATCCAGTCGGGCAGGGTAACGCCCACTTCGCGCGCGCCGAAGACCGAGCGGTAGATCTGCTGCAGGATCAGCGAGACGCCCCAGGTTGCGAGCAGCGTGTCGAGCGGTCGTCGGTAGAGATGGCGGATCAGCGCCCATTCAAGCAGCAGGCCCAGCGCGCCCGCGGCGATGAAGGCCACGATCATCGCCAGGAAGAAATAGCCCCCGAACAGGCCGGGCGCATAGTCCTGAACCAGATGCGAGGTGAGATAGGTCATGTAGGCGCCGAGGATCATGAATTCGCCATGCGCCATGTTGATGACGCCCATCTGGCCGAAGATGATCGCGAGACCCAGCGCCATCAGCAGGAAGACGGAGAAGAGGATCAGGCCGGCGAAACCCTGCATGGCCAGGATCGAGACCAGCTCGGACGCCGTGTAGCCGTCGAACATGCGACACCTCCCGGACGGACGGCGGCAGCGCCCCGATCGGGGCGGCGCACGCCGTGGTGGGATGGACAGGAACGGGTGGGGGGAGAGCGGGAGGAGGGGGCGGGCGCGGGCGCGAAGGGAGCGGTTGCGGCGGCAGGGCACCGGCCGGGGGAAGCACGACCCGGCCCGGCCGCCGACCTGCGCTTACTGATAGCCCTTGGGGAAGGGATCGGGCTCCATCAGCTCGGCAGTCTCGTAGAGCACCTCGAACTGGCCGTCGGCCTTGGCGAGGCCGATGCGGGTCTTGCTCCACAGATGATGGTTCGGGTGGATCTTGACATAGCCTTCGGGGGCGGTGGTCAGCTCGATCCCGGCCGAGGCCTCACGAACCTTGTCGACGTCGAAGGAACCGGCCTTCTCGACCGCGGCCTTCCACAGCCAGGGGCCCAGATAGGCGGCCTGGGTGACGTCGCCGATCACCATGTCCTGGCCCCACATGTCCTTGAAGGCCTTGACGAATGCCTTGTTGTTCTCGTTGTCCAGCGACTGGAAGTACTTCATCGCCGCATAGGCGCCGGCGATGTTCTCGCCGCCGATGCCGCGGACCTCGTCTTCGGTCACCGAGATGGTCAGCAGGGTCTGCTTGGACAGGTCGATGCCGGCGGCCTTAAGCTGCTTGTAGAAGGCGACGTTGCTGCCGCCGACGATGATGGCGTAGATCACGTCGGGCTTGCGCAGCTTGATCTTGTTGATGACCGAATTGAACTGGGTGTGACCCAGGGGGAAGTATTCTTCACCCAGAACCTGGGCGCCGTTCATCTCGATATGCTTGCGGGCGATCTTGTTCGAGGTCCGCGGCCAGATATAGTCGGAGCCGAGCAGATAGAACGACTTCGCCCCCTTGTCCTTCATCACCCAGTCGATGCCCGCCAGGATCTGCTGGGTGGCTTCCTGGCCGGTGTAGAACACGTTGGGTGACTGCTCCAGGCCTTCATAGAAGGTCGGGTAGTAGAGCAGGCCGTTTTCCTTCTCGAACACCGGCAGCACCGCCTTGCGACTGGCCGAGGTCCAGCAGCCGAACACCGCCGCGGTCTTGTCGTTGACCAGCAGCTTGCGCGCCTTTTCGGCAAAGGTCGGCCAGTCGCTGGCGCCGTCTTCCTGGATGATCTTGATCTGCCGGCCCAGGATGCCGCCCGAGGCGTTGATCTGCTCGATGGCGAGCTTTTCCGCCTGAACCGACCCGGTTTCCGAGATCGCCATGGTGCCGGTGACCGAGTGCAGGATGCCGACGGTGACCTCGGTATCGGTGACGGCCAGGCCGGTGGTGTTGACCTCGGCGGTGGCCGGTGCCGCCTGCGCGACACCGCCGCCGATGCCGGCCATGGCGGCCAGCGAGGTGGTGACGGACACGGCCACCGCGGCCGCCAGCCGCTTCAGGCCGAACCGGGGCGCGTGGCCCGCTGAATGGGTCAGGGTCATGTCCCCTCCTGATCGATGGAGCTTCGGGACACGGCCGCCGGGGGAACGGTCCGCATCGCGCCATCGAATGGTCGGGGATTTGTTGCGCTGCGGAAATACGGTGGGCTGCGTACGCAGGATTACGCAGATGCGAAGGGCGCGCGCCGTCAGGCGGCGTTCAGCCAGCCCCGGGCTTTGAGGTGGTCATAGGCCAGCGTGATCTGACGCGGGGAGAACATGCGCTTGCGGTCGTTCCACCCGTGGATCCGGGCGACCGTCTGATCAAGGCCGCTGGCGCCTTCTTCGCAGACCACCCAATGCACCGTGGCAAGAAGTTCCAGCCCGAACGGGGTTTCGAAGCCATCCACGAGCCTTGCCACACGATCCAGGCGCTCGCGTGTCTCTGGTGATGTGTCGAGGAGCGCCGACGCGTCGCCGACCGCGCCGGGCACGAGTTCCAGCTGCTTGGACGGTGCGTCGCCACCATCGTGATAGCCCGTGACCATGTGTCCTTCGATCCGCCTGAGGACATGACGAAGGTTCTCGGCATAGGGCCCGTAGTGATGCTTTACGTAGTTCAGGCGAAGTCCTTCGCCTGCGGCCTGCATGAAGTACATCAGTTTCTGGACTTCGATCAGGGTGACGAAGGGGTCCATCAGACCACGCAGATAACGATCCATCAGCATCACCAGAGCGGCACGCCCCGGTGTCATGGCCGGAACCTCGGTCGCGCGGGTCGGCGCGGGTGCGTCCCTCGGTTCAAAGACGATGACCTGGACCTCGGTCAGGGGCGAAACCGCCTCGACAATGCGTGCGCGGACCGCATCCCACGGCAGGCCGCCTAAGCCGGCGCCGAGCGGGGGGATGGCGATCGAGCGCAATTCCAGGCGCCGGATGGTTTCGACCAGCGCCTGAAGGCCAGCCTCGATGTCTTCCATCCGGCTTTTCCCCCGCCAATGGCGCTTGGTCGGGAAGTTGATGATGTATCGGGGACTGGTCAACGCGCCCGTCTCGAAGACGAACATGCGACCCGGTCGGACATCCCCAAGCTTGCAGGCTGTGGCATAGGCTTCGAAGTTTGCGGGGAAGGCATTCCGGAACTGGAGGGCAATGCCGCGCCCCATCACGCCGACGCAGTTCACCGTGTTGACGAGCGCATCGGCATCTGCGGCCAGGATGTCTCCGGTGGTGAACTTGATCATCATGCGCACCTCAATAGTACCAATCCGCGCGGATCTCGATCTTTGGACGATGGTGCACGGCAGGCTCGAACTCAGATAGCATGTTCGCTCCCTGCGGAGCCAGTGACGATGGCAGGGCATTGGCAACCTGCCGGACAACGGCCTGAGATTTAACGCCGATGCGGCTGACCAACGACCATGGGAAGCTGTGCTCGATCAGGAACTCCGCCTGCTTCCATTCACGTTCCGACGACCAGTTTCGCGCGTTGATCACATCCCAACGGATCTTGTCCAGGCGATCGAGATCGCACCAGTCGTTGAAGAGACGTGATCCGGCATTTGTGTCGGTGAAGGCCCAGCGGCGCCGGTTTGCCTCGGCCCACTGCACCGTTGCCTGCAAATCGGCTTTCAGGTGGATGATCGGATCCTGGCCGCCTGCGTAGGACAGGCCCTGGGTCTGTCTGTGTATGGCATAGAGCATCACGGATCGCGGACAGAAGTAGAAGGGTGTGCACTGGCCGACGGTCAGTTCCGGATGACTGTTCAGCCAATTCTCCTCCAGTCTGCGCCGTTTGATATGCCCCATGCCGATGGTCGTACCGGCGCATCGGCGCCGCTGCACCTCTGCGTCCGACCAGATGACCCCGTCCTGAATGATGGAGGCCAATCGGTCGACGTGGACAATATGATAGATCTTCGGAGAAACTGGGGGTTGAGGCATGTCGTCATCCCGGCGGACCCGTCCTTTGCCGATCCTCGCACAGAATTCCGGGAAGGCCGAGCACCTGAGAAGATGCGTCACGTGTGCTTTGGCTTCCAAACCAAAACGGTGATAGAACGCCTCGGCGATACATCGGCACGGGATACGGGGGGATGGGGGCAATGCCGCCGCAGGGGACGACGATGTCAGGGCCGCCGGGCGGTCTGCTGCCGGCCTGGCTGCGCCATCCCGCCCGGGCCGGGATCGTCTTTCTGATCATCTTCATCGCGGCCCTGTTCGGGATCTTCACCCGGCCGGTGGGCTTCCTTGCGGCCATATGGCCGGCCAATGCCATCCTGCTGGGCCTGATGCTCCGCTGGAAGGGGACGGCCGGCCCGGCGGGGTGGATCGGGGCGGCCATCGGTTACGTTCTGGCCGATTGCCTCACCGGATCGCCGCTGGATGTCAGCCTGTGGATGACGGCGGCCAACATGGCCGGGGTGGGGGTGGGGCTGCTGCTGCTCCGGCGGCTCACGCCCGCGGAGCTGGCACTCACCCGATCATCCGGGGTGATCGCGCTGGCGGGCACGGCGCTGGCGGTGGCGACCGTGGGCGCCGGGCTCGGGTGCTGGGCCGAAGCCGTGCTGTTCGACCGGTCGCCGCTCGTGGCCTTCGGCAACTGGTTCGGGGCCGATCTGTTGAATGTGATGGCCATCCTGCCGGTCATCCTCACCATGCCCGAACGGATCGGCGCGGCACCCGTGCCCCAACCCATGCCGCCACGCCCCGAGCGCCGGCGGCGGCCGCCGATCTCCTGCCCGGAAGAGGCTGATCCCTGGCGCTGGGCACCCGCGGCGGCGCTGGCCCTGTCGCTGCTCGCCACCGCCCTGGTCGGCGGTGCCGGGGCGCTGACCTTTCCGGTGCCGGCGCTGCTCTGGTGCGCGCTGCGCTACCCGCCCTTCGGCACGGCGGTTCTGGTGCTGGTGGCGGCGCTGGCCATGGTGCTGATGGTGTCGGTGGGGCAGGTCCATCTCGTGCCCCCGATCCCGCGCGAGGACATGATCTCGATCCGAATCGGCATCACCCTCACCGCCCTTGCCCCCCTCACCGTCGTTGCGGTCACCGCCAGCCGCGAAGAGCTGATGGGACGCCTGCAGCATGCCGCCACCCATGACGGGCTGACCGGGGTGCTTGCGCGCAAGGCCTTCATGGAAAAGGCGAAGGCGCTCACGGATCTGCTGGTTGCCGAAGGCCGGCCGGCCGCCGTGATCAGCATCGATGCCGATCATTTCAAGCGAATCAACGACGGCTGGGGCCACCCGGCCGGAGACCGGGTGCTGGCGACGCTTGCAGGGGTGATGCAGGCCGGCCTGCGCGCTGAGGATCTGCTGGGCCGCATCGGCGGCGAGGAATTCGCCGTGCTGCTGGCCGATGTCGACGGGGTGGAGGCGCGGAAGATCGCCACCCGGCTGCTCGACGCCATCCGCAGCGTCGAGGTGCCGCTCGGCCCCGGCGCCGATCCCTATTGCGGCTCGGCCAGCCTGGGGGTGGCGCTGGTCATCCCCGACGGCGCCGGGCTGGAGGCGGCGCTTGCCGCGGCCGACCGCGCCATGTATCGCGCCAAGCAGAACGGCCGCAACCGGGTGGAGATGGCGTGATGGCCGCGATCAGGCCTTTGCGCTGCGGCCGGTCAGGACGCGACGGTAGCCGATGACGAAGACCAGGAAGCCCGCGATCCAGCAGACCGCGGCCAGATCGGTGAGCGGCATGGTCAGATCGCCGGCAAGGCTGCTGCCGGCGGCGATCCGCGCCAGGGTCGCGACCGTCAGGCAGGCATAGGCCATGCGCGCGGCGGGCCCCGCCGTCAGCGGCAGCCCCCCATGGCCGAGCGCCGCGCGGCTCATCACCGCCAGCGTCATCAGCCCGACCGCGCCGGTGCTCCAGGCATGCAAAGCCGCCTGCGGGGTGAGGCTGCCCGCCAGCAGGACCGGCAGCGCGACCGCCAGAAAGCCGATCGGCACGAAGACATAGGCCAGGTGCAGGACCAGCACCAGCGCCTCGCCACCGGTTCGCCAGCCGGCCCAGCGGGCGACGCGGACCAGGTGCAGCAGCCCGGCCAGAAGCGCGGTCCAGGCGGTGACCGGCGCCTCCGGCAGGATGGCCCAGAGCGCCAGGGCGACGGCCGCAACCGCCATGCAGATCGCATCGACGCGGTTGAAGGGCACGGGCAGGGGGCCGGTTCCGGGCTGCTTTGCCAGCCAGTTGCGGGTGAAGCTGGGCACGATCCGCCCCCCGACCAGCATGATCAGCAGCAGGGTGAGCCCAAGCCCGGCGCGCAGCCAGGGCCGGGTGTCGACCTCCAGGATCAGCGCGGCATGAAAGCCCGCATCGGCGGCGATCATCAGGCCGAGCAGAACCAGGACCTTCAGATTGCGGTGATTGCGGGCGGCCAGGATCTCGCGGCCGATCGCCGCTGCCAGAACCACCGGAAAGACGAGATCGAGCGCGGCGGCGATCCACGGGCCCGCCGGGCCGGCCAGGCCCGCCGCCGCCATGGCAATGCGCCCCGCCAGCCAGAGCAGGCCCAGCACCGCGATCGGCCGGCCGGTCAGCGGCAGACGTCCGGTCCAGTTGGGCACCGCCGTCAGCAGGAAGCCCGCCATTACGGCGAAGACATAGCCGAAGACCATTTCATGGGCGTGCCAGTCCACCGGTGCCAGCCTGCCGGGCAGGATGAAGATCCCGCGCAGCAGCGGCACCCAGATCGCCATCGCCAGCACCGCCCAGATCGAGGCGGTGAGGAAGAACAGGCGGAAACCGTGCAGGATCGGCGGTCCCGCCCGCCTGAGGGCGGCGCCGGAGGGGCGGCTGGTCATCGGATCTTCCTTCCTTGCATCATGCCGGTCGGAAAGCGCCGGCGGCCTCGATCCGCCCGGCCCCGGTCAGCTCCAGGCACCAGGGGATGGCGGGGAAGACGGCGTCGAGACAGGCACCGATCGCGGCCGGCTTGCCGGGCAGGGTGACGATCAGCGTCGACCCGCGCAGACCGGCCGTCTGGCGCGACAGGATGGCAGTGGGCACGGTCTTCAGGCTGGCGGCACGCATCGCCTCGCCGAAGCCCGGCATCTCGCGGTCGATCACCCGGGCGAGGGCTTCGGGGGTGAGGTCGCGCGGTGCCGGTCCGGTGCCGCCGGTGGTCAGGATCAGACCGGCGCCGGCCCGGTCGGCCAGATCGATCAGGGCGGCCGAGACCGGCTCGATCCCGTCGGGCACGATCCGCCGGTCGGGCGTCCAGGGGCTGGTGATCCGGGCGGCGAGCCAGGCCTGGATGGCCGGGCCGCCCTGGTCCTGGTATCGGCCGTCGGCCGCGCGGTCCGAGATGGTCAGGATGCCGATGCGCATGAAGGGCGCCTTTCAGAAGGGGCGCGGGTCAGCCGCCGAGCGCCGCCATATGGCGGCCGATGCCCTGCACGCGGGTGCGGTCGACGACGAAGTCGTGGCCGCGGGGTTTGAGCAGCAGCGCCCGGCGGATTACATCGTCGGCCGCGATGGCACCGCCGGCACGCAGCGCCGGCAGCAGGTCGACCGACCCTTCATGGCCGAGGCAGGTGTAAAGCCGGCCGGCGGCCGAGACCCGCACCCGGTCGCAGCTTTCGCAGAAATTGTGGCTGAGCGGGGTGATGAAGCCGAGCCGACCGCCGGTCTCGGCGATGCGGACATAGCGGGCCGGGCCGGCCGTGCGGTCGGGCAGATCGGTCAGCGTCCAGCGGCGGGCCAGATCCGCACGAACGCGGCCAAGCGGCAGATGCTGGTCGCGGCGGTCGGCGCCGGTGTCACCCAGCGGCATCACTTCGATCAGGGTCAGGTCCATGCCCCGGCCATGGGCGAAGCGGATCAGCCGGTCGATCTCGTGCTCGATCTCGCCCGCCAGCGCCACGGTGTTGAGCTTCACATGTAGCCCGGCGGCCTGCGCAGCGTCGATGCCGGCCAGCACCCGATCGAGCCTGCCGCCGCGGGTGAGGGCGGCGAAGCGGCCGGGATCGAGGCTGTCGAGCGAGACGTTCACCCGCCGCACCCCGGCGGCCGCAAGGGCTTCGGCATGGTGGTCGAGCTGGGTGCCGTTGGTGGTGAGCGTCAGCTCGTCGAGCGTACCGCGGGCGACCAGACGGCCCAGCCGCGCCACCAGGGTCATCACGCCGCGCCGGGCCAGCGGTTCGCCGCCGGTGAGGCGGATGCGGCGGATTCCGGCCGCGATGAAGACGTCGGCGAGCGTCGCCAGTTCGTCGAGCGAGGGGATGGCGGCGCGCGGCAGAAAGCTCGCCCGCGCCGGCAGGCAATAGACGCAGCGCAGATCGCAGCGATCGGTGACCGAAAGCCGCAGATAGCGCACCTGGCGGCCGAAGCCGTCGATCAGGGGGCAGGCCCGGGCCGCGTCTGCCATGCCCGACCGGCGCGGTCGCGGGTGAAGGATGCTCATGACCGGGCCTCCGCGAACCAGGCGAGCACGGCGGCCTCGTCGGCCGGCAGCTCTGCCGCCATGCCGCCATGGAAGGCGGTGCAGGCCCCGGCATAGGGCGGACGGACGGCGGTCAGCACCGGCACGCCGGCATCGAGTGCGGCGGCCATCACCGCGCGCAGCCCGCCGCCATCGGCCTCGCCCTTGCCGAAGCGGTTGATGACCAGGAGGTCGAGCCCGCGGGCCAGCGCGGTTTCGGCCGCGACCGCCGCCTCCGCCAGGCCGCGCGGATCCAGCCGGCAGCCGCGGGCGCCGGGGCCCAGATCCTGCGAGATCCGGATCAGCCGGCCGCTGTCCAGCTCTTCCAGATCCATGGCGGCACAGCAGCCTTCGGGGGCCGGCCCCTCGCGCTGAACCAGGCCGCCGACCCGAAGGCCCTCGGCCCTGAGCCGGGCGACCACCCGGTCGAAGACGGCATCGGCGGGGACGCCGCGATCGACCAGGATCACGGCCATGCGCGGCGCCGTGCCGGGGATGGCGGTCATGACGGATCTCCCCAGATCTCGGTTTCGGCGAAAGGCAGCCAGCCGACCGGGTCCCCGGGCACCACCATATCCTGCGTGGCGGGGATGACGGCGAAGCCGGTGGCGGTGACAAGCGGCACCAGCCGGGCGGCACCGCTGCCGCCGGTGGTGACGGCGACGGGCGGGGTGCCCGGCCGGCCGAAGACAAGGCGGGCGGGCAGGAATTCGGTGCGCCCGGCCCGGCGGCCATGGGTGAAGCCTGAGGCGATCATGGCCGGGGCGGGTTCGGCAGTGCGGCCCTGCAACCGGCGGATCATCGCCGTGCCGAACAGGCGCAGGCCCAGCAGTGCTGCCACGGGATTGCCCGGCAGGCCAAGAAAGACGGCGGCCCCGATCCGGCCGAACATCACCGGCTTGCCGGGTTTCATCGCCACGCGCCAGCCCTCGATTCTGCCGCCTGCCGCCAGGAAGGCGGGTTTCAGATGATCGCGATCGCCGACCGAGGCGCCGCCGGTGGAAACGATCAGATCGAAGCGGTCCGCGGCATCGGTGATGGCGGCGGTGATGACCGCCTGATCGTCGGGCAGGGCGCCCAGATCGGCCGCCGCGACATCGGGCCGCGCCAGCGCCGCCAGCAGCATCGGCCGGTTGGAATCATGGATCGCCGCCGGGCCGGGCGTGGCGCCCGGTGCCACCAGCTCGTCGCCGAAGGTCATCACGCCCACCCGGATCTGCCGCACCACCGGCAGCAGCGGCCGGCCGGCGATGGCGGCGAGCGCCACCGCAACGGAATCGATCCGCCGCCCGGCCGGAAACAGAACCTGGCCGGACCGGGCATCCTCTCCTGCCCGGCGGATATTGGCGCCGGGGCCCGGGTCGCGGCGGATGGTCACGATACCGTCCCCGGCCGTGCAATCCTCCTGCATCACCACCCGGTCGAAACCCGCGGGTATCGGGGCGCCGGTCAGGATGCGCAGGGCATGCGGCGCGCGCTCCACCGCCGGTGCGGCGCCACCCGCGGCGGCAAGGCCCGCCACCGGTAGCTGCCACGGCCCGCAGCCGGCCAGGTCGCCCGCGCGCAGGGCGTAGCCGTCCATGGCGGCATGGTCGAAGCGGGGCATCGGCTCGGGCGCGGTAAGCGGGGCGGCGGTGATCCGGCCCGCCGCCTCTGCCAGCGTCACGTCTGCGGTCTCGGTGACCGGTCGGCAGAGGGCCGTGGCGCGGGCCACCGCCTCGTCGAGGGCAAGCAATCCGGGGCCGTCGCAACTGCATCCTGCGGGCGAGGTCATGTCACATACTCCGTCATGGCGATGGGCACGCCGCGCCGCGCGGCCATGCGCTGGCCCAGAACCATCAGATCCTGATGGCCGAGCCGGGCCCGGGCAATCGGCAGGACCACCGCATTCTCCAGGCAGAGATGCCGGCGCTCCTCCGCCGCGAAGCCCGCCAGCATTTCGCGGAAGGCCGGATCGCGGCGGGTGGCGGGGTCCGGCAGGCCGCGGATGATCGCCACCCGCGCGCTGCGGGCAGCCTGGTGGTCCCGGCCAAGCCGGGCCAGCAGCTGCCGGATCCGGTCTTCGCGGTGCGCCCTGGCACGGAGCAGGGGGAAGAGGTCGTCCTCTTCATCCGTCCAGTGGGGGTCGACCTCGGTCGCCAGGAAGCCGGTGACCGCGGTGATCAGTGCCGGGTCGACCTCGGGGCCGGCGGCGATCCGGTCCAGGCTGCGGAACAGCGCCCGCTGCCGGAAATGATCGGCGAAGATCCGGTCGAGCGGCGAGAGGAACAGGGTGGGCGGCAGGCCCTCGGTCAGGGCACCAAGGGCGATCCGGTCGGTTTCCATGCTCCCCGCACCTCCTTCCTCCGCCAGCCATCAAGGGCCGGCCGCCGGGTCAGCGCACCAGCGGCCCCTCCGCCGTTGCCAGCGCGACGCCGCGGATCTCGGCATCGGCCGCCAGCACCGAAATGAACTGCGCCACCCCCCGGCTCCAGCTCGCGGCTTCCAGCCAGGCGGCGATGCGGGCCTCCACCGCCTCGAAGGGCAGCACCGCGCCGGGCAGGTGGCGGTCCAGCGCCACCACATGGACCCCGAACCGGGTCTCGACCGGTGCGGGTGCAATCTCCCCCGGGCTCATCCGGGCGAGCGCCGCTTCGAATTCGGGCACGGTGGAGCCGCGGACCAGCTGGCCCAGACGGCCGCCCTCCGCCCGGGACGGGCAGGCGGAAAAAGCGGTGGCGAGGTCCGCGAAGCGGTCGGGATCGCTCGCCAGCTCGGCCAGGATCGCCTGCGCCCGGTCGCGCGCCGCTTTGCGGCCGGCCGCGTCGGTCTCTGTGACGGCGAGCAGGATGTGCCGCGCCTCCCAGACCGGGGATGTGGTGAAGCGCCCGGGATGGCTGTCGTAATGGCGCCGGCAGGCCGCGGTGTCGGCCCGGGGCGTGGTGACCTCGGCGTCCAGCAGGGCGCGGATCATCGCCTCGTCGTCCAGCTCCTGCCGGCCCTGGCCGTCCGTACCGGGCCGGGCTGTGATGTCGCGGGCCCGGGCGGCATTCAGCAGCAGCTCGCGGATCACCAGCGCCTGCGCCGCGGCGTTGCGGGCGGTGTCCGGGTCGGGACCCGGATGATTGTGCATCTCGGCCCGGATCTCCTCTTCGGGGATGTCCCGCCCGTCAACCGATACGGGGACGGGGTCGGCCATGTGCATATGGCTGGCGGCGTGGTGGGCATGCCGGGCGGCGGCGGACCTGGCCGCTGCGACACGCGGGCTCTGACGGATCACGACCATCTTTGCCTCCGTTCAACGGGTGCCGGGCCGGGTGGCCGCGGGATGGCTGGCGCCGGGGTGGTTGCCGACGGGGTGGTTGCCGACGGGCCGGCGGCGCGTCCGCACCACCTGATAGCCGGGGCGCCAGACATAGCGGATGGGGGCGCTGAGCATGTGGACGAGCCGCGTGAAAGGGAAGAGCAACAGGATCGTCAGCCCCAGGAAGAGGTGCGCCTTGAAGATCGGGTGGACATCGGCGATGTAGCCGGCGGCTGCGGTGTCGAAGGTGAAGATGCCCTGCGCCCAGCTCATGAATTTCACCATCTCGTGCCCGTCCAGATGGCCGAGCGAGAGCGGGATGGTGGCGAGGCCCAGGGCCAGCTGCAGCCAGAGCAGCACGATGATCAGCAGATCGCTGGTGCTGGAGGTGCGGCGGATGCGCGGGTCGAAGAAGCGGCGATGGATCAGCAGGCTGGCGCCGATGATCGCGGCGATGCCGGCCACGCCACCCGCCACGATCGCCAGCAACTGCTTGGCGCCGTGGCTGATGCCCAGCGCATCGAAGACCTGGATCGGGGTCAGCAGCCCGACCAGATGGCCGGCGAAGATCACCAGCACGCCCAGATGAAACAGCACCGAGCCCCAGATCAGCTGGCGGCGGCGGAGCAGCTGGCTGGATCCCGAGCGCCAGGTATAGGGGTCGCGGTCATAGCGCAGCGCGCTGCCCAGAAACAGCACCGCCAGTGCCACATAGGGATAGACGCCGAACACGGCGCCGTGGATGTAGCTGGCCATCACGAAACCTCCTCTGTTGCGGCCGGCATGGGGGCGTGGTCCGTGGCGGGGCGGGCTGCGGCGCGCAGGCGGCGGCGCAGCCGGTCGGGGCCGCATTCCCCGTCCCCTGCCGCCGCACCGGCGAAGCGCACCGCCTCTTCCTCCCAGGCCCGGTCGAGAGCGGCCAGATCGGTCGGGTCGTCGTCGGGCAGGCCCATCACCATCGCGACCGCCTCGCGATCTTCGGCGGTGGCGCCGGCCGCGATCAGCGCGGCGAAGATCGCGGCATAGGGGCTGTTGCGGGCGATCAGCCGTTCGTGCAGGGCTTCGACGATATGGCCGATGCCGCCCGCCAGCTCCGTGGCCTCGGCCGCGCTGCGGGTCGAGAGGTATTCAAGGAAGGCCGGCAGGTGATCGGGCAGCTCGCGCGCGCCGAGCACGAGGCCCGCCGCCTCGTACATGCCGAGCAGGTCGACCATGGCCTGGCCGCGGTCGCGGCTTTCGCCATGGACATGCTCGAACAGGTTCAGCGACAGCGACCGGGTGCGGTCGAAGAGCAGGACATAGTCTTCCTGCGCCGCATAGATGTCGCGATCGGCGATCGTGCCGACCAGCGCGTCGAGCGCCGTGCGCAATGCGGCCGGAAGTCCGGTTTCCGCCGCGATGGCGGCGCGAAGCTCCGGCGCTCCGGCCTGAATCTCGGGCGTCGGATAGGTGAGCAGCACCGAGACGATCTTGAAGATCCGGGACATGGTGTCAGGCCTCCCCGCGGAAGACGTCGGTGGGGGTGTGCACCGTCCGGGTGCGCTTCGCCCCGAACAGGTCGACGCCGCTGCTGCCCCCCGAACAACCATTGCCGAACGAGAAGCCGCAGGAGCCGCGGACGTCATAGGCGTCCTCGCCGATCTCGCGATGGCTGGTCGGGATCACGAAGCGGTCTTCGTAATTCGCGATCGCCATGATCCGGTACATGTCCTCGATCAGCGCGCCGTTCAGCCCCACAGAGCGGGCCAGCGTCGCGTCGCGCACGCCGTCGATGGTCTTGGCGCGCATATAGCCGCGCATGGCCAGCATGCGCTTCAGGGCCGTGATCACCGGTTCTTCGCGGCCGGCGGTCAGCAGATTGGCGAGATAGCGCACGGGGATGCGCAGCGACGAGACATCGGGCATCTGACCGTCCATGCCGATCCGGCCGGCATCGGCGGCGGACTGGATCGGCGACAGCGGCGGCACGTACCAGACCATCGGCAGGGTCCGGTATTCGGGATGGAGCGGGAAGGCGATCTTCCAGTCCATCGCCATCTTCCAGACCGGCGAATGCCGGGCGGCTTCGAGCCAGGCCTCGGGCACGCCGTCGCGCCGGGCCTGGGCGATCACCTCGGGGTCGTTCGGGTCCAGGAAGATCGACAGCTGCGCCTCGTAGAGATCGCCCTCGTCGGGCGTCGCCGCGGCGGCCTCGATCCGGTCGGCGTCATAGAGCAGCACGCCCAGATAGCGGATACGGCCGACACAGGTTTCGGAACAGACCGTGGGCTGGCCGGCCTCGATGCGCGGATAGCAGAAGACGCATTTCTCGGATTTGCCCGAAGACCAGTTGTAGTAGATCTTCTTGTAGGGACAGCCCGAGACGCACATCCGCCAGCCGCGGCATTTTTCCTGATCGATCAGGACGATGCCGTCCTCATCGCGCTTGTAGATCGCACCCGACGGGCAGGCGGCGACGCAGGTCGGGTTCAGGCAGTGTTCGCAGAGCCGGGGCAGATACATCATGAAGGTGTTCTCGAAGGCGCCGTAGATCTCCTTCTCCACCTCGGCGAAGTTGTAGTCGGCAGACCGCCTGGCGAATTCGCCGCCCAGGATCTCTTCCCAGTTCGGGCCCCAGACGATTTTCTCCATCCGCTCGCCCGTCACCAGAGAGCGCGGCCGTGCGGTCGGCGAGGCCTGCACCTCGCCCGCGGTCTGGAGATGGCCGTAATCGAAATCGAACGGCTCGTAATAGTCGTCGATCTCGGGCAGGTCGGGATTGGCGAAGATCTTGGCCAGCACCCGCCATTTGGCGCCCATACGCGGCCGGATGCGGCCGTCGGAGGTGCGGGTCCAGCCGCCGTTCCAGCGCTTCTGGTTCTCCCAGTCCTTGGGATAGCCGATGCCCGGCTTGGTCTCGACATTGTTGAACCAGGCGTATTCCACGCCCTCGCGGTTGGTCCACACGTTCTTGCAGGTCACCGAACAGGTGTGGCAGCCGATGCATTTGTCCAGATTGAGGACCATGCCGACCTGTGCTCTGACTTTCATTCCGCCGCCTCCTCACGATACGGCCCTTCCAGCCAGTCGATCTTGTCCAGCCGCCGGACGATGACGAATTCGTCGCGGTTGGAGCCGACCGTGCCGTAGTAATTGAAGCCGTAAGACTGCTGCACATAGCCGCCGATCATGTGTGTCGGCTTGGTGATGGCGCGGGTTACCGAGTTGTGGATGCCGCCGCGCTGGCCGGTGACCTTCGATCCCGGCGTATTCACGATCTTTTCCTGGGCGTGGTACATGTAGAGCGTGCCCTGCTTCATGCGCTGGGACACGACCGCCCGCGCGACCAGCGCGCCATTGGCGTTGTAGACCTCCACCCAGTCGTTGTCGGTGATGCCGGCCCGGGCGGCATCGGTCTCGGACATCCAGACCACCGGCCCGCCGCGATTGAGCGTGAGCATCAGCAGATTGTCGGAATAGGTGGAGTGGATGCCCCATTTCTGGTGCGGGGTGATGAAGTTCAGCACCACCTGCGGCGTGCCGTCATCCTTCTCCCGGATCACCGGATCGATCGAGCGGGTGTCGATCGGCGGCCGGTAGAGGCAGAAGCCCTCGCCGAAGGCCCGCATCCAGAGATGATCCTGATAGAGCTGCTGCCGGCCGGTCAGCGTGCGCCAGGGGATCAGCTCGTGGACATTGGTATAGCCGGCGTTGTAGCAGACGCTTTCCGACTCGATGCCCGACCAGGTCGGCGACGAGATGATCTTGCGCGGCTGGGCGACGATGTCGCGGAAGCGGATCTTCTCGTCTTCCTTGGGCAGGGCCAGATGGGCATGGTCGCGGCCTGTCGCCTTCGACAGCGCCTCCCAGGCCTTCACCGCCACCTCGCCATTGGTCTCGGGCGCCAGCATCAGGATGACTTCGGTCGCGTCGATATCGGTGTCGATCCGGGGCCGGCCGGCCGTGCTGCGGCCCTCGGGCCAGGTGCCGTTCAGCCGGCCCAGCGCCTCCACCTCGTGGCTGGTCTTCCAGCCGATCCCCTTGCCGCCATTGCCGAGCGTGTCCATCAGCGGCCCGAGAGCGGTGAAGCGGTCGTAGAGCCCCGGATAGTCGCGCTCCACCACCGCGATCTGCGGCGCGGTGCGGCCGGGCACCGGCTTCGCGCCCGCGCGCTTCCAGTCATGCACGTCGAAGGGCTGGGCCATTTCGCCCGCGGTGTCGTGCAGGATCGGCGTCAGTACGACATCGGTCTCCACCCCCAGCACCTCTGGCGCCACTTTCGAGAAGGCGCGCGCCAGACCCTTGAAGATCTCCCAGTCGCTCCGCGCCTCCCAGGCCGGATCGGCCGCGGCCGACAGCGGGTGGATGAAGGGGTGCATGTCCGAGGTGTTGAGGTCGTTCTTCTCGTACCAGGTGGCGGTGGGCAGAACGATGTCGGAATAGACGCAGGTGGTCGACATGCGGAAGTCGAGCGTCACCAGCAGGTCGAGCTTGCCCTCGGGTGCCCGGTCGTGCCACGCCGCCTCGGTCGAGCGCCGCCGGCCCTCTTCGCCCAGATCCTTGCCCAGCACGCCATGCGAGGTGCCGAGCAGGTGTTTCAGGAAGTATTCATGGCCCTTGCCCGACGAGCCGAGCAGGTTGGAGCGCCAGACGAACAGGTTGCGTGGCCAGTTCTCGGGCGCATCCGGATCCTCGGCCGACATCTTCAGCGAGCCGTCGGCCAGGCCGTCGACGATGTAGTCTTTGACCCCCCGGCCGGCCTTGCTCGCCGCGGCGGCGAGCGTCAGCGGGTTGGTGGCGAGCTGCGGGGCGGACGGCAGCCAGCCCATGCGCTCGGCGCGGATGTTGTAGTCGATCAGGCTGCCCGACCAGTCGCCCTCAGGCGCCGTCGGCGACAGGATCGAGGCGACGTCGAGCGTCTCGTAGCGCCATTGATCGGTATGGGCATAGAAGAAGGACGTGCCGTTCATCTGCCGCGGCGGCCGGTTCCAGTCCAGCCCGAAGGCGAGCGGCAGCCAGCCGGTCTGCGGGCGGAGCTTTTCCTGGCCGACATAGTGGCTCCAGCCGCCGCCGGACTGGCCGATGCAGCCGCACATGATCAGGAGATTGATGATCCCCCGATAGTTCATGTCCATGTGGTACCAGTGGTTCAGTCCGGCGCCCAGGATGACCATCGACCGGCCATTGGTCTTTTCGGCATTGCGGGCGAATTCGCGCGCCACCGTGATGATATGACCGCGCGGCACACCGGTGATGCGTTCCGCCCAGGCGGGGGTATAGGGCTCGTTCAGATCGTAGTCGCGGGCGACATTGGTGCCGCCCAGGCCGCGATCCAGGCCGTAATTGGCGACCAGCAGATCAAAGACGGTGGCGACCAGCGCCTCGCCCCCCGCCAGCTGCACCCGCCGCGCCGGCACCCGGCGGTCGAGCACGTCGGCATGATCGGTGCCTTCGAAATGGTCGTGCTTACGGTTGCCGAAATAGGGGAAGCCGACCTCGACCACCTCGTCATGCAGCGGACCTGCCAGCAGGGTCATCACCGGTTCGATCTCGCGGCCCCGGCCGTCGCGCGGCTCCAGATTCCAGCGCCCGGCATCCCCCCAGCGGAAGCCGGCGGAGCCCTGCGGCACCACGATCTCGCCCGAGCGCCGGTCCAGGGCCACGGTCTTCCACTCGGTGTTGGCCGTCTCGCCCAACGCATCCTTGAAATCCGAGGCGCGCAGCAGCCGGCCGGGAACCAGCCGGTCGCCGCGCCGCTCCAGCCGCACCAGCATCGGCATGTCGGTGTACCGCCGGCAGTAGTCCTCGAAATAGGGCGTGGTGCGGTCCAGATGGAATTCGCGCAGCACCACATGGCCCAGCGCCATGGCCAGCGCCGCATCGGTGCCCTGTTTGGGGTGCAGCCAGAGATCGGCGAATTTGGCCGCCTCGGAATAGTCGGGCGAGACCACCACCGATTTGGCGCCCTTGTAGCGCACCTCGGTATAGAAATGGGCGTCGGGCGTGCGGGTCTGGGGCACGTTCGATCCCCAGAGCATCAGGAAGCCGGCATTGTACCAGTCCGCCGATTCCGGCACGTCGGTCTGCTCCCCCCAGGTCATCGGCGAGGCCGGCGGCAGGTCGCAGTACCAGTCGTAGAAGGACAGGCACACCCCGCCCAGCAGCGACAGGTAGCGCGAGCCGGCGGCGTAGGAGACCATCGACATCGCCGGGATCGGCGAGAAGCCGATCACCCGGTCGGGGCCGTGGGCCTTGACGGTATGGGCATTGGCGGCGGCGATGATCTCGTTCACCTCGTCCCACTCGGCCCGCACGAAGCCGCCCAGGCCGCGGAGCTTCGTATAGGAGGCGCGGGCCGCCGGGTCGTTCACGATCGAGGCCCAGGCCGCCACCGGCGGCAGACCGGCGCGGGCGGCGCGCCAGGCCTTGAGCAGCCGGCCGCGGATCAGCGGATGCTTCACCCGGTTGGCCGAATACATGTACCAGCTGTAACTGGCGCCGCGGGCGCAGCCGCGGGGTTCGTGGTTGGGCAGGTCCGGCCGGGTGCGCGGATAATCGGTCTGCTGGGTCTCCCAGGTGACGATGCCGCCCTTGACGTAGATCTTCCACGAGCACGAGCCCGTGCAGTTCACACCGTGCGTAGAGCGCACGATCTTGTCGTGCTGCCAGCGCTTGCGATAGGCCTCTTCCCAGGCGCGGCTTTCGGTGGTGGTGACGCCGTGGCCGTTCGAGAACCGGCCGACGGTCTTCTCTGACAGGAAGTTGAGGCGGTCGAGGAGATTGCTCATCGGGACGAAGTCCTTGCGTGCGGCGGCTCAGCAGCGCACCGGGGCGTTCTTCCGGGTGTAGAAGAACCAGGTGACGGCGACGCAGGTGACGTAGAAGCCGAGGAAGCCCAGAAGCGCCGCTTCGGCACCGCCGGTGGCCGCGATCGAGCTGCCATAAGCCTTGGGGATGAAGAAGGCGCCATAGGCGGCGATGGCCGAGGTGAAGCCGATCATCGCGGCCGATTCGCGCTCGGCCCGGCGCAGCCGCTCGGCGGGGGCGAGGCCGGCCGGTGCGGTGCGGTCGATCACCGTGCGCATGATCGCGGGGATCATCTGGAAGGTGGAGGCATTGCCCACGCCGGTGGCGAAGAACAGCACCATGAACATCGCGAAGAAGCCCTGGAACGCGCCCGGCTGATCTTTCATGCCCAGGAACCAGATCACGCCCGCGGTGCCTGCGATCATCAGCACGAAGGTCCAGAGAGTGACCCGGCCGCCGCCGAAGCGGTCGGAGATCCAGCCGGTGCCGGCGCGGGAGAGGGCGCCGACCAGCGGGCCCAGGAAAACGAACTGCAGCGCGTCGACCTCGGGGAACTGGGTACGGGTGAGCAGGGGGAAGGCCGCCGCGTAGCCGATGAAGGACCCGAAGGTGCCGGTATAGAGCCAGCACATGATCCAGGTATGCGAGCGGCCGAAGATGGCCGCCTGATCGCGGAACGAGGCGCGGGCCGCGGCGATGTCGTTCATGCCGAACCAGGCGGCGACGGTCGCGGCCAGGATGAAGGGCACCCAGACGAAGCCGGCATTCTGCAGCCAGAGCATATCGCCCGCCGCGGTCGGTCGCGCCCCGCCGCCCATGGCGCCGAACACGCCCATGGTGATGACCAGCGGCACCAGGAACTGCATGACGCTGACGCCCAGATTGCCGAGCCCGGCATTGAGGGCGAGGGCGTTGCCCTTCTCGCTCTTCGGGAAGAAGAAGCTGATATTGGCCATCGACGAGGCGAAGTTGCCGCCACCGAAGCCGCAGAGCAGGGCAAGGACCAGGAAGATCAGATAGGGGGTTTCGGGGTTCTGCACGGCATAGCCGATGCCGAAGGCCGGGATCAGCAGCGACGCGGTGGAAAGCGTGGTCCAGAGCCGGCCGCCGAAGACCGGAACCATGAAGGCATAGAAGATCCGGAGCGTGGCGCCCGACAGGCCGGGCAGGGCGGCGAGCCAGAACAGCTGTTCGGTCGAATAGGCGAAGCCGATCGCCGGCAGCCTGGCCACCACCATGCTCCACACCATCCAGACCGCGAAGGCGAGCAGCAGGCAGGGGATGGAGATCCAGAGATTGCGCCGGGCGATGCGCCGGCCGGTGGTCGTCCAGAAATCCTGATCCTCGGGCCGCCAGTCCTCGATCACGCGCCCGGTTTCGGCGCGCTGGTCGGGCCCGTGGATTTCGCGCATTTCCGGCAGGTCGGGCAGGGCGTCGAGTTCGGCGGAAAGCGCCTGGCGCTCCATCTGCCGGATCGAGAGATGCATCCACATGAAGGCGACGGCGACGATCGCGAACAGCAGCATGAAGCAGCTGGTCCAGATGCCCGTCAGGTCGAGCATCACGCCGAAGGTGAGCGGCAGGATGAAACCGCCCAGGCCGCCGATCAGGCCGACCAGGCCGCCCACCGCGCCGACATTGTCGGGATAGTAGACGGGGATGTGCTTGTAGACCGCCGCCTTGCCCAGCGACATGAAGAAGCCCAGCACGAAGATCAGGATCACGAAGGGCACGAGGCCCATGCTGGTCGAAAAGGCGATCGGGCCGGCCAGACCATGGATGACGTAGTCGGTCGGCGGATAGGACAGCATGAAGGTGGCGATGACCGAGACCCCGAAGGTCCAGTACATGATCGTGCGCGCGCCCTTGCGGTCCGACAGATGGCCGCCATAGGCCCGGAAGACGCTGGCCGGCACGGAATAGAAGGCGGCGAGCATGCCGGCGGTCTTGATGTCGAGCCCGTAGACGCCGACCAGATAGTGCGGCAGCCACAGCGCCAGCGACACGAAGGCGCCGAAGACGAAGAAGTAGTAGAGCGCGAACCGCCAGACCTGCAGCCGCTTCAGCGGCGCCAGTTCCAGGAAGGCGCTGCGCGGCCGTTCGCCCCGCGCACGGCGGGCGACGGTTTCAGGGTCGTCGGCCGTGGTCAGCCAGAACACCACCGCCATCACCGCCAGCGCCGCCGCCCAGACCAGGGCGACCGTGGTCCAGCCGAAGGCGACCATCACGAAAGGGGCGACGAATTTGGTCACCGCCGCGCCGACATTGCCGGCGCCGAAGATGCCGAGCGCCGTGCCCTGCCGACCGCGCGGATACCATCTGGAGACATAGGCGACGCCGACCGCGAAGGTGCCGCCGGCCAGGCCGACGCCGAGGGCGGCCAGCAGCATGGTTTCGTAGCTGTCGGCCAGCGAGAGCAGCGCGGTCGCCCCCGCGGCGGCGAGCATGGTGAGCGCAAAGACGGTGCGCCCGCCATACTGGTCGGCCCAGACGCCCAGCACGATGCGGACCAGCGATCCGGTCAGGATGGGGGTTCCGGCGAGCAGGCCGAACTGGGTATCGCTCAGCCCCAGCTCCTGCTGGATGCGGATTCCGATGATCGAGAAGATCGTCCAGACGGCAAAGGATGTGGTGAAAGCCAGAGTACTCATGCCGAGTATCCGGCCCGCCTGTTTCGGGACGGGGGTGCCGGGTGCCTGCATCGAAGTCATCCACCTGGATTGGCAGGCCATCTGCGGCCCGCATGTGGGGATGCGCCGACGTTAGGTGCCGGATCCGGATCGAATGTTGATCCAGATCAAGAAGCGTGGCTACATGGTCCGAAATAAATCGCCCGTATGATTATGAAGGACTGGAAATTGATTCTCGTGGTTCTGTGATTTACAGGCGCGCATCCCCGCGATATATATCCGTCAAAGCAGGGCTTGATAAAAATCAAGAGGACCGTCATGCGACCGAATGACCTGCCGGAGGTGCGTGCGCTGCCGCTGTTCCGGAGTATGGAACCGGAGAACTTCTCCGAGCTGATGAACGCGGCCTATCTGCAGCGCTTCCCCCGCCAGGTCGATCTGATCTTCGAGGGCGAGCCGGCGGATTTCCTCTACATCGTGGTCGAAGGCTGCGTGGAACTGTTCAGCCGCCATGCCGCACGCGAAACCACGCTCGCCATGGTCAGGCCGGTCCGGTCCTTCATCCTGGCGGCGGTGATCCGCGACGCGGTCTATCTGATGTCGGCGCGCACCACCGAGGCGTCGCGTCTGCTGATGATCCCGTCGGAAAACATCCGCGCGGCCTTTGAAAAGGATGCCGCCTTCGCCCGGGCGATCGTCACCGAACTGGCGGTGGGATTCCGGACGATGGTCAAGGAATACAAGGCCTTGAAGCTGCGGTCGGGCACCGAGCGGCTGGCGGCACGGCTGCTGATCCAGAACGACGCCCAGGGCGCCACCGGCCGGGTCGTCCTGCCCTATGACAAGAAGACGCTCGCCTCGATTCTGGGCATGACGCCTGAAAATCTGTCGCGCAGCTTCGCGGCTCTCAGGAAGTATGGCGTCGTGGTCGACGGCAACACCATCGATATCACTGAGCCCGAGGCGGTGAAGCGTTTCTGCCGGCCGAGCGTGCTGATCGACGCCGACGAGGATATCTTCTGAGAGCCGCGGCCTGATGTCAGCCGTGCCGGGCCGCCTCGGCGGCGAGGGCCGCGTGATAGGCCTGCATGGCGTCGGTTGCCGCCGCATTCAGCTCCTGCAGCCGCTTCAGCGTCGCCTCTACGGCCGCCGGATCGACGTCGGGCGTCTCCTGAAGGCTGCGGAGCGTCGCTACCGCCGCCTGAAGCTCGCGGTTCAGGGTTTCGAGCTGCTGGCGCCGGGTCTCGATATCCGTGGCGGGCGCCGCTTCGGCGGGCGTGGCCGGCCGGGGCGCGGGTTCCGGCTTCGTGGCCGGCGCCTCGGGTGCCGGCTGTGCGGTGCTCTCGAAGCCGCCGAAGCCGCGCAGCGTGGCGGCGGCAGCCTGGCGCCAGGCCTCCATCGCCGGTGCTGCGGCGGTGGCCATGGCCATGGCGGCGGCGCTCATCCGGGCCGGATCGGCCATGCCGCCCGGGGTCGTGGTCATCGCGTCCAACATCGCCTTTTGGGCGGCAAGGCCCCGGCTCCAGGCATCCTGCATGCCGGCCCCGGCGCCACCGGCAGGCATCAACGCGGGCCAGCCAAGATCACGGCGCAGGGCCTCGGCCTCGTCGGCGGAAAGCCGCCCGGCATAGAAATCCTGCAGCCGACGTGCCTTCTCCATCCAGTCGATCATGATGCGGACCTTTCCTTCCCGGGGGGGTGTCGTGCACCCTGGGGCACCTTCGTGCCAGACCCGCATCATGCCTGTGGCGTGCCCGAGGCGCCACTCCGGAAGGTCAGGGATTGCCGGTGACGTCGCCGCAGATCAGGCGGATTGCGGCCCCGGCCAGCGGCGTGCCGGGTGTTCCCAGACGGCGGGCAATGTCGAAATGGTTGCAGTCCTCCATGGCCACGAACCGGCCCGGATGGCCATGGCCGGTCCAGGCGGCCAGATAGTCCTCGGTCTGGCGCTTGAATTCCGCCGTCTCGGACCCGCCGTAAGAGACGATCAGCGGGCAGCCATCCGCGGGGTCGGTCGGCAGCAGATGCAGCGGGCTCAATCTGCGGGCGCGGGCCGCATCCAGCCCCAGCCAGTCATTGACCCGGCCGAGCCGCACCGGCTCCAGCTCGTAAAGCCCGCTCAGCGACACCGCCCCCTTGATCACGTCGCGCGGCAGCCCGGCTTCCGCCCGCCAGCCATCGGCGGCGAGCAGCATGCCGGTCAGATGCCCGCCGGCCGAAGAGCCGCCGACGAAGATCCGGCCGGGATCGATGCCGTGCTCCGTGGCATGGCGATGAACCCAGGTGACCGCCGCACGGGTCTGGCGGGTGATCTCTTCCAGCGTCGCCGCCGGGGCAAGAGTGTAGTCGATCACCGCGACGCTGATGCCGGCCGCCACCAGCGCCGGGGCGATGAAGGCATTTTCCTGTTTCGACAGCGCCCGCCAGTAGCCGCCATGCACCCAGACGAAGACCGGATGCGGCCCCGGCCCCGCGGCGGCCGGGTAGAGGTCGAGCGCCGAGCCCGAGGCCGCATCGAAGACCAGATCGGCGCGACGGTCGAGGGTCGTCATCGCCGCCACGCTGTCTTCGGCATAGGCGCGGGCCTCTGCCTCGTAATCGGTGACGGTGCCGCGGGCATCGTACTGATGGTCCAGTGCGGTGCGGTCAAAGCCGCGCCAGAGGCGGTCGGTGGGCGGCAGGGCGATCAAGATGCAGTCTCCGCAAGCAGGCGATCGGCCCAGACCGGCCGGTCGAGCTGGAACATGTCGGTGCCGGCGCGGTCGTACCAGCCGGCGCCATGCATGCGGGCCACGAGGCCCAGCCGTTCGGTGGCAAAATGGCAGCGGCCGGCATCGAGCACGGCATCGTCGCGGATATGTGCCGTCAGCACCTCGCCCACCACCAGCATCTGCGACGGGCCGGTGGCGATGGCGGCACGGCTGACGCACTCGAACGCGACCGGGGCATCGACCAGCCGCGGCAGCCCGGTCCTGGTGCCGGGGGTGGTGGCGAGGCCCGCGAGCGCAATCTCGTCCACGCCGGGCGGCGCGTCGATGCAGGTCAGGTTCATGGCCGGCGCCAGCGCTTCCGACACCAGATGAACGATGAACGCACCACCGGCGACGATGTTTGCCGCCGTGTCCTTCAGCGTGCCGTCGGGGCGCGCCAGAATGCCCAGCGCCACGATCGGCGGGTTCGATCCCATCACGTTGAAAAAGCTGTAGGGGGCGGCATTGGCGGTGCCGTCGGCCGCCCGGCTGGTCACCCAGGCGATCGGCCGCGGCACCACGGTGGAGGCCAGCACCTTGTAGCGGTGGGCGGTGTCGAGCGTTGCGAAATCGAATTCCATCCGATCCGCCCCTCAAAGCCCGCCGTCGCGGCGCAGCACCGCGGGCTTTGCCGCCGTGTCGACCTCCAGCCGGAAGATGTCGGGGCGGGCATAATGGCCGGTCGCATCGAAATCATACTTGCCGCGCAGGATTTCGGCCGGGTCGATCTGCGCGGTGAGCACGGCCTCGCCGTCGAAATCGGGGCCCGCCAGCACCTGGCCGAGCGGCCCCACGATCGCGCTGCCGCCGCGCATCAGCACGGTTTCGGGGTCATTCCCCAGCGCGCAGTCGTAATCGGCCGGATAGGCACCGCGGCGGATGAACTGGCAGGCGGTGAGCACGAAACAGCGGCCTTCCAGCGCGATATGACGCATGGACGAGAGCCAGCTGTCGCGGTCATCCGCGGTCGGCGCGCAGTAGAGCGTCACGCCCTGTGCGTACATGTGCATGCGCAGCGCCGGCATGTAATTCTCCCAGCAGATCACCGCGCCGACCGTGCCGAGACGGGTTTGCACCGCCTCCATGGTCGAGCCGTCGCCGAAACCCCAGATCAGCCGTTCGGCCGCGGTCGGCATCAGCTTGCGGTGCCGGCCGGCCAGGCCGCGCGCACCGTCGAAGGTGAGCGCCGTGCAGTAGAGCGTGCCGCCCTCGCGCTCGATCACGCCCAGCACCACCACCATGCCGGTCTCCGCCGCGGCCTCTGCCACCAGCGCCAGCTCGGGGCCGTGGAGATCGATGGCGGCTTCGTGATAGCGGCGGAAGGCCTCGCGACCCTCGGGCAGGCGCATGCCGACCGGCGTCGAGAAGCTGGCGCCCTTGGGGTAGCCGCCGATACAGGCTTCGGGGAAGACCAGCAGGGCGACGCCGTCACCGGCGGCCCGGCGGATGGTGGCGGCGACCTTCGCGGCCGAGGCCATGGGGTCGAAGGGATCGGCGCCGATCTGGGCGACGCCCGCCACGAAGGGGAGGGAAGAGGACATCGGCAAAGGCTCCGTCAGAGGCCGAGATGGCGATGGGCGAGTTCGGGGTCCCGGGCCAGCGCTTCGGGGGAGCCGGCCCAGACCACACGGCCCTTCTCGATGAGGTGATGGCGGTCGACCAGGCGGGCCATCTCCTTCAGGTTCTTGTCGATCACCAGAATGGTCTGGCCCTCGGCCTTCAGCCGGCCGAGACAGGCCCAGATCTCCTGGCGGATGATCGGTGCCAGGCCCTCGGTCGCCTCGTCCAGGATCAGCAGGCGGGGGTTGGTGAGCAGCGCCCGGCCGATCGCCAGCATCTGCTGTTCACCGCCCGAGAGCGTGCGGGCCGATTGCCGGCGGCGTTCCTGAAGCCGCGGGAACAGGCCGAAGACATCGGCGAGGCCCCAGCGGGCCCCGGCGCCGCGGCGGGCGGTCGCGACCAGGTTTTCTTCCACCGACAGCGAGGCGAAGACCCGCCGCCCTTCCGGCACCAGGCCGATGCCGGCGCGGGCGATGCGGTTGGGCGCGCGGCCGGCGATGTCGGCGCCGTCGAAGCCGATCCGGCCGCGGCGCACCGGCAGCAGGCCCATCAGCGTATTGACCGTGGTGGTCTTGCCCATGCCGTTGCGGCCGACCAGCGAGATGACCTCACCCTCTTCGGCCGCCAGCGTCATGCCGAACAGCACCTGGGACCGGCCATAGCCGGCTTCGAGTCCATCGACTTTCAGCATCAGACACCGTCTCCCAGATAGGCAGCCCGCACCTCGGGATGGGCGCGGACCTCGTCGGGCGTGCCGGTGAACAGGGTGCGGCCATAGACCAGCACCGTCACCCGGTCGGCCAGCGCGAAGACCGCATCCATGTCGTGTTCGACCAGCAGGATGGCATAGCGCCCCTTCAGCCCCTGCAGGATCCGGGTCATCTGCCGGCTCTCTTCCGGCCCAAGCCCGGCCATCGGCTCGTCGAGCAGCAGCAGCGAGGCCTTGGCGGCCAGCGCCACCGCCAGTTCCAGCTGGCGGCATTCGCCATGGGCGAGATCTGCCACCACCTCGTCGGCGCGATGACCCAGGCCGACCGCGGTCAGGTGGGCCATCGCCGGATCGCGCAGGCTGCGATCCCGCCGCGCAGAGCCGAAGCAGCGCCAGTTGCCGCCCTGCCGGGCCTGGATGGCCATTGCGACATTGTCGAGCGCGGTGAAATCGGTGAACAGCTGGGTGATCTGGAATGATCGGGCCAGCCCCTGGCCGGCCCGGGCATGGGCGGACATGCGGGTGACGTCGCGACCGTCGATCAGGATCCGGCCCTGGTCGGGGAAGATCTCGCCGGCGATCTGGGAAATCAGCGTGGTCTTGCCGGCACCGTTGGGGCCGATCAGGGCGTGCAGCTCGCGCGGGCGCACCTCCAGATCGACACCGGCCGTGGCGGCGACGGCGCCGAAGCGCTTGTGCAGCCCCTCGATGGCCAGCCGGGGCAGGTCGGCGGCGGTGGCGTCAGTCATGGGACCTCTCCCCGACGAGGAAACCATAGAGGCCGCGGCGGGCGAACAGCACCACCGCCACCAGCACCGGCCCCATCACCAGCATCCAGTGTTCGGTCCAGATCGCCAGCAGCTGTTCAAGGCCCAGGAACACCGCAGCGCCGATCACCGGGCCGAACAGCGTGCCCACCCCGCCCAGGATCACGATCGACATGAATTCGCCGGATTTCGACCAGGCGGCCATGTCGGGGCTGACATAGAGCGCGTAATTGGCCCAGAGCACGCCGGCAAGGCCGGTGCCCGCGCCCGAGATCACGAAGGCGGCCAGGCGGTGCGGCAGCGGCGCGAAGCCAAGATTGACCGCCCGGCGCTCGTTCTGCTTCAGCCCGCGCAGCACCATGCCGAAGCGCGACCCGACCAGCCGCCGGCAGAGCAGCAGCCAGCAGGCAAGCACGGCAAGGCAGAGATAATAGAAGACCGTCGGGTCGGAGAGATCGAGCCCGGGCAGGGTGTTGCGCTCCATGATCAGCAGCCCGTCATCGCCGCCATAGACCTCCAGCGAGACCAGCATGAAATAGACCATCTGGCCGAAGGCGAGGGTGATCATGATGAACTGCACACCCTGGGTGCGCAGAGACAGGGCACCGATGATCAGCGCCAGCAGGGCCGACAGCCCGATCGCGACCGGCCAGACCACCAGGGCCGAATTGCTGGTCGCCAGTCCGAAGATCGTGCCGGTTTCGGCGGCATGATGGGCGATGATGCCGACGACATAGCCGCCCAGCCCGAAAAAGGCGGCATGGCCGAAGCTGATCAGCGCGCCATAGCCCATCACCAGATCCAGCGCCACGGCGGCGATGGCATAGATCAGGAAGCGGGTGAACAGGCTGACGACGAAGGGGTCGCCGGCCGCGGCGGCGATGGCGGGCATGGCGGCGAAGATGGCAAGGCCCAGGCCATGGACCACCAGCCGCCGCCCGGGGCCGGGGCGGGGTGCGGCCGCTGCCGCCGCGCTATGGGTAAGGCTGTCGGACATGGGATGCCTTCCTATCCTCGGGCGGGCAGCAGGCCGCGGGGCCGGACCAGCAGGATCGCCGCCATGGCGACATAGATGCTGGCAGAGACCAGGCCGGCCGCGAGCGTGCTCGCGATCTCGGGCGGCAGCAGTTCGTAAAGGGTGATCGGGATATAGGCCCGGCCCAGGCTGTCGATCATGCCGACGATCAGCGCACCCACGGCCGCACCGCGCACGGATCCGACCCCGCCGACCACGATGACCACGAAGGTGGTGATCAGGATGCGCTCTCCCATGCCGATCTCGACCGCGAGCAGCGGCGCCGTCATCACGCCGGCAAGGCCGCAGAGCACCGCGCCCAGCGCGAAGACCAGGCTGAACAGCCGGCGGATGTCGACCCCCAGCGCATCGACCATCGCGCGGTCATCGGCGCCGGCGCGGATCAGCATGCCGATCCGGGTGCGGGTGATCAGCAGCCAGAGCCCGACCGCGACCACGGCGCCGACCAGGATGAAGGCCAGCCGCACCACCGGATAGGAGAGGCCGGGCAGCAGGGCGACGGTGCCGGTCAGGAAGGACGGGATGTCCATGAAGGGTGGTGTGCGGCCGAAGACCACGCTCACCAGTTCATTGGTGAACAGGATCATGCCGAAGGTGGCGAGCACCTGATCCAGATGGTCGCGGGCATACAGCCGGCGGATGACGACCAGCTCCATCACCAGCCCGTACAGCCCGGCGCCGACCAGCGCCGCCAGCACCGCTGCGGCGAAGGAGCCGGTGGCGGTGGCGGCATAGGCGGCGCAGAAGGCGCCGACCATGTAGAACGAACCGTGGGTGAGATTGATCACCCCCATGATCCCGAAGATCAGGGTGAGACCGGAAGCGAGCAGGAACAGCATCGCGCCGTATTGCAGACCATTCAGGATCTGCTCGATCAGCAGCGTGGACATGGGCCCTTCCGCATGCGAGAGGAAGTGCGGCGGCGGCGCGATGCGCCGCCGCCCGGTCGTCGGGTGCCGCCCGAGCAGGATGTCACATCTTGCCGGACGTCATATCTTGCCGGACGTCATATCTTGCCCGACGTCACATCTTGCACTCGGCGGCATAGGCGTCCTGCATGGCCGTCGCCACCTTGCGCACCACCGTCTGGGCCAGCTGGCCGTCGGCGCCGCGCTCCACCCGCATCAGATACCAGTCGAGGATCGGGTGCTGGTTCTGGCCGAAGGCGAAGCTGCCGCGCACCGAGGTGAAGTCGGCGGCCTTGAGTGCGGCGCGGAACGCATCCTGCTTCTCGATGTCGCCATCGACCTTGTCGAGCCCCGAGGCGATCAGCTTCGCGGTGTCGTAGGCCTGTGCGGCATAGATGGTCGGCTTGCGGCCATAGGTCTTCTCGAAGGTGGCGACGAAATCCTTGTTGGCGGGGTTGTCGAGCCCGGCGCTCCAGTTGCTGGCGATGTAATAGCCTTCGGCCGCATCGCCGGTGGCCGCCATCATCCGCGCATCCATCGAGAATACCGGCAGCACCATCGGGATCTCCTTGGCGAGGCCCGAATTGGCGTACTGCTTGGCGAAGTTGATGCCGGCACCGCCCGGATGGAACTGATAGATCGCATCCGGCGCCGCCGAGCGGATCCGCGCCAGTTCCACCGAGAAATCGGTCTGGTCGAGTTTGGTGTAGATCTCCGAGACCACCTGGCCCTTATAGGTGCGCTTGAAACCTTCCAGCGCGTCGCGGCCGGCCTGATAGTTCGGCGCCAGGATCACGACCTTCTTGTAACCCAGCTCGTTCGCGGCAAGGCCGCCGGCCTCGTGGAAATTGTCGTTCTGATACGAGGCGACGAAATAGTTGGGGCTGCAGCCGCCCCCGGCAAAGACCGAGGGGCCGGGGTTGAGGCTGACATAGAAGGCGCCGGTCTTGAGCACGGTGGGGGCGACGGCCGAGATCACGTTCGAGAAGTTCACGCCGGTGAACAGCCGGATGCCCTCGCCGGTCATGCGTTCGGCGATCTGTTTGGCATTGGCGGGTTTCAGCGCGTCGTCTTCGACCACCAGCTCCACCGGCACGCCGCCGAGCTTGCCGTCTTCCTGGGTGATGGCGAGTTTGAAGCCGTCGCGCTCATCCTCGCCGATATAGCCGGCGGGGGTGGAAAGGGTGGTGATGAAGCCGATCCGCAGCGGGTCGGCGGCATCGGCCGGTGCGGCGAGCAGCACGCCCGAAAGCGCGGTCGCGGCGGTCAGGCCGAGCGTAAAGGCGGTGATCCTGGTCCGCATGATGTCTGGCCTCCTGTCATGGCTTGAGACGGATGGCGCGGGCCGGCTCGTTCGCGCGGCCGGCCCTGCACCGGGTGCGGGGAGGGGAAGGCGACAGGCGGCGCGTGCAGCGCTCGCCCGGCGAGGGCAAACCAAACGCTCAGCCGGCGATGACTTGATTGCGCAGGACGCCGATCTTCTCGATATCGACTTCGACCACGTCACCCGGCTTCAGGAATTGCGGCGGCACATAGGAAATGCCGACGCCGGCCGGCGAGCCGGTGGCGATCACATCGCCGGGTTCCAGCGTGATGCCAGAGGAGAGATGCGCGATCAGCGCCGGCACCCGGAAGATCATCTGGCGGGTGTTGCCGTCCTGCTTGGTGACGCCGTTGACGCGCAGGCCGATGCGCAGGGCATGCGGATCCTCGATCTCGTCGGCGGTGACGATCCAGGGGCCCATCGGCGCGAAGGTGTCCTGGCCCTTGGCGAAGCACCACTGGCCGCCATGGCGCAGGTCGCGCGCCGAGATGTCGTTGACGCAGGTATAGCCGAAGACCTGGCCCAGCGCGTCGCCGGGCGCCACGTCGCGGCAGCGGCGGCCGATCACCACACCCAGCTCGCTTTCCCAGTCGAGCTGCGAGGTCTGGGCCTGGTTGTGGACGATGCTGTCCTCAGGCCCGATCACGGCGGTCGGCGGCTTGAAGAAGATCACCGGATGCGAGGGCATGTCGCGATCGGTGTCCATCGTCCGGCTGCTCTCCTCGACATGCTCGGAGTAGTTGAGGCCGACGCCGATCACGCCCTTGGGCAGGCGCTGGATGGGGGCGAGCAGGCGGGTATCCGCCAGCCTGGCCGTGGTGCCGGCCGGCCAGGCGCCGTCATGGGCGGCCATCAGCCGCTTCACGCCGTCCAGCGCCTCGGGGCCGGCCTCGATCAGGGCGAGCATGGTTGGGGGGCAGGTTTCGCCTGCGGCGGCTGCCAGCGCACAGAGGTCGACGATCAGGTCGCCGGCCACGGCACCGAGCCGCGCCGTACCGTCCCGGTCAAAGGTGACGAGCTTCATCAGGTCCTCGAAAAGACGTCGATGTGGGGGGGATGTTGCGGAAGGGAGAGGGCGGGAGAGCGGGCACGCGCCCTCCCGCGACCGGCCGCGCGGGGGCGGGCGACCGGTGGGGGGAAGAGGATGTTCGTCTGGGGAGCGCCTCAGCCGGCGATGATCGCCTGGCGGCCGTCGGATGTGCCGGTATAGGCCTCTTCGTGATAGATGCCGAGCGCGCGCATCACCGGCAGATCGTTGAACGAGAACAGGCAGGCCTCCTCGCTCTCCGACGCATTGCCGTGCTCGTGCAGCGACCACGAGGGCACCACGAAGATGTCCTTCTCCGACCAGTCGTAGCGCTTGCCGTCGATCACCGAGAAGCCGCGGCCCCTGGCCACCTGATAGACGATCGATCCGGTATGGCGGTGGGCACGGGTATGCTGACCGGGGCGGAGCAGCTGCAGGCTGGCCCCGATGGTCGGCATCACCGGCCCGCCGGTCAGCGGGTTCACATATTCCATGATCACCCCGTCGAAGGGGGAGCCCTCATGAACCTTCGCGGCGCGGGTCAGCGCCTCGAAGGCCGGCTCGAAGGCGTATTTCAGCACCGGCGACCAGGGTTTCTGCCAGTTCTTCCGCAGCTCCGTCGGCTGGATGATGCCGCCCGACCAGAGCGCCGCGGAGCCGTCGACCGGCCTGGTTTCACCCTGGTGCAGATCGGGATGGACCGCGTAGAAATTGGCGTCGAGCGCGTTCATCAGCGGGATGTCGAGCCCGTCCTGCCAGATGCTGCGGGTGCCGCCCTCGGCCACGCCGTGCTCATGCCAGGTGCCGTTGGGGGTGAGGACGAAATCCCGGGCGCCGAGGGTCATCCGCTCCCCCTCGACGATGGTATAGGCGCCGGAGCCTTCCATGATGAAGCGCAGCGCGCTCGCCATGTGGCGATGGGCACTGGCGCATTCGCCCGGGTCCATCACCTGCACGCCGGTATAGAGCAGGCCCACCGCGGCCGAGATGTCGCGCCGGCCCGGATTGACCAGCATCACCACCCGCCGGCCGGCGTCTTCAGGCCGCACCAGGCCGGGCGCACGGTCGACGAAGGGCCGCACATCCTGCCAGCGCCAGATCACCGGCACCGATTTCGGCTTCGGGAACCAGGGCTCGATCTCGTTGGCGACCGTCCACAGCGCACCCATCTCGCGGGCGGCCAGCTCGTCGTAATAGGCGGCAAGTTCGGGCGTGTCGGCGACATTTGCCCGGCCGGGAATGTCTTCCCGCATCGATCGGTTCTCCCTGCGGACCGGATTTTCCCCGTCTGTTCGATGCCGGCGTCTCTCCCGCGCCGGCTTCCTGCGGCCTTGGGGGGCGCGCGGTTCCGATGAAACCTCATGCCCCGGCCTGCGTCCTGTTCAAACGCTAGGACCCGGTCCGTAGAAAGTCAAACGGATTGTCGAAAATCCTGAAAGCTTGCGTCGATCATGCAAATTGGCGAGGATGAACAGGCCCTGCGAAAGCGGTCTGGACAAGATCGCGCGCCGGGTTCATATCCCATGGGCGAATGCCCCGCTCAGACGGGCCGAAGCCCTGATCCAGACCCGCCACCCCCGGAGCCGCCATGGCCGACACCGCCGCCATCCGTGCCGACGCCGATGCCGAGCCCGCCCAGACGCTGGCCGAACAGGCCTATCGTGCCATCCGCCGCGACATCGTCGCGGGCCGGCTGGCGCCGGGCCAGCCGATGCGGTTCGAGTATCTGAAGGAGACCTACGGGCTGAGTTTCTCGCCGCTGCGCGAGGCGCTGGCGCGGTTGCAGAGCGAACGGCTGGTGACGGCCTATGCGCTCCGCGGCTTCCGCGTCGCCGAAATGTCGGTCGACGAGATGTGGGACACGATCGAAACCCGCATCATGATCGAGCGCGAGGCCCTGACCGCGGCGATCGCCCGCGGCGGCGACGACTGGGAAATCGGCATCGTCCAGGCCTTCCACGCCCTCAGCCATTGCAGCAAGCGGCTGCGCGCCGCCGGCGACTGGCCGAGCGAGCCGGCGATCGAAGAGATCGAGCGCCGCCACCAGGCCTTTCACCGCGCCCTGATCGCCGCCTGCCCCTCGCGCTGGACGCGGGAGCTGTCGGAAATGCTCTATGTCCAGACCGAGCGCTACCGCCGCCCGGCCCTGATGCGCGCCGGCGCCGCCCCGGATGACGAGGGTGGGGTCGGTAGCGGGGGCGCAGCTGGCCGCGACATCGAGGCCGAGCACAAGGCGATCATGGACGCCGCCATCGCCCGCGACGCCCCGACCGCGGTGGAGCTGCTGACCGCCCATCTGCGCGACACCGGCCGGATAATCGAACGGCTGGGGATCGAGACCGGGCGGAAGTGATGTGACCTCCGGGCGGCATCGGTCCCCCGAACGAGATCGGGCCGGCTGCGACGGATCGCAGCCGGCCCGATGATCGATGGCGCGGGCGCCTGCGTCAGCCCGCCCGATGCGTGTCGCGCAGAGCCTTGCGGTTCAGCTTGCCGACCGCGGTTTTGGGGATCGCATCCACCACGATCACCCGGCGCGGCTTCTTATAGCCGGCGAGGCGCTCGCCCGCGAAGCTGCGGAGTTCCTCGGTAAAGGCGTCAGGATCGGCCGCGGCGCGGGCGCGGTGGTCGGGGCGGAGCGCCACCACCGCGGTCACCGCCTCAACCCATTGCGGATCGCTGAGGCCGATCACCGCGCATTCGGCGACGGCCGGATGGGCTGCCAGCACGTCTTCCACCTCGCGCGGATAGACGTTGTAGCCGCCGGTGACGATCATGTCCGAGGTTCGGTCCAGAAGGTGCAGATAGCCGCGGTCGCAGATCCGGCCGATATCGCGGGTGCGCATCCAGCCCTCGGGCAGCAGGGTTTCGGCGTTGAGCGCCGGCGCGTCCAGATAGCCCTTCATCCGCTGGGGCGCGCGGACCGCGATCTCGCCGGGTTCACCTGCCGGCACGTCCTGGCCGGCGGCATCGACGATGCGGAGTTCTACATCCAGCGCCGGCCGGCCGGCGGCGCCCAGCAGCTCCGGCACATGGTCTTCGGGGCGCAGCACCGAGATGGTCAGCGGGCATTCGGTCTGGCCGTAATACTGCCAGAAGCGGTGCTGCCCCCACATCGCCATCGCCCGCTCGATCACCGGCCGCGGCATGGGCGAGGCGCCGTAGATGATCGTTTTCAGCCGGCTGTCCGCCACGGCGGCCGCCCCCGGCCGGTCGAGCAGCATGCCCAGCATGGTCGGCACCATGTTGATCGCGGTGATGCCGTCCTCGACGATCCGGGCCAGATAGGCGTCGGGCTCGAAGCCGCGCATGATCACCGTGCGGCCGCCGCGCAGCCAGAAGGGCAGAACGAACACGCCGCTCGCATGGATCAGCGAGGCGGCATGGAGCATGGCGTCGTCGGGCCCGGCCGGCAGCAGGTTCAGCAGCACATTGCGGCAGATCGCGGCATAGGAGGCCTGGGTGTGCTGGGCGGCCTTGAGCGTGCCGGTGGTGCCCGAGGTGAAGAGGGTCAGCACCACGTCGTCGGCTTCAACCCGGATCGCGGGCGGGGTGGTGGGCTGGTCGGCCGCCGCCGCCACGATGTCGCTGCCACCGCCCTCGGTCGTGCCAAGGCCGAGCAGGGTGAGATCGGGCAGCTCGGCGGCAAGCTCTGCCGCCCGCCCCGCGAGTTCCGGCCCGTAGACCAGGGCGCCGACCCGGGTTTCGCGCAGCATATGGGCGTGTTCGCGCAGCGACAGCCTGGAATTCAGCGGCACGCGGTCGATGCCGGCGCGCACGCAGGCGAAATCGACCGGCACGCTCATCAGCCCGTTGTCGAGCAGCAGGGCCACGCGGGTGCGGTGCCCGAGCCCTGCGGCATGGAAGGCATTGGCGAGCCGGGCGGAGAGCTGGTCGACCTCGGTGAAGGTCAGGCTCCGGCCTTCGAACTCGATGGCGGTGCGCGGGCCGTGCCAGCGCGCACCCTGGTCGATCAGGTCGCGGTAGAGAGGTCCACAGGTGGTGGCGGACATCGGACGTCTGGTCTCCCTGTCACGGGGCCGCGGGCTTGGGCGCGGCCGGCATGGTTGCATGGTTCTGCCCCGGTGAGGTCCGGGGTTCTTCCGTCAGTCCTCGAAACTGCCATGGCGCCCGGCCCCGGCGGCGAAACGGCCGGCCCCGGCGATGGCTTCCTCGAACACGATCGGATAGCCGCCGGCGCCTTCGCGCGCCAAGGCCTCGGCCATCGGCAGATCCCATTGGCCGATCGCCGATCGCCGGTCGGCGCGCATGCAGGCCTGCGGGAAGGCGGCAATCTGGCGGGCGAGCGCCTCTGCCGCGGCGCGGGACTCTCCCTTCGGCACCACACGGTTGGCGAGGCCGATCGCCAGCGCCTCTGCCGCATTGACCGGGCGGCCGGTCAGGATCATGTCCATGGCCCGGCCATGGCCCACGATCCGCGGCAGACGTACCGTACCGCCATCGATCAGAGGCACGCCCCAGCGGCGGCAGAACACGCCGAACACCGCATCCTCTTCCGCAATCCGCAGGTCGCACATCAGGGCCAGTTCCAGCCCGCCGGCCACGGCATGGCCGGCAACCGCGGCGATGACCGGCTTGTCGATCACCATCCGGCTGGGCCCCATCGGCCCGGGGCCGGTGCCGGTCGGCTCCACCTCGTTACGCAGCTCAGGATCACCCAGGGCGCGCAGATCGGCACCGGCACAGAAGGTGCCACCATCCCCCCAGAGCACGATCACCCGCACCTCCGGATCAGCATCGGCGGCGGCGAAGGCGGCGCGCAGCGCCTCGGCCGTGGGACGGTCCACCGCATTGCGCCGTTCGGGGCGATCCAGGATGATGGTTGAAATCCCGGCGGTGGTGTCGACTCTGACCGCCTGGCGTTCGGACGTGGTATCATCTGTGCTCATCGGGCGCCTCCGTCGGATCAAACCGTTTGCTTCAGTTCATGGTATTTAATGACGATCGACGAAACATCGCAAGCCGACGCTCCAGTTTCCACCGAAACGGTCACGAATCCAACCCCGCCCAACGCACGGGAGATGGTTCTGGATCTTCTGACGACACATGACGCCCATGAACTGCCGCTGAAGGCGCTGGTCCGGGCCGGCAATCTGTTCGGCTATACCGATCAGACGGTGCGGGTGGCGCTCAGCCGGCTGAAGGCGGATGGGGTGATCACCTCGCCCGCCCGCGGTGTTCATGCGCTGGCCGCGGCCGGCGCGCTGGTGCGCGAGGTTGAAGGCTGGCGGCGGCGGGAAGGGCGTCTGGTCGCCTGGTCCGGTGCCTGGATCGGCGTCGCCGATGCGGCGATCGACCGGACCGACCGGCCGCAGCTGCGCCGCCATGATCGCGCGCTCAGGCTGCGCGGCTTCCGGCAGCTGACCCAGGGGGTGTGGATCCGGCCCGACAACCTGGCGGGCGGGACCGCGGCGCTGCGGGATGATCTGATGCAGCTGGGTCTGGCCCCCCCGGCAACCGTGTTCCGCCTGGATGATCTGGCGCCCGACGACGAGGCGCGCGCCCGCGCCCTCTGGGATGGCGCCTCCATGGATCGGGTGGAGGCGGATCTCGACCGGCTGCTGGTGCTTGGCAATGCGGCGCAGGATGCGGTGGAGCGGGGGGAGGCGTCACCCGAACCGGTTGCGGCGGACTCGCTCGCCATCGGCCGCACGGTGATCCGCAACCTGGTGCGCGATCCGCTGCTGCCCGATGCGCTTCGCCCGGGCGAAACCCGGCGGCGGCTGACCGCGGGCATGATCGCCTATCAGCTCCGCGCCAAGGCGCTCTGGATCAGCCTGCTCGACCAGTGGGCGGCGGGCGGCTGAATGTGACCGAAAAGGGGGGAGAATGGGAAACGGGGGAGAATGGGAAACGGGGGAGAATGGCCATGCCATCCTCCCCCGCGCCTCGTTCCGATCGCGTCGGATGTCAGCTGCCGCGGACCTCGGCCAGCATGGCCTTCGCACCGGCCATCAGCACGCCGATATCGACCCCGGCGGCGACGAAGCGATAGCCCCAGTCGACATAGCGCCGGGCATCGGCGGCGCTGGTGGCCAGGATGCCGGGGGCCTTGCCGGTGGCGGCGATGCGGGCAGCGGCGTCCTTCAGCGCCGCCTGCACCTCGGGATGGCCGGGCCTGCCCAGATGGCCCATCGAGGCGGCGAGGTCGGACGGGCCGATGAACACGCCGTCGACACCGTCGACCGCCGCGATCTCTTCCAGCCGGCCCAGCGCCTCGCCGGTTTCCACCTGAACCAGGACGCAGATCTCCTGATTGGCGACCGCGAAATAATCCTCGGTCTGGCCGTAGCGGCTGGCGCGGGTGGCACCGGCGACGCCGCGCACGCCATGGGGCGGATAGCGCGAGGCCAGCACGGCGGCGGCGGCTTCCTCCGCCGACTGGACGAAGGGTACCAGCAGGGTCTGGGCGCCGATGTCGAGCAGGCGCTTGATCAGCACCTTGTCGTTCCAGGCCGGCCGGACCACGGCCGAGGCGGTGCCGGTGGCGGCCGCCTGCAGCAGCGGCTGCACGCCGGCCACGTCCACCGGTGAATGCTCGCCGTCGAAGAGCAGCCAGTCGAAGCCGGCGAGCGACAGGGCTTCCGAGGCGACGGGGCTTGCCAGCGACAACCAGAAGCCGTTCAGGGTCTCGCCGGCGGTGAGCCGGCGCTTGAAATCGTTGCGCGGGGCCTTCATCGCCGCACCTCAGACGAACTGCACGGCGACGGCGCCGAGCGGGCCGAAATCGGCATGCAGCGTGTCGCCCTTCTTCGCCCAGACCGGCCGGGTGAAGCTGCCCGACAGCAGCATATGGCCGGGCTCCAGCGTCACGTCGAAGGGGGCGAGCTTGTTGGCGAGCCAGGCCACCGCCATCGCCGGATGGCCGAGCACGCCGGCCGCGAGCCCCGTCTCCTCGATCTCGGAATTGCGGTAGAAGATGGCCCCCACCCAGCGCAGGTCGACATCGGTCGGCCGCACCGGCCGGCCGCCCAGCACCAGGCCGGCGGCAGCACCGTTATCGGCAACCGTGTCGAAGATCCGGCGCGGTTCGGTCACCCGGGCGTCAATGATCTCGATCGAGGGCACGACCCATTCGGTGGCGCGCAGCACGTCGACCAGGCCGACATTCGGGCCCTTCAGCGGCTCCTTCAGGATGAAGGTCAGCTCCGGCTCGACGCGGGGCACGCAGAAATCCTCGAACCGCACCTTGGCGCCGTCGGCGAGCACCAGATCGTCGAACATGTAGCCGTAATCCGGCTCGTCGATCTTCGATGCCGCCTGCATGGCCTTGGAGGTGAGGCCGATCTTGTGGCCGATGATCTTCGCCCCGGCCTTCACCTTCGCGGCGGCCACGGCCGAGGAAATCGCATAGCTGTCGGCGATCTCGATCTCGGGGAACATCTCGGACGGGCGCTGGCCCTGCACCTTGGTGCGGTGGCTTTCAAGCAGGCTTTCGACGCAGCGTGCGCGCTGTTCTTCGGTCAGCATGGGAAACCCGATCCCTCTCTCAGAGCTTGATGCAGACGTTGCGGAGTTCGGTATAGAACTCCATCGAATGGATGCCGCCCTCGCGGCCGATGCCCGAGGCCTTGGAACCGCCGAAGGGCGTGCGCAGATCGCGCAGGAACCAGCAGTTCACCCAGGCGATGCCGACCTCGATCCCCTTGGCGGCGCGATGGGCACGCCCCAGATTGGTGGTCCAGATCGAGGTGGCGAGGCCGTAAGGGGTGTCGTTGGCGAGCGCGAGCGCCTCGTCTTCGGTGTCGAAGGGCGTCACATGGGTGCAGGGGCCGAAGATCTCGTCGCGCACCACGGCCGCATCCTGGGGCAGGCCGGTCCAGACGGTGGGCTCCACCCAGTAGCCGCCGGCATAGCCCGCGACATCCGGCGTGCCGCCGCCGGCGACGAGCGTCGCGCCGGCCGCCCGCGCCTTGTCGTAATAGGACAGCACCTTGGCGCGATGTTCGGCGCTGATCACCGGGCCCATGGTGGTGGCGGGGTCGAAGGGGTCGCCGAAGCGGTAGCTGCGCGCCTTGGCCGCCAGCCCCTCGACGAAGCGGTCGAAGATGCCGCGCTGGACATAAAGCCGCTCGGTCCCCAGGCACACCTGGCCGGTATTGGCGAAGCAGGCGCGGCCCAGCCCTTCCAGCGTCGCCTCCAGATCGGCGTCGTCGAAGACGATGCCGGCATTCTTGCCGCCGAGTTCGAGCGAGACCGGGCGGATGCCGCCGGCCGCCGCGCGCATGATCGCCTCGCCCGTGCGGGTCTCGCCGGTAAAGGTGATGCCGTTGACGTCCGGGTGGGTGGTCAGGAATTCACCCGCCGCACCCGGCCCCATGCCGTGGACGACGTTGTAGACGCCGCGCGGGATGCCGACCGCATTCATCACCTCGCCCAGCAGGGTGGCCGTGGCGGGGGTTTCTTCCGAGGGCTTCACGACCACGGTATTGCCGCAGGCGAGCGCCGGGGCGACCTTCCAGGTCATCAGCAGCAGCGGCAGGTTCCAGGGGCAGACCACCGCGATCACGCCGCGCGGCAGGCGGAGTGCATAGTTGAGCGCGCCGGCCCCGTCGGGGGTCGCCATCTCGAAGGTTTCGGTGGAGGCGGTCAGGATCTGGTCGGCGAAGACGTTGAAATTGGCGGCGCCGCGCGGGATGTCGATATGCGAGGCGATCGAGCGCGGCTTGCCGGTGTCGCGGATCTCGGCCGCCAGGAACTCGTCGAAGCGGGCGTTGATGCCGTCGGCCAGCTTGCGCAGCAGGGCCACCCGTTCGGGGATCGACATCCGGCCCCAGGGGCCTTTCAGCGCCGCCTTTGCGGCGCCCACCGCCGCATCGACCTCTGCCCGGCCGGCCGCGGAGACCTCGCCGATGACTTCACCCGTGGTCGGAAAATGATTGGCGAAGGCCTCGCCGCTGCCCGCGACGAATTCGCCGTCGATGAAGTTCAGGAAACGGGTCAAGTCGGTCATTCCTTTCGGTCGGCCGGCGGCGTGGCGATGTCGCGCTCGGGATCGCCGTCGGTCAGATAGTCCCACATGCGTTCGAAGATCAGGCCGGCGCGGGTGGCGCGGGCGGCGGCGGCCTCGGGGTCGATCACCGGCGCCGTGTCGCCAAGGCCGGTGGAGAGGGCGGCAAGCTCGATCCGGCAGACGTCTTCCAGATACCAGGCAAGGCCCACGGCCTCTTCCAGGCTGGCGCCGGCGACGACCGCGCCGTTGCCGCGCATCAGCACGCCCGCGCTCTCGCCCATCGCCTCGATCACGCCCGCCGCCTTTTCGTCGTCGCGGACCAGCTGGACATCGTTCCAGAGCCCGACGCCGGGGGCGAAATAGGTGCCGAAACCGTGGCGCATGCGCGGCACCCGGCCGAGAGCGGCCAGAGCCATCATGTTGGGCGACATGAAACGCACCACGCCCTGCGCCTCGGGCCGCTTTGCATAGATGCGCTGATGCAGCCGCACTTCGCCCAGCACCCCCGCCGGCAGCGGGCCATCCACCGGCACCACGGTGCAGGCCTCGCCCGGGCGGACCAGCCCCATCGGTCGCGAGGGGCAGACCAGGAAGGTGTTGGCATCGATCCGCGCCGAACAGTGGCCATAGGCATGCACCAGCCCGGCCCGTCCGAGTGCGCGGGCGGCGACCCGGACGGTGGCGGCAAGACGATCGGTCATGATGTCAGTCCTTGAAGGCGGCGATGTTCGGTGCCGAACCCCACTGGCAGAAGCCCTTGGGCGCGAAATGGAACTGGCGGTCCCGCCACAGCGGCTCGTCGTGGATTTCGCAGACCCCGGTCGAATATTCGAAGGTCATGCCGTCGGGGCCGGCAAAATACAGGAACTGCGCCGAAGAGGTCGGGTGCCGGCCGGGGCCGAAGGTCACCGTCACCTGGTTGCGGCGCAGATGCGCCAGCGAGCGCTGGATGTCGTCGGTGCTCGCCACCTGATGGTTGACGTGCTGGATGCCCGGCTGGTGGAAGGGGAACAGCGCCACCGAATGATGGATGGTGCCGAAGCGCATCAGCGGCGCATCGCCGATCCGGTCCGACACCCGCGCCTTGCAGACATCGGTCCAGAACAGCTCGTCGCGGGCGGGGTCGGTGGAGCAGAGCCCGACATGGGAAAAGCCGGTGATGCCGGCATCGCGGCTGCCGTGATAGCGCTGCGCCGTGGTTTCCGGCCGGACCACGAATTCGATATGGTTGCCGCTCGGGTCGTCGAAGCGGATGAATTCGCGGACATGGCGGGCATCGCATTCGGCCGGGGTGCCGTAATGGACGGCATGGCCCAGATCCTCCAGCACCGCCCCCGCTTTCTGCAGATCGGCGGAGGTCGCGATCTCGAAGGCCGTCGCCTCCTGCTCGCGGCCGCCCTCGACATAGCACAGCGTGTGGGCGCGGGAGTCGGACTTGAAGTAGATCGCGCCCTTGCGGCGCTCGGCCACCTCAAGCCCCAGAATGTTGACCGCGAACCATTCGGCACCGGCCAGATCGCGGGTGCCGAGACGGCAATAGACGACGTCCTTGAGACCGATCACCTCTCATCCCTCCCCAGGAATTCGTCCTTTCCAAGAAATTCGGGGGCCGTGCAGGGTGACCCCCAGGCGCAATGCGACAGGGCGGCATCGGCGAACTGGCGGGGGCCGCGGCCGGTTACCGCCTCACCCCGTTCCATGCCATGGGCATAGGAATGGAGCAGGCCGCCGGGGCCGCGGGCGGTGACGAACATGGCGCCCGAAGTGGGCTGACGGCCCGGCCCGTGGACCACCGGCACCTGGCGGGCCTGGAACAGATACCAGCCCTGCATCACCGCATTGATGCCGTCCACCTCCCACACCGCACCCAGCAGGCCGTCGCGATCCGACGGGTAGAGGGCGATGCGGTGATGGGCGTCGTCGATGCGCAGGAAGACGGCATCGCCCGCCCAGTCCGAGACCCCGGCACCGATGCCCCGGGTCCAGAAATCCTCGTTCGCCGCCATATCGGTGCAGGCGAGCTGAACCGATTGCAGGCCGGTGATGCCGGCATCGCGCGCGCCGTGATAGCGCCAGCCCGAGGTGAGCGGGCGCCAGACGATCTCGACCGCGACACCATTGGGCGCCAGCACCGACAGCCCGGCCTTGATCTGCCGCGCGGCGCAGGCCGCCGCATCCAGCCGCTGGCGGGGCAGGCCGGGACAGGCGGCGGCAAGCCGTGCCTCGGCCTCGTCCAGTTCGCGGGCATGGGCCACGGTCAGCGCCACCGCGGCGGGGCCGGCCTCGGCCGTGTAGCAGATCGCGTAATTGCGCGCGTCTGAACGGAAGCGGCGATTGGCATCGTCGTGATCGCCCGCCTGCAGGCCGAAAATGCCGGTGGCGAAGGCCGCCGCACCATCCAGATCCTCGACGGGCACACGCAGATAGCGCAGATCCCGGTAGATATCGGTCATCTCGATCGTCCTCCTGGCCGGCCGCCCCCGGGGAGGAGGGGGCGGCGGCCGTGGCAGTGGGGAAGCAGGCCCGAGCGGATCAGAGACCCGCGGCTTCCTTCTCCAGCTCCTTCAGCAGCGGGGTCTTCTCCCGCCAGGACTGGTACCAGAGGTCGACGGCGCCGCCGAAGAAGGCGCGGTCGGCGTTCACCACCGGCACGCTGGTGGTCTTCAGCTTGTCGAGATAGGTGGCGTCGATCTCGGCATAGGCACCGACGATGCCGTCCAGTTCCTCGGCCATGATCTTTTCGATCACCGCCTGATCTTCCTTGGGCACGGTCTGCCACTTGCGGCCCGAACCCACTGCGATCATCGGGAACATCATGTGGTTCGAGGCCACGATCGCGCCGGCATGCTCGTAATACTTCGAGTTCCAGCTGCCCTCGAAATCGATCTGCATGCCGTCGACCTGGCCGTTGGCGAAGGCGTCATACAGTGCCGGCAGCGGCATGGGGGTGGGGGCCGCACCCAGCCGGGTCCAGAAATCCAGCTCCTGGGCGAAGGGCACGGTGCGGACCTTCTTGCCCGACAGATCCGCAACCGAGGCCACGGGGCCGCGCATCACGATCTGGCGCATGCCGGCCATGCCCCAGCCGAAGCCCTTGAGCGCGAATTTGGACACCCCGCCCAGCAGTTTCTGCGCCACGCCGCCCTTCAGGATCTGCCGCGCGCCGGCGGCATCCTTGACGATATAGGGGGCAAGGAAGACACCGTAATCGGCATCGCGGTTGGCGAATTCACCCAGGGTCAGGAAGGCGAAGTCGAGCGCGCCGGTCTGCAGTTGCTGGAGCATCTGCGCCTCGTTGCCAAGCTGGCCCGAGGGGAAGACCAGAATCTCGACCCGGCCGTTGGTGGCTTCTTTGATACGGTCTGCGACCGTCACCGCGCTTTTCGACCACTGATGCGGCGGCGGGGTGATCAGGCCCAGCCGGTACTGTTCGGCCTGGGCCTCGGCGCCGATCAGGCCGACCATCAATGCGGCTGCGGCGGTCAGGATGCGTGCTGCTTTCATCCCTGGTTTCCTCTCGGGGTCTCGTTATGGGGGGTGGCTTCCTTCTTGGAGAGGAAGACCATGAGTTCGGTCAGGCCGGCATCGCGGCCGGCGGCGATTTCCGCGACCGGTCGCGGATCCGCCGCGGCCATGCCGGAGACGAGGCGGGCGCGGGTGGCGGCGTCCAGCCTGGGATCGCCCAGCGTTGCCCACCAGCGCTCGAATTCGGGGCCGAGCGCATCGACGAAGCGCCCGATGCCGCCCTCGGCACCCGCCAGATGGAAGACGGTGGAGGGGCCGACGATGCACCAGCGCGGTGCCAGACCCTGGATCACCGCCTGCTCGATATCGGCCAGGCTGGCGATGCCCTCGCTTGCCAGATGCACCGCCTCGCGCCAGAGCGCGGCCTGAAGGCGGTTGACCAGATGGCCCGGCACCGGCCGGGTGAGGGTCAGCACCGTCTTGCCCATGGCACGGAAGAGATCGGCGGTGCGGACGACCACCTCGGGTGCGGTCAGGGCACCGCCCGACAATTCCACCACCGGCATCAGATAAGGCGGGTTGCAAGGGTGGGCGATCAGCAGCCGCTCGGGCCGGGCCAGCCCTTCGGCCATGTCGTCGGGCGAGAGACCCGACGAGGACGACGCGATGATGGTGTCCGGGGCCAGATGCGGTTCCAGTGCCGCCAGCGCCCGGCGCTTCAGATCGAGCCGTTCCGGCAGGTTCTCCTGCACCAGCACCGGCGGCGGGCCGGCCTCGGCCGCGCTCACGACATGGCGGGGCGTGGTCGCCAGGGGATTGAGGGTGCCCAGGCCCTGCAGCACCGGCAATGCCTGCGCCTGGACGGTGGCGATGCGATCGGCCACCGCCGGATCGGGGTCGATCACCGTCACCTCATGGCCGGCGCCGGCGAAGGCCGCGGCCCAGCCGCAGCCGATCAGCCCGCCGCCCAGGATCCAGATGCGCGCCATCAGAGCAGATCCTTGAGGCCGGTGGAAAGAACGGGGAAGACGACCAGCAGCAGCAGGACCGACAGCACCGCCAGGAAGAAGGGCACCAGCAGCACGGCCAGACGTTCGGCCTTCACCTTGCCCATCAGCGACGCGACGAACAGCCCTGTGCCGACCGGCGGTGTCAGCAGACCCAGCGTCAGGTTCAGGCAGAGCACCACGCCGAAATGGAAGGGATCGATGCCGTAGACGCCGGTCGCGACCGGCAGGAAGACCGGGACGATCAGGATGATGGCCGGGATCGGGTCGCTGATCATGCCCAGCACCAGCAGCAGCACGTTCAGCAGCAGCAGGAAGACGATCGGCGAGGCGGTCATCGCCTGCATGGCCTCGGCGACCAGGGCCGGCAGGTTTTCGAAGGTGATGACCCAGCTGAACACCTGGGCGGCCGCAATCAGGAACAGCACGGTCGCCGAGCCGCGCGCGGCATTCAGGAAGGCGGGGAGGATGTCGGCCAGCGTCATCTCGCGATAGACGAACAGGCCGATCAGCACCGCGGCGAGACTGGCGATCGCGGCCGATTCGGTGGGGGTGGCAAGGCCGCCCAGGATCGAGCCGACGATGATCACCGGGATGGCCGCGGCCGGCAGGGCATCGAGCACCGCCCGGACACGGGCGCGCATCGGCATCGCCTCGGTGGCCGGAAAGCCATGGCGGCGGCCCAGCCACATGATCACGCCGATGAAGGCGAAGAAGATCAGCAGGCCCGGCACAATGCCCGAGATGAACAGGTCGCCGATCGGGATCTGGGCGATCACGCCGAAGATGATGAACAGCATCGAGGGCGGGATGATCGGCGCCAGCAGACCGCCGGCGGCGGTGATCGCCACCGACACGTCGCGCGGATAGCCGGCCTTTTCCATCTCGGGCACCGCCAGCCGCGACATGATGGTGATCTGCGCCACCGTCGAGCCCAGGATCGCCGCCATCATCATATTGGCGACCAGGTTGACATAGGCGAGCCCGCCGCGGATCGAGCCCAGCATGGCCAGCGCCAGCGCCATCAGCCGCCGGCCGATGCCGCCGGCATTCATGAACTCGCCGAGCAGGATGAACAGCGGCAGGGCCAGCAGGCCGTAATTCTCCAGCCCGCCGAACATCTGCTGACCATAGGACTGGAGCAGGATCAGATTGCCGGTGGCGAAGATGTAGATCAGGCCGAGGGCGGCGAGCGCGAAGGCGATCGGCATGCCGACCGCCAGCATGGCGAGGAAAGAGACGCCCGCGATCATGCCGCCGTCTCCGCCACGCCGGTCAGGCGGCCGGCAAGTGCGGCCAGCACGTGGATGGTGGCGGTGATGCAGAACAGCGGCATCACCAGCCAGAACCAGACCTTGTGCATGCCAAGCGTCACCGTCGGCTCCTGATAGATGAAGTTGAAGGTCGAAGAGGTGAACGCCTCGATCGACGGGGCCTGAAGCACGCCGACCGGATCGAACCAGCGCCAGATCTGCACCGAGAGCACGACCAGGAAGACCAGCAGGGCCACATCGACCAGGATGGCCAGCTGCCGTTGCGCCCTGGGGCCGAGGGCATCGGGCAGCAGGGTGATCGCGATATGCTGGCGCCGGGCGAGGCCGAGCGAGGCGCCGATGAAGGCCGCCCAGGCCATCAGGAACACGGCCAGTTCGTCGGTCCAGATCAGCGGATTGCCCAGGCTGCGCGAGACGACGTTGCCGAGCAGCAGGCAGAAGATGCCGAACACCGTCAGCCCCGCCGCCCAGGTCTCTATCCCGGCGATGCGGTTGCTGAGTGTCTGCAGGCAGGCGACCGGACCAGGGACGCCGCGGGTGCCGGTGTGCAGCGGGGACTGCGACGCGCCGGCTTCTTCGAGGGTTTTTGTCATCGATATTCCTCCCTGTCGGCATAAAATATCGATATTTTGAGGCTGTCAATTTGGAAATTGATATTTTTGGGCTGTCGCACTAGCCTGCCTGGAATTTCAATCTCGCCGGGAAACCGACACCGCATGGACAAGCAATCGCCCGTCCGCCCGGATAGCCCCGCCCGACCGGATATTGAAGACAAGACCCAGGCCGAACGCGCCTATCGGCTGATGCGCGAAGACATCGTGACCGGGGCGCTGCCGCCGGATCTGAAGCTCAAGATCGAGATGCTGCGCGACCGCTATCAGATCGGCGCCGGGCCGCTGCGCGAGGCGCTGGCCCGGCTGTCCGGGGAATATCTGGTCCAGATGCAGGGCCAGCGCGGTTTCGTGGTGGCGCCGATGTCGGCGACCGATGCCCGCGAGATCGGCCATCTGCGCAAGATCTTCGAAGCCGATGCCCTGGCCCAGTCGATCCCGGCCGGCGATGTCGCCTGGGAAGAGCGGGTCATCACCACCTATCACCGGCTGGAGCGGGTTGAACTGGCCGACCGCCAGGGTGTGGAGCAGATGTCGGAATGGGAGCGGCTGAACCACGATTTCCATGAGGCGCTGGTCTCGGCCTGCGCCTCGACCTGGCTGCTGCGCATGCGGGCGATGATGTTCCGCCACCATGAACGCTATCGCCGCCTGTCGCGCGCCAAGACCGTGATGACCCGCGACATCCATCTGGAACATCGCGCCCTGCTGGATGCCGCGCTCGACCGCAATGTCGACCGCGCCACCGAGGTGATCCGCCGGCATATCGAGCACACCACCAGCGCGGTGGTGGCGGCGCTGGCCCGCGATCCGGCCGTGGACGCGCCTGCGCAGGCGACCGGCACGGACTGACCACAGCGCATCGGCATCACGATGCAGAAAGGGCCGGGATGTCGCCATCCCGGCCCTTTCGTCGTCTCTGCGGCCGAAGCCGGGGCGGTCAGAAGGTCGTGTTGTGGGCGGTGAACTTGGTGATGAGATAGGGTTCCATCGCCTCGATGCCGCCTTCCGAGCCGTAGCCGGAATCCTTGATGCCGCCGAAGGGCACTTCGGGCAGGGCCAGCATGCCCTGGTTGATCGAGATCATGCCGCTTTCGATATCGGCGGAAAGGGCGGCCGCGGTCTTCGACGACGAGGTGTAGGCATAGGCGGCCAGGCCATAGGGCAGGCGGTTGGCTTCGGCGATCAGCGCGTCATAGCCGCTGAAGGTCGAAACCGGCACCACCGGGCCGAAGGGCTCTTCGTTCATGATCCGGGCCGCGAGCGGCACGCCGGTCATCACTGTGGGCTGGAAGAAATAGCCCTTGTTGCCGATCCGCTCGCCGCCGGTGCGGATGGTGGCGCCATTGGCGACGGCGTCGGCGACCAGGGCTTCCATCGCGTCCACGCGGCGCGCATTGGCCAGCGGCCCCATGCGGGTGTCGGGATCGAGGCCGTCACCGACCTTGATCGAGGCCACCGCCTCGGTGAACTCGCCGACGAAGCGGTCGGCGACGCTCTCTTCCACCAGGAAGCGGGTCGGCGAGACGCAGACCTGGCCGGCATTGCGGAACTTCTGCGCCGCCAGCGCCTTGGCCGCCTTCGAGACGTCGACATCGCCGAACACGATCGCCGGCGCATGGCCGCCCAGTTCCATGGTCGCGCGCTTCATGTGCTGGCCGGCCATCGCCGCCAGATGCTTGCCGACCGCGGTGGAGCCGGTGAACGAGATCTTGGCGATCACCGGATGCGGGATCAGATAGGACGAGACCTCGGCCGGGATGCCGTAGACCAGGTTGATCACGCCCGCCGGCACACCGGCATCGGCATAGGCGCGGATCAGCTCGGCGCAGCTTGCCGGGGTTTCCTCCGGGCCCTTCACGATGATGGTGCAGCCGGTCGCGATCGCCGCCGAAACCTTGCGGACCACCTGGTTGATCGGGAAGTTCCAGGGGGTGAAGGCGGCGACCACGCCCACCGGCTCGCGCGTCACGGTCTGGAGATGACCCACGGCGCGGGACGGGATCACCCGGCCATAGGTACGGCGGCCTTCTTCGGCGAACCAGTCGATGAGGTCGGCGGCGGCCAGCGTCTCGACCTTGGCTTCGGCCAGCGGCTTGCCCTGTTCCATGGTCATGATGCGGGCGATGGTGTCGGCCCGCTCGCGCAGCAGATCGGCGGCCTTGCGCATCACCTTGGACCGGTCATAGGGCGAGACCTTGCGCCAGGTCTTGAACGCCCGGGCGGCAGCCTCGAGTGCGCGGTCCAGATCGCCGGTCGACGCATGGGCGACGCGGCCGATCTCCTCGGCGGTGGCCGGGTTCAGGACGGCCTCGTCCTTGCCCGTCGAGCCCGGAGCCCAGGTACCGTCGATGAAGAGGCTGGTATTCGGATACATCTCTCGCTCCTCGGGAGGGGACATGTGGCCCCGTGGGGCCGGGCGGGGGTGAGGGGTGGAAACCGGGATGAGGGAGGGCGGCTATCGGCTGCCGGCGGCGACGACCACGCGGTTGCGGCCCGCGCGCTTGGCCTGATACATGGCGCTGTCGGCTGCCTCGACCAGATGATTGTAATCGGGATGGCCGTCGAACACCGCGACGCCGACCGAGGCGCCGAGGCGGATCCGGGTGTCGCCCGAAAGCACGACCTCGGTCCGGGCGATGGCTTCGCGCAGCCGTTCGGCCAGCGCACGCGCGGCCGCTTCGCCGGCTTCCACTGCGACGACCAGGAATTCCTCGCCGCCATAGCGGAAGACCAGATCACTGCTGCGGCAGGTGCCGAGGATGGTCTCCGCCGCCTGGCGCAGGGCTGCGTCGCCCGCACTGTGGCCGTGGCTGTCGTTGATCGCCTTGAAATGATCCAGATCGACCATGATCACGGCGAAGGGCTGGTCGCGCCGCATCGCCAGCGTGATCTCGCGCTTCAGGATCGCGGGCAGGAAGCGGCGATTGAGCGTCCGGGTCAGGGCATCGCGGCCGGCCTCGGCGCCGATCAGGGCCTGGAAGGCATCGTTCAGGATGAAGCGAATCTCGTTCACGGCATTCTGGATCGGGCCCAGCGCAGGGCCGAAACCGTTGCCGGCCGCACGCGCCGCATCGGTCTCGGGCAGGATGCCCTCGTCCAGTTGCTGCATCAGCTCGTTCACCCGGTCCAGCACCGGCGTGCCCTCGAACATGATGCCGCCGCGATGATGGAACCAGAGGCCGAAATCCGACCGGCCGATCCGGGGCAGGGGCTCGGTCGACCCGCTGCCGCCGGCCAGCGCCAGCAGCACCGCCTGGTTCCATTCCAGCAGCGAGGCGCGCTGGCTTTCGCGCTCCAGCGACAGATCCTGGCTCAGGAAGAACAGCCGGTAGGCTTCCTCGTCGCGGCTTTGATGGGCAAGCCCCGAGACGAAAACCGTGCCCATCAGCTCGATGGCGATATCGATCACGGTCTCGACATGCAGCAGCAGCCGGACCAGCTCGTCCCGGCCGACCCGGCTGCCGGCGATCCGCCCGGCGATGCCGGCCTTGATCAGCCGGGCGCCCCGGCTGACCAGGTGCAGGGGGACCCGGACCCGGGCATGAACCTCGCCCACCTTCGTCTGCACGATGGCCATGTTCTCGAAATCGGGCGCGGGGTCCGCCGGAAACAGGCTTCGGATCCAGCCGGCGAGCGAGCTGCGCAGCCGGGTCTGGACGATTTCGTTCGACAGCAGCGGCGCCGCCTCGGCATCGGCCATCAGCACGTCGTAGAAATCCCGCGCCAGCTCGTCGGACGAGGCGCTGACCAGCCCGGCCAGCCAGTCCCGCATCTCGGGCGCCAGCGCGGCCTGAAGCCGGTGCCAGTCACGCCGGGCGGCCATGAGCGACGGGTTGGGGTCGGCGGCGATGTCGTGACGGGCGGCCGTCTTGCCGGCGGTGGTGGGCATCTGAAGGTGGGGGCCTGACTTTCCTGCGGTTCTGCCCCCGCCGGGCGGCGGAGACGCCAGCGCATGATGCGACCTGAATCCGACTGCCGCAAGTGCCGTGCGTGCCGTCAGGGCCGCCGGTCAAGGATCCGGTCGATCAGCCCCCATTCCAGCGCCTCTTCCGCGGTCATGAACCGGTCGCGGTCGAGCGTGCGTTCCACCTCTTCGGGCGTGCGGTGGCAGTGCTCGGCATAAAGCCGGATCAGGCGCTGTTTGACCCGGAGCGTTTCCTCGGCATGGATCAGAATGTCCGAGGCCTGACCCTGAAATCCGCCCGAGGGCTGGTGGACCAGGATGCTGGCATTGGGCAGCGCCGCGCGCTGGCCCGCGGTGCCGGCCATCAGCAGGAACGAGCCCATGGAACGGGCGGTACCCATGCACAGCGTATGCACCGGCGCGCGGATGTAACGCATCGTATCGTACATCGCGAGGCCGCTGGTGACCACGCCGCCGGGCGAGTTGATGTACAGGCTGATCGGCTTGCCGGGATCCTCTGCCTCAAGGAACAGCAGCTGGGCACAGACCAGCGCGGCGACGTCGTCGTCGACCTGGCCGTTCAGGAAGATGATCCGTTCCTTCAACAGCCGGGAATAGATGTCAAAGGCCCGTTCGCCCCGGGCCGATTGTTCCACGACCATGGGGACGAGTTGCATCGTGCCGCGCATCGGCGACCTCCGCTCTCATTGGAATTTGGGAAAAGCCGTGCCGCGTCTAGGCGGCGCGCATCATCGCGCCGCTGCGATCATTGGCTGCGGCCATGCGGCGATGGATGACCCGAAGCCGGGTGCCGCCGGTGGTGTTGGGGGCGATGGTGAAAGTCACCAGGCTTTCGGTGAAGGGCGGAGCCTGCTCCCGCATGCGGTAGCTGAGTTCGCGCCCGGGCGTGACCGAGGCCGGTTCGACCGCTGCCAGATCCGCGGCCGGCAGCCAGTGTGCCCGAAGTTCGGGGATGCTGATCGCCCGCCAGACCTTCTGCGGCGGGGCGTCGAGATCATAGTCCTGCACGATGCGGTCGGCGCCCGGCGTGGAGGTGGGGGTGGTCATTGATCCATCTCCTTCAGCAGCGCCTTCAGGGCATCGATCCGCGCCGGCCAGTATGCGCGATACTTCGCCAGCCAGTCCGCCACCACGGCCAGACCGTCGGGATCGACCTCGTAATCGACGAACCGGCCCTGTCGTTCTTCCCGCACCAGCCCGGCAGCACGTAGCACGGCCAGATGCTGCGACATCGCCGGCTGGCTGATGGCCATGCCGTCCCTGAGTGCACTGGCATTCATCCGCCCCGCGGCCAGCTTCTCGAAGATGGCGCGGCGCGTGGGATCGGCAAGGGCTTTGAACACATCGGTCTCGGTCATGCCGATAGATAAGCAGATACTTATATGATGCGCAAGCCCTCTCTGCGCGCGCCTTCAGCCGCCCATGGTCAGCACCAGCCGGCCGGTCACCTCGCCGCGGCGCAGCCGGGCAAACGCCTCGTCGATGCGGCCGAAAGGCAGGGGGGTGACATCCGCCCGGACATGGCCGCGGAGGGCGAAATCCACCGCCTCCTGAAGGTCGCGGCGCGTGCCGACGTTGGATCCGCGGATGGAACGTTCCCAGTTGGAGATCCGGGCGATCGACACCCGGATGGCGTCCCTTTCGCCCCCAGGCAGGCCGATGAACACGGTGGTACCGCCGGGGCGGGTCATGGCGATGGCCTGTTCGAAGGCCGCGGGTGCGGTGGCGGTGACGATCGCGGCGTGGGCGCCGCCGCCGGTCGCCGCCTGAACGGCAGCCACCGGGTCGCCGGCCGCGGCATCGACCACGGCTTCGGCACCAAGCCTGCGCGCATGGTCCAGCCGGGCGGGCGAGACATCGACCGCCACGGGGCGCAGCCCCATCGCCCGGGCATACTGGATCGCGACATGGCCGAGCCCGCCCGCGCCCACGATCGCCACATGCTCCCCCGCCCGCGCTTCCGATCGCCTGAGGCCGCGCCAGGTGGTGACGCCGGCGCAGAGGATCGGCGCGATCGCCACCAGATCGGCATCGGCGGGCAGGCGGGCGACGAAGGCGGCCTCGGCCAGCATATACTCGGCATAGCCGCCGTCGCGGCTGAAGCCGGTGGCGCCGCCGGCCTTGCAGATGGTTTCCATGCCGGCCAGGCACCAGGCGCAGCGTCCGCAGGCATGGGCCATCCAGGGCACGCCCACCGCCTCGCCGATGGCAAGGTCGGATACGCCCGCCCCAAGCGCCGCGACATGGCCGGTGACCTCGTGACCGGGGATCAGCGGCAGGTTCGGCGGCGTGCCCCAGTCGCCATCGACGATGTGCAGGTCGGAATGGCAGACACCGCAGGCCGCCACGCGGATCAGCACCTCACCCGGTCCGGGTTCCGGGCGTGCGACTTCCATCATCCGCAAGCCCTCGCCCGGCCGTTCGACCACTGCCGCCTGCATGCGCGCCATGTCTGCCATCTCCTCGTCGTCGTCCGTCAGTGCCGGCCGGACAGGGTTCCGGCCACCTGCCAGCAGAGCGCAGGCGCATGCGCCCTGTAAAACAGGAAACGCGCCGCATCTGATATCGGCAAAGCCGATGGCAGCCGGAACCGTCCGTCAGAGGCGAGGCCGGTGCGTTCGGCTTTTCCGATAGCGCAATCCGGGATTTTGAATTGGTCATGCCGCCCCCGCCGGCCGCAGGCTGATCGAGGGACGGGTCTGGGGAGGCCTGTCGGCCTGCGCGGGAGGCATTCGCAGAACCATGATCACCATCACGGCCATCATCACCGTCACACCCGGCGCCGAGGCGCTTGCCGAGGCAGAGCTGCTCAAGGTGGCGGCGCATGTCCGGGCCAACGAGCCCGAGACGGTCGACTTCTTCATCAGCCGGTCGCGGGACAATCCCTGCCGGTTCACGACCTATGAACGCTTCACCGATGTCGCGGCCATGGATCGCCATAACGGCTCGGACGCGGTGGCGGTGTTCTTTGCCGCGGTCTCGCCGCATTTCGACGGGCCGGTGATCCTGGAAACCTGCACAGAACTCTCGGCGAAGTGAGGCGGTCCGCATGCCCTTTGATCTGAAGACCGCCGGATACTGGACGGCGCTCGCCGGCCGGCTCAAACCCGATACCGGCCTGTTCATCGATGGCGAATTCGTCGAGGCCCGGGGCGGTGCCCGCTTCGCCACGATCAATCCGGCGACCGACGCGGTTCTGGCCGAAATCGCCCGTGGCGGTGCCGCCGATATCGACCGGGCGGTCGCCTCGGCCCGGCGGGCCTTCCGCACCGCGCCCTGGGCGCGTATCCCGCCGCGCGCCCGCATGGAGGTGCTCTATCGCTTCGCCGACCTGATCGAGGCGCATGCCGAGGCATTTGCAGTGCTGGATGCCCAGGATATGGGCAAACCGATTGCCGAGATGCTGACCATCGATGTGCCGGGCAGCCTCGCCTGCTTCCGCTTCATGGCCGAAGCCGCGGATAAGATCACCGGATCTACCACTTCAACGGGAGAACAGGCGCTCCATTACATCCTGCGGCAGCCGCTGGGGGTGGTGGGCTGCATCGTGCCCTGGAATTATCCGCTGATGATGGCGGCGTGGAAGATCGCGCCTGCCCTTGCCGCAGGCAATGCGGTGGTGCTGAAGCCTGCGGAACAGTCACCGCTGAGCGCCCTGCTGCTCGGCCGGCTGTTCGTCGAGGCCGGCGGCCCGGCCGGCATTCTGAACGTGGTGCCGGGCTTCGGCGAAGAGGCCGGCCAGGCGCTCGCCCGTCATATGGATGTCGACAAGATCGCCTTCACCGGCTCGGGCGAGGTCGGCGGGCTGATGATGGAATATGCCGGCCGGTCCAACCTCAAGCATGTCTCGACCGAATGCGGCGGCAAGTCGCCCCATGTGATCATGGCCGATGCGCCCGATCTTGAGACCGCGGTAAATACGGCGGTGGCGGGCATTTACGGCAATCAGGGGGAGGTGTGCAGCGCGGGCTCGCGGATCCTGGTCGAACGGGCGATCCTGCCCGATGTCCTGGATGCCTTCGCCGCCCGCACCTGGGCGACGGTCCGGGTCGGCGACCCGCTCGACCCCGCCACCACGCTGGGGCCGCTGGTCACCCGCAGCCATCAGCGCCGGGTGCTGGACTATATCGATGCCGGCCGGGCGGAAGGGGCGCGCCTTGCCTTCGGTGGCGTGGTGCCGCCGGGGGGCGAGGGCGGGGCTTACGTCGCACCGACCCTGTTCACGGACGTGGACAATGGCATGCGGATTGCATCTGAAGAGATCTTCGGTCCGGTGGGGGCGGTGATCCCCTTCGACGGGCTGGACGAGGCATTGCGCATCGCCAACGACACGGTCTATGGCCTCGCGGCGGGGCTCTGGACCCGGGATCTCACCAAGGCCCATCGCTTCGCGGCGGGGGTGGAGTGCGGCATGGTCTGGATCAACGGCTACATGAACGGCGACATGACCCAGCCCTGGGGCGGGTGGAAACAGACCGGCAACGGCCGCGACAAATGTTTCGAGGCGGTCCTTGCCCATACGCAGACCAAGAGCGTCTGGGTGACGCTCGGCTGACCCCTGCCACCCCGGGGAGAACCACCCTGGGAAACCGGGCCGGAAAGGCGACCATCGCGCCATGGACCTGTCCTTCCGTCATATCCGATATTTCGTCGCCGCCGCGGAAGCCGGTTCGGTGACGGGGGCGGCCGCCCTGGTCGGCGTGTCGCAGTCGGCGGTGACCGAGGCCATCAAGTCGATCGAACACCAGCTGGGGGTGCCGCTGCTGCAGCGGCACCCCCGCGGCGTTTCGCTGACCCATGAAGGGCACCAGTTCCTGCGCCATGCCCATGCGATGATCGAGGCGCTGACGGCGGCCGGGCGCACGCTTTCGGCGGCGGGGCGCAAGCTGACCGGCCGGCTGGGGCTGGGTGTGTCGCCCATGGTGGCGGGCTATTTCCTGGCCGATCTGCTGGCGCGCTTCCGGCGCACCTTTCCAGGGGTCGAGGTGATGCCCTCGGAAGACCGGCGGCCGTTCATCGAACAGCTGCTGATCAATGGCGAGCTGGACGTCGCCATCCTGATCGTCTCGGAAATCGAGGAGAAGGCCGCGCTGGCGCATGAGGTGCTGGCCCGGTCGCAGAACCGGCTGTGGCTGCCGCCCAATCACCGTTTCCTGAAGCGCGACCGGGTGACGCTGTTCGATGTCTGCCAGGAACCGCTGATCGTTCTGGGTGCCGATGATTACGGCGATGCGCTGACCAGGATCTTCCGCAAGGCCGGGCTCAGCCCCCGGGTGCTGTTCGAGACCGGATCGGTCGAGGCGGTGCGCAGCATGGTCGCCACCGGCGCCGGCATCGCCATCGCCCCCGATCTCGCCTATCGGCCCTGGTCGCTGGAGGGCGATCGGCTGGAGGTGCGCGCGATCGCCGATCCGCTGCCGGCGCTGGATGTGGGTGTGGTCTGGCGGCGCGGACTGGAACGGGTGCCGGCGGTGGAGCATTTCCTGCAATCCTGCCGCCAGGGCCAGAGGCCGGGCCATCGCGCCGGGGAGGTGACCGCATGACGCCGATCGAGAGCGATTGCAGCACCGCCTTGCTGATTGCAGGCCGCCTTGTCGCGGGCGAGGGCGCCGGGCGGGTGGTGATCGACCCGGCGACGGGTGCCGGCATCGCAACGCTTCGCGACGCCTCGCTGGTTCAGGTCGACGAGGCGGTGGCGGCGGCAGAGCGGGCCGCACCCGGCTGGGCGGCGCTGACCCCCGGCGAGCGGGCACGCGCCCTGCTGGCGCTGGCCGATGCCATCGACCGCCACACCCCCCGCCTTGCCGGGATCGAGGCGCGCAATTGCGGCAAGCCGCTTTCGGCGTCGCGCGATGGCGAGCTGCCGCGGGCGGCGGATGTCTTCCGCTTCTTCGCCGGGGCCGCCCGCACCCGCACCGACATGGCCGCCGATGCCTATCTGCCCGGCCGGACCAGCATCCTGCTGCGCGAGCCGCTGGGCGTGGTGGCGGCGATCATCCCCTGGAACTATCCGCTGATGATCGCGGCCTGGAAGCTGGCCCCGGCGCTGGCGGCGGGCAATACTGTCGTCCTGAAACCGGGGGAGGAGGCGCCGCTCTCGGTGCTGGCGCTGGCGGCGCTGGCGGCCGACCTGCTGCCGCCCGGCGTGCTCAACGTGGTGGCAGGCTCGGGCGAGGTGGTGGGCCAGGCCCTGGTTCGTCATCCGGGCGTGGCGCTGGTCACCGTCACCGGCGATCTGGTCACCGGCCGCAAGGTGCTGGACGGGGCGGCCTTCGGCGTGAAGCGCAGCCTGCTGGAACTGGGCGGCAACGCCCCGGTGATCGTGGCCGAGGATGCCGATCTCGACCGGCTGGTGGCCGGCATCCGCCGCGCGGGCTTCTACAATGCCGGCCAGGACTGCACTGCCGCGGCCCGCCTGTTCGTGGCACCCGGCATCCATGACCGGCTGGTGGCCCGGCTGGCCGAGGTGGTGGCGGCGATCCGCGTCGGATCACCCTTCGACCCGGCGACCGAGATGGGGCCGCTGATTTCCGCGCGTCAGCGCGACCGGGTGGCGAGCTATGTAGAACGCGCCCGTGCCGCCGGCACGGCCGAGGTCGTGGCCGGCGGCCGGGTGGTGCCGGGCAATGGCTGCTTTTACGAGCCGACCCTGATCGTCAACGCCAGCCCCCAGGACGAGATCGTGGCGCGCGAGGTGTTCGGGCCGGTGGTGACCGTCACCCGCTGCGCCGATGTCGAGGAGGCGATGCGCTTTGCCAACCGGTCGGAACACGGCCTGGCGGCGTCGGTCTGGACCCGCGATATCGGCCGGGCCATGCGGCTTGGCCGTGGGCTTGCCTATGGCTGCGTCTGGATCAACGACCACATGGTGTTCCCGGCCGAAATGCCCCATGGCGGGCGCCGCCGCTCGGGCTTCGGCTATGACATGTCGGTCCATGCGCTCGACCAGTATTCGGTGGCCAAGCACATTCTGCTGAACGAGGGCGGGACGGAATGATGCGGTCAGGTGCGGGTCAGATCGTCCAGCATGCGGCAGAGCCGGTTGAGTTCGGCCGTGCCCATCGCCGCCTCGATCCGCTGCTGCTGGCGGGCGACGGCCGGCGCGATCCGCTGCCACAGCTCCTCGCCGCGCGGGGCCATGAAGATCAGCACCCGTCGCCGGTCGTCCGGATCGGGGGCGCGAAAGACCAGGGATTGCGAGACCAGCCGGTCGATCATCTTGGTCATGGTCGGCGGGTCGACCAGCACCGCATCGGCCAGTTCCGACATCGGCCGGCCCTGGTCGTCGGCCAGCAGGCCCAGCACGCGCGCCGTCGAGACCGGGATCTTTTCGGGGCGCAACGCCTCTTCCAGATCGCGCTCCAGATGGCGGGCGACGCGGGCGGCGATGTAGGCCACGTTATGTTCGATGGACGTCGGCACGAAGAATCTGCACCCTCTTTCCGGCGCGTGTCGGGTGGGACCACGGGGGAACGCGCGCGATCATTTATCCGACGTCGACATGTCTGTGCAAGTGACCGCGGCGCTTTGCGCGTTTCGGACGAGAACGACAGGGGATAGGGGGGCGGTCCGGCGACCGGAAAACCGAACAAGAGTCGCCGCCGCTTCAGGGCCTGACTGCCAATCGAGGGAGACCCGCCGATGAACATCGGACTGCTGATTCAGCTCCAAGGTCCCGCCGGCATCTGGGGACCGTCCTGCGAGACCAGTGCCCGGCTGGCGGTGCACGAGATCAATTCGGCCGGTGGTATCGCCGGGCATGAGATCGCGCTCGAAGTGCTGGATGCCGGCCTGCCGCCGGACCAGGTGGCGGCAAGGGTATCGAAGGCGGTGGCCGAGCGGCGCATCGACGCGGTGGTGGCGATGCACCCCAGCGACCTGCGCGCGCGGATCGCCGCCTCCATCGCCGGCCGCGTGCCCTATGTCTACACCCCGCAATACGAGGGCGGTGAACGCCATCCCGGCGTCTACACCATCGGCGAGACCAGCCGTGAACTGCTGCCGCCGGCCATGGGCTGGGTGGCGGAGCATGAACGGGTGCAGCGCTGGTTCATTCTGGGCAACGACTATGTCTGGCCCAGGCGCTCGGCGGCGCTGGTCAAGGCGCTGGCGGCGCGGACGGGGGCACGGCTGGTGGGGGAGCGCTATGTCCCCTGGCTCTATTCCGAGCGGTCCGATTTCTCGGAAGAGCTGGCCGCGATCCGCGCAAGCGGCGCCGATGGCGTGCTGGTGATGCTGCTGGGCGAGGATGCGATCATGTTCCACCGCGCCTTCGGCGAGGCGGGCATGGCCGGCCGGGCGGCGCGGCTGTGCCTGGCCTTCGACGAGAACCTGCTCTATGCGGTGGGGGAAGAGAACACCGAACGGCTCTACAGCGTCTCGGCCTATTTCGCCAATCTCGACACCCGCGCCAACAACCGCTTCCTGGACCGCTATCTGGCGCTCTTCGGGACGCGATCCCCCGTGCCCAACATGCTGGGGCAGTCGTGTTACGAGGGCGTGCACTTCCTGAAGAGCCTGATCGATGCCGTGCCCCGCGGTCACGGCCCGTTCAAGCGGCGCGACCGGTTCCACCTGGCGCATCTGTCGGCACGCAGCGAGGACAGCCTTGAAATGCCGAGTCATGTCCATATCGCCACCGTGCAAGGTATTGACTTCAAACATGTCGCATCGTTCTGAGACCAGAGGCCGGCGCCGGACGCGAACCCGCAAGGGCTTCCCCGCCCGGCCGGCGCTGCCGGTCCTGGTCTGATCATCCACCATTTTTGCAGCGCGTCATATAGTTGACTTTTCAATAAGGGCGTTTTCAAATGCCTGTCAGGGAATCGTCGAGGAACCCGGGGAGCGCGTTCCGAAAGACGGCCATTGGCAGGGAGCAGCCGACACATGTCCAACGACCGGACAAACTTCACCCGCAGGAGCTTTCTCCGCAGCACCGCACTCGCCACCGGCGGCCTGATCGCGGCGCCGATGATCATGCGCCACGCCGCGCTCGGCTCGGAGGATCCGATCCTGATCGGCAGCCTGCACGATCAGTCGGGGCCGGTGGGCACCTCGGGCGTGCCGATGGTGCGGGCGCTGGAGCTGGGGATCGAAGAAGTGAACGCGGCCGGCGGCGTGCTCGGCCGGCCGCTCAAGCTGGTGCATTACGACACCCAGTCGAACATCCAGCTCTATACCCAGTATGCCCAGCAGATCGCGCTCAAAGACAAGGTGGCGGTGATCCATGGCGGCATCACCTCGGCCTCACGCGAAGCCATCCGGCCGATCTTCGATCGCTACAAGACGCTCTATTTCTACAACACGCTCTACGAGGGCGGCGTCTGCGACCGCAACATCTTCTGCACCGGCACCACCCCGGCCCAGACGGTGGAAAAGCTGGTGCCCTATTCGCTGGAGCGCTGGGGCAAGAAGGTCTACATCATTGCCGCCGACTACAATTACGGCCAGATCACGGCCAAGTGGATGGAAAAGTACACCCGCGACAATGGCGGCGAGGTGCTGGCCATCGACTTCTTCCCGCTCGACGTGACCAATTTCGGCTCGACGATCAGCAAGATCCAGCAGGCCAAACCGGATGTGGTGTTCTCGGCCCTGGTCGGCGGCAACCACACCGCCTTTTATCGCCAGTGGGCGGCGGCCGGCCTCAAGGGCTCGATCCCGATTTCGTCCACCACCTTCGGCCTGGTCAACGAACTGGCGGCGCTGGAGCCGTCGGAAAGCAACGGCATCGTCTCGGGCTATGGCTATTACGAAGAGCTGAAGACCGATGCGAGCGTGAAATTCGTCTCGGCGCTGAAAGAGAAGTTCCCGGGCATCCCCTATATCTCGGAACTGGCGGCCGGCACCTATGAAGGCTTCCATCTCTGGGTGAAGGCGGCGCAGCAGGCGAAGTCGATCGACCGCATGAAGGTGATCGAGGCGCTGGAAACCGGGCTCAGCTTCGACGGCCCCACCGGCAAGGTCACGCTGGACAAGGCGACCCATCATTCGGTGCGCAATGCCTTCCTCGCCGAAGCGAAGGACAAGCTCTGGGATGTGGTGGCGAGCTATCCCGACCAGAAGCCTTCGGATACCGCCGCGGTCTGCGACCTGGTCAAGAATCCGAACGACAACAAGCAGTATGTGATCTCGCTCTGACCCGGGGGACAGGCTCATGGATCTCGCAGCCGTCCTGACCCTGGATGTGCTGAACGGCGTGGCCTCGCTGATCCTGCTCTGCACCGGCCTCGCCGTCATCTTCGGGATGATGAAGATCATCAACCTCGCCCATGGCGAATTCCTGATGCTGGGCGCCTATGCGACCGTGGTCGCGGTGGAGGCCGGCATCAACATCTGGATCGCCATGCTCGTGATCTCGCCGGTCTTCGTCGGGCTGGTCGGGCTGGTGGTGGAACGGACCTTCATCCGCCTGCTCTATGGCCGGCTGGTGGATTCAATGCTCGCCACCTGGGGCCTGAGCCTGTTCCTCGTCGGCCTGATCACCACGATCTTCGGCAACACGATCAAAAGCGTGCCCTCGCCTTTGGGCGGCTTCACCATCGGCGCCTATCGCAGCAGCCTCTACACCGTCTTCCTGGTGGTGGTGGCGATCGCCCTGCTCGGCGGGCTCTGGGTGCTGATGCGCCGCACCCGCTTCGGTCTCATTGCGCGTGCCACGATGCAGAACCCCGACATGGCCGCAGCCATGGGGGTCAGTCCGCCCCGGGTCTATATGGCGACCTTCGGCCTCGGCGCCGCGATCACCGGCCTTGCCGGCGGGCTGCTGGCGCCGGTGGCGGGCGTACTGCCGACAATGGGCGCTGCCTATATCGCCAAGGCCTTCATCACCGTGGTCGCGGGCGGTACCTCGATCATCGCCGGCGGGGCCACCGCCTCGGGACTGTTCGGCTTCATCAACCAGACCGCGTCGTATCTCACCACCCCGGTGATCGGCGAAGTCTTTCTGTTCGTCGCCGCCATCATCCTGATCCGCCTGCTGCCCCAGGGCATCTCCGGGCGCTTCTTCAGGGGGAGCCTCTGATCCATGGGCCTCGACATCCGGACCCTCTCCAGAACCGGCCAGACCATCGGCGTGGTCATCGCCGCCCTGCTGATCGTGTTCATGCCGGCGATGGTCGAACTGTTCGATCTGATGCAGTACACGATCTTCGTGGTGATGGGTGTGCTGGCGCTCAGCCTCGGCTTCATCTGGGGCTTCGGCGGCATCCTCTCCTTCGGCCAGACCGCCTTTTTCGGCCTGGGCGCCTATACTTTCGCGGTGACCGCGATCAACACCGACGGCAGCTGGGCCGCGGTCGGGCTGGCGGTGCTGGTGCCGGCGGTGTTCGCCGCCGTGCTCGGCTATTTCATGTTCTACGGCCGGATCAGCGACGTCTATCTGGGCGTCATCACCCTGACCGTCACCCTGATCCTGTTCAACGTGGTCAACAGCACCGCCGGCGACGCCTATACCATCGGCACTGCGGCGCTCGGCGGCTTCAACGGCATCCCGGCGGTCCCCGGGCTGTCGATGCCCGGCGATCCCGATTTCTTCTTCGGACCGGAAGAGAACTGGTATCTCTCCGCCGGCTGCCTGCTGCTGGTCTATCTGGCGCTGAAGGGGCTGCTGCGCACCCATTTCGGCCGGGTGGTGGTGGCCGTGCGCGAGAACGAGACCCGGGCGGCGCTGCTCGGCTACGACCCGCGGATCTATAAGCTGATGGTCTTCGTGGTCGGCGGTGCGGTGGCGGGGCTGGCCGGCGGGCTGTTCACCAATTGGGGCGCCTTCGTCAGCCCCACCGTGTTCAGCCTCTCGACGGCGGCCCAGATCATCATCTGGGTGACCATCGGCGGCCTCGGCACCCTGGTCGGCCCGGTGCTCGGCTGCTTCATCATGCAGTATCTGGTGATGCAGATCGGCACCCAGCAGACCTTCAACGCCGATCTGGTGATGGGGGCCATCCTGCTCGGCTTCGTGATGGCGATCCCGATGGGGCTGGTGCCGCTGATGCGCCTGGGGCTGGTCGGGCTGGTGATGCGGCTGCTGCCCGGCAAGGCCCGTGCATCCGACGCCACCCACACCGAAACCACGGCTGTCGAGGGGGCGAAGTGACATGACCATCCAGGAAACCACCCCGTCCGACGGCATCCTGCTCCAGACCCGCGACCTCACCATGCGCTTCGGCGGCGTGGTCGCGGTGTCGGAGGTGGATTTCACCCTGCGCGAGCTGGAACTGCGCTGCCTGATCGGCCCCAACGGCGCCGGCAAGAGCACCTTCTTCAAGATGCTGACCGGCCAGCTCAAGCCCTCGACCGGCCAGATCGCCTTTCGCGGGGCGCCGATCGCCGGCGACGAGCCTCATGCCATCGCCCGGCGCGGCATCGGCATCAAGACCCAGGTGCCCAATGTCTTCGACGGGCTCTCGGTGCGTGAACATGTCTGGCTGGCTGCCCGCCGTCAGCATCTGGACCGCAAGGCCCGCGATGTGGCCGACGAGGTGCTGGCGCGGATCCGCATGACCGGTCTGGCCGATGCCCAGGTGGGCCGGCTCTCCCATGGTCAGCGGCAATGGGTGGAGATCGGTATGGTGATCGCGGGCGATCCCGAGCTGATCCTGCTCGACGAGCCCGCCGCCGGCATGACCCATGACGAGGTGCTGCGCACCGCCGAAATCATCCGCGACATCAACCGGACCAAGGCGCTGATCGTGGTGGAACACGATATGCAGTTCATCCGGATGATCGCCAAGACCGTCACCGTCTTCAATCAGGGCAAGGTGCTGGTCGAGGCGGGGGTCGATCAGGTTCTGGCGGATCAGCGGGTGCGTGACGTCTATCTCGGCAAGAAGGTGCACTGACATGACCGCATTGCTGGAGGTGCAGGGGCTGAAATCCGGCTATGGCCGGATCCCGATCCTGATGGGCGTCGATTTCGCCCTGGGCGCCGGGGAATTCCTCGGCATCCTTGGCCATAACGGCATGGGCAAGACCACGCTGATCCGCACGCTGATGGGCTATCTGCCGGCGACCGCCGGGAGGATCACCCTCGACGGCCGCGACGTCACCACCGCGAAGCCGGCGGCCAAGGCTGCGGCAGGTCTGGGCTATGTGCCGCAGGGCCGCCAGATCTTCCCGGATCTGTCGGTCTACGAAAACCTGCGCATGGGCCAGGCCGGCAAGCCGCGGGAAAGTTGCGAGGTCATCGACCGCGTGCTGGCCATGTTCCCGCGGCTGACCCGGCTGCTCGACCGGCGCGGTGGTGCCCTCTCTGGCGGCGAACAGCAGCTGCTGGCGCTGGCCCGCTGCCTGTGCACCGAACCGCGCATGATCCTGCTCGACGAACCGACCGAGGGCATCCAGCCCAACATCCTGGACGAGATCGTCGAGACCCTGCACGAGCTGCGTCGCCAGACCGGGATCGCGATGATCCTGGTCGAACAGAATCTCGAATTCCTGACCGCCCTCTCGGACCGGCTGCTGATCATCCAGAAAGGGGTGATCACCGACGAGGTCTCGCCGGAGCTGATGGCGGATCCGGAGCGCATCGCCGATTTCGTCGGCATGCACGCCTGACCGACAGGAGACCTCGGACCACCAGTCCCCTGACACTCACGGCCCCCGCCCGATTTTCCCCAAGAGACGACCGGGCCAGAACCCGGGGAGCACGCAGACCGCCGGCGCGAGAACAGGGACTCTGCGCCGGGCCGCTCCCCCTTTGTCTTTCGCTTCACGTTCAAGGACAACGGAGACCAAGATGTCCGTCACCCGCCCGAATACCGACCAGCTGATCGACCTCGCCGCCGATCTCGGCATGACGCTCTCCGCCGACGAGGCGGCCGAGTATCTCACCCTGATGGCCGGCAATTTCGCCGCATATGACGCGCTCGACGCGATGCCCGACAACATCCCGGTCGTGAAATACCCCCGCACCCCCGGCTATCGCCCGGAAGGTGCTGAGAACAAATACGGCGCCTGGTATGTGAAGTCCGAGGTGAAGGGCGCCGCCACCGGCAAGCTCGCCGGCAAGACCGTGGTGCTGAAGGACAATGTGGCGCTGGCCGGCGTGCCGATGATGAACGGCGCCTCGACGCTGGAAGGCTATATCCCGGCGCTGGATGCGACCATCGTCACCCGCATGCTGGACGAAGGCGCCACCATCGTCGGCAAGGCGACCTGCGAGTATTTCTGCCTGTCGGGCGGCAGCCACACCTCGTCGCCGGCGCCGGTGCACAACCCCTATAAGATGGGTCATATTGCCGGTGGCTCGTCTTCTGGTAGCGCTGCCCTGGTCGCCTGCGGCGAGGTCGACATGGCGATCGGCGGCGATCAGGGCGGCTCGATCCGCATGCCGTCCGCCCTGTGCGGCCTCTATGGCATGAAGCCGACCCATGGTCTGGTGCCCTATACCGGCGTGATGCCGATCGAGGCGACCATCGACCATACCGGCCCGATGACCTCGTCGGTGGCCGACAACGCCCTGATGCTGGAGGTGATCGCCGGCGCCGACGGGCTGGATCCGCGCCAGTATGCGCCGGTGACCGCGCCCTATACCGAGGCGCTGGGCAAGGGCGTCCAGGGCATGAAGATCGCCATCCTGAAGGAAGGCTTCGAGGTCGCGAACGGCGATCCGGCGGTCTACGAGAAGGTCCGCGCCGCCGCGAAGAAGCTGGAAGAGGCGGGCGCCGTGCTCACCGAAATCTCGATCCCCGAGCATCACACTGCGGCGGTGATCTGGGGGCCGATCGCGCTGGAAGGTCTGCAGTGGCAGATGATGGCCGGCAACGGCATGGGCATGAACTGGAAGGGGCTCTACAATGTCGGCCTGCTGGACGCCCATGCCGGCTGGCGCCAGCGTGCCGACGAGCTGTCGCCCTCGCTGAAGATCTCGATGTTCGTGGGCGAGTACTTCATCCAGAAGTATAATGGCCGCTTCTACGCCAAGGCGCAGAACATCGCCCGCAAGGTGAAGGCCGCCTATGACGCCGCCTTCGCCGAATACGACCTGCTGCTGATGCCGACCTGCCCGATCGTGGCACCGGCCATTCCGGGCCCCGATGCCTCGCTGACCGAGATCATCACCACCGCCTTCTCGGTGCTGGGCAACACCCAGCAGTTCGACGTGACCGGCCATCCGGCCATGACGGTGCCCTGCGGCCTGATCGACGGCCTGCCGGTCGGCATGATGCTGGTCGGTCAGGACTATGCCGAGAGCACCATCTACGCCGCCGCGGCCGCTTTCGAGGCTGCGGGCGACTGGAAGACCTTCTGATCAGACCAGGCCTGTGCATCTGCACCAGAACCCGGAACGGGCAGACGTGATCGGGCAGGGCAGGGGCCGGTCCTTCGGGGCCGGCCCCCGCCTTTTCAGGATCCGCCGCGCCGCGCCGCCGGCGGCGGCAGGTGGATCGCCTGCGGCACGGTATATTCCAGCAGCCCTTCCATGCCGTTCTCGACGCCGAAACCGCTCTGCTTATGGCCGGCAAAGGGCGTGTCGGGGCGGATGTTGAGGTTCTGGTTGATCCAGACGGTGCCGGTTTCAAGCCGTTCGGCGATGGCGATCGCCGCGGCCTCGTCGGCCGACCAGACCGCGCCGGCCAGGCCATAGGGGCTGTCATTGGCGCGCGCCACCACCTCGTCGACATCCGAGAAGCGCATCATCGGCAGCACCGGGCCGAAGGCCTCTTCCTGCACCACGCGCGATGTCTCGGGCGGGTTGTCGACGATGGTCACCGGGATGAAATACCCCGATGCGGGCACGTCTGCGCCCTGAAGCAGGGTCAGCCCGTTCCGCCGGGCGTCGTCCAGCAGCTCCATCACCCGGTCGAACTGGCGCCGGTTCTGGATCGGCCCCAGAACCGTGCCCTGTTCGGTGCCGTCACCCACCTTCACCGATCGGGCGATCGCAACCAGCCGCTCGCGCAGCGCGTCGTAGATGTCTTCATGGACATAGAGCCGCTTGGTCGCGACACAGATCTGGGCGGTGTTGAAGAAGGCGCCGAAAAAGATCTTCTGAGCGACCGCGTCGACATCGACATCGGGCATCACGATCGCGGCATCATTGCCGCCCAGTTCCAGGGTCACGCGCTTCAGATCGGCGGCGGCACTGGCCAGCACCGCCTTGCCGGTGGCGGTGGATCCCGTGAACGAGATCTTGGCGAAGCCCGGATGCGCAGTCATCCAGGGGCCCAGCCGGTCGCCGCCGCTGATCACGTTCAGCACGCCGGCCGGCAACACGTCGCGCAGCAACTCGCCGATCCTGAGCGTGCAGAGCGGGGTGAAGGGCGACGGCTTCAGCACCATGGTGTTGCCGGCCACCAGCGCGGGGCCAAGCTTCCACATCGCCAGGCTGACCGGAAAATTCCAGGGTGCGATCGCGCAGATCACGCCCAGCGGCACATGGCGGGTATGGATGCGCTGGCCGTCCGGCCTTTCGGTCAGATGCTCGGGCGGGCTCATGCCGGCCACTACGTCCAGCCAGTCGGCGGCACCGGTGATTTCCTGCCGGGCGGCCTTCAGGGGCCGGCCCTGTTCGGCCGTGAACAGCCGTGCCAGCGCGTCGGCATGGTCGCGCAGCACCCCCGCCACGCGCCGCACGGCCGCCTGACGCTCGCCGAGGGGCGTGCGGCGCCAGCCTTCCCAGGCGCGCCGGGCCGTCCCCACCGCGTCGTCCAGCTGTTCGCGGGTGCAGTCAGGGGCGGTCGCAAACGCCTCGCCGGTTGCCGGGTTGATCACCTCGATCACCTGGGGCGAGGTCACGCCGCGACCGTTGATGGTCATGGTCGGGCTCGGCTGATGGTCCGACATCTCTGGGCCGTCCTTCCTGTCCGGTCTGTGTGGCTCTGGTCTCCTCGATAACGTCGTAGTATACGAACGTATACAAAGCAATATGCGATCTTTTGCCGCCGCATTTTGCGGAATTTGGCCATATGTCGGGCACTCGGCCGGATGAAAATCCGCATTGATCAGCTGTGATCGTATGTTAGTTTACGTACGTAAACAAAAATCGGGAGGATGCATGTATACGCAAGGGCGGCCCTACAGGCGCAAGGACGGCATTCCCCATGGCTTCGACGCCATCGTTATCGGGTCCGGTATGGGCGGGCTGGGTGTCGCCTCGGTCCTGGCGCAGCAGGGAATGCGCATGCTGGTGCTGGAGCAGAACGCCGTCATCGGCGGCCTGACCCAGAGCTATGACCGGGCCGGCTATCGCTGGACGGTGGGCATGCACTATATCGGCGACGTCGCATCGCCCCGGACGCTGACCTGGAAGATGTTCGACTATGCGGCCCGGGGCGGAATCCGCTGGGCGCATCTGCCCCCGATCTACAACCGGATGAACATTGCCGGGCGCGAATACCGCATCCCGGCCGGTGTCGAGGCCTATCGCGCGGCCCTCCACGGCTGGTTTCCGCAGGAACGCGCCGCGATCGACCGCTATCTGGAACTTCTGGCCGCGGCCTCGAAATCCTCAGGCCCCTTCTTCGCCCTCAAGGCGTTTCCGGCCGACCGGCCCATGCCGGCACTGGAGGCGATGACCGCACCCTTCCGCGATTTCGCCCGCCGCACCACCCGCGAGGTGATCGCCGATCTGACCTCCGATCCGGAACTGACCGCGGTGCTCACGGCCAATTGGGGCGATTACGGGATAGAGCCGGCGCGGAGTTCCTTCGCCATGCATGCCATGCTGGCCAGGCACTATATGAACGGCGCCAGCTATCCCCATGGCGGCGGCCGGGCCTTTGCGGATGCGATCGTGCCGGTGATCGAGGCGGCGGGCGGGCTGGTCCTGCACGGTGCCGAGGTGGCGCGGATCCTGGTCGAGGACGGCCGGGCGACCGGTGTCGTGATGGCATCGGGCGAAGAGGTGCGCGCCGGGGTCGTGATCAGCGGCGCCGGCCTGCGCAACACCTTCGGCCGGCTGATGGCGCCCGAGGCGCGTGCGTCGGCCGGGCTGGACCGGATGCGCGAGAGCGTGACCTATACCAATACCGTGGTCGGGCTGCATATCGGGCTGGAGGGGGATGCGGCGACGCTGGGCCTGGAGCCTGCGAATATCTGGGCACATCCGGGGACCGATTTCGACGCCAACCTGGCGGCGCATCGTGCCGATTTCGACGCGCCGTTTCCGTTTCACTTCATCACCTTCGCCTCGGCGAAGGACCCGACCTGGAACGAGACGTTCCCGAACCGGTCGACGATCGAGATGCACGCCCTGACCGACTACCGGCATTTCGCCCGCTGGCAGGGCACGCGGTGGATGAAGCGCGGGGCCGATTACGAGACGATGAAGGCCAGGGTGCAGGAACGCCTGCTGGCCGATCTCTATCGTCTGGTACCGGCGACCCGCGGAGCCGTGCGCTATGTGGAGGTCTCGACCCCGCTGACTTACGAGACCTTCGTGCGGCAGCAATATGGCGATTTCCTCGGGGTGGAAAGCTCACCGCAGCGTTATGAGCAGGACTGGCTGCGCGCGCACACTCCTGTGCCCGGCCTGTATCTGACTGGACAGGACGTCACCAGCGACGGCATCATCGGCGCATTGTTCGGCGGGGTGCTGTGTGCCTCTGCCGTCACTGGCAGGGACATGGTCGATGAGATCAGGAAGGCGCCGGCTTTCGCAGCGCATGTTTCATGACTGAGGGCGGGGTTCCGTCGGACACGCGCAGCCGGATCCTCGCCATTGCCGTCGATGCCTTCCTGGAGATGGGCGCCGCATCGATTTCCCTGCGGGACATCGCCAAACGTGCCGGCCTGTCGCCCATGGCGATCTACCGCCATTTCGCCGACAAGGAAGCCCTGATGCGTGCCCTGATCGAAGAGGGCTTCCGGATCTATGAAGGGTATCTTGCGATCGAGCGGCAGGAGACGGACCCGGTCCGCCATCTGGAAGCGTTGGCGGCCCGGGTCTTCGACTTCGCGATCGAAAAGCGTGCCTGTTTCGAATTGATGTTCCTGTCCTCCGGCACGCTGAGCGGGCTGAAGGACCGGCGCCCGATCGAGGGGATCCATCTGCCCACCTACGACGTGGCCCGAGATGCCGTCCGGGAATGCGTCGATGCCGGCCGGTTTGCCGCCGGCAATCTGCGGCACATGACCACCGACCTGCTGGCCTACTGCATCGGGTTCGGCGCGTTCTACGTGTCGGGCGCGATCACCTCTGATCCGGTGGTTGCCCGCCGGCAGTTCGCAGACGGGTTCAGGCGGATGGTCACCTTGATGTCAAAACCAGACCAGACCCATGGAGGAGATGCCCCGTGACCGCCTATGTCGTGATGATCCGCGAGAAGATGCGCGACGAAGACGCCTTCAAGGACTATGCCGCCGGCGCCCGCGCCGCGCGCGGCGACCACCCCATCACCCCGCTTGCCTTCTACGGCCCGCATCAGGTGTTGGAAGGGGCGGCGGCGGAAGGCGTGGTGATCCTGTCCTTCCCCGACATGGATGCCGCCCGCGCCTGGTATGACAGCCCGGCCTATGCCGAGGCGCGCGCCCATCGCTATCGGGCGGCGGATTATCGCGTGCTGCTGGTCGAAGGTGTCTGACCGGGCGCTGGCTGCACCCGCACACGACATGCAGATCGGGGGCGCCGGAGGGGAAATTCTCCGGCGTCTTCCATTTGTACCTGGCGCTATGTCTTGTTCCCGGCGCTATGTCTGGGGTGCGCTGCGCTTGCAGAAATGCTCCAGAAGTTCCGCGAAATTCCGTGGGGTGGGATCTTCCATCAGAACGTCGAAGGTGCGCCGAAGCTCTTCCTCCTGCCGGTCGAGCATCGGGCGCAGCGTCTTCAGAAGGGCGCTTCCCTTCTGTGTCAGCAGCACACGGACCCGGCGGCGATCGGCCGGGTCGGCCGCCCGGTAGACGAGGCTGTCCGAGATCATGCGATCGATGACCTTGGTCAGGGTGGATGCATCGATCAGGATCGTCCTCGCGATCTCCGACATGGTGAGGCCTTCGGCGGCGCCGTCGGAGGCCAGTGTCTGGAGCACCCGGAGCTGGTCGACCGGAAGCTTCAACGGACGCAGGTTTTCTTCGAGCTCGCGTTCGAGCTGCCGGTTCAGGTTGGCGACCAGAAAGCCGATGGTCGTTTGGAGACTTTCGCCAGGCATCACGATTTCCTTGTCGTTTCCCGGGCGGGGCCGGAAGACGGTGTATTCATATCAGACTCCTCAGAACCGGGCGACGACATCGAAGGACAACCCGTCTGCCGCCGCGATATAGACCGGCAGGCGCTGCGAGAGCATGCCGGTGGCGGTGTCGAACCGGGCGGATCGATATTCGACCCCCTGCGGCGGCAGGCTCAGCAGGCGGCGGGGGTCGGCGGACCGGCACCGGCCGATGAGGCCGAGCGCGAAGCTGACGCCTTCATAGCAGGATTGCCCATAGGCGTTGGGGATCGGCGCCAGGCTTCCGAAGGACGACCAGTAGCGTTCCATGAACGCGGTATTGGGCGCGGTCCGGGCCGCGGCGAAATAGCAGGCCCCGGCGAACAGCCCTTCCATGGCTGCGGGTGAGAGGCTGGTGAGGATGGTTTCGTCGGTGGCGATGGCGCATCTCGGGATCCTGCCGGCAAGACCGGACTCGCCATAGATCCGGTAGAAGGGGATGCCCTGATCCCCGACCAGAAAGCAGAGAACGACGTCGGGATCCGCCTTGCGGATGTCTTCAACCGCGCGCCGGTCCCAGTCTTCCGGCGCATCCAGCGGCCGGGACAGCATGCCGACCACGGTGCCGCCCGCCGCCGCGATCATCCGGCCGGTCATCGGCATGGTCCGTTGCGGCCAGCGATAATCGCTGCCGATCATCAGGAACCGACGCGCGTGAAAGCGCTGTTCGATCCAGGCAAGCATGGGCGGGATCAGGCGGTCGTCGGTGGCGCTGAGCGCAATGGTCGGCTCCGGCGCGTCCATTTCATAGTTCGGCGTGTAGATGAAGGGGACGCGGCCGGCGATGGCGAACGAGATCCGCCGCCTGGCATTGGACGCCACCATGGCCACGATCACCGAGACACGGTCGACCTCGATCAGGTCGCGGGCGATCCGCGCCGCCATGACCGGGTCCCAGCCGGCGTCCCGCACCACCAGGTTGACTTCCTGACCATTGACGCCACCGGCAGCGTTTGTCTCGGCAGCACTCAGGATGGCGCCGTTCAGGCAGGATGGCGCCCAGATGCCGGTCGGGCCGCTTTGCGAGATCAGCAATCCGATATTGACTTTGGACATGGTCACCGGCCCCCGCTGATTTGTTTTCAGCATAGAAACCACCTGAATCATCTTCAAGGCTCCCGGTCAGTGATTGGTCTGTCGGCTCGCCTGTACGGGGTGCTGCGGGCGGGGAACGATTCCTCTGCGGCCCACCCCACATGTTCAGGGGTGATCCACCGACATACAGATATATTTCCTTTGCAATAATGTCATCTGACAATTATGAATAAGACAGCATCCGGCGCGGCAGCCGGGGCCATGATCCCGGGAAGGCGCGCGGGGGAAGAGCGCGTCCTGAGTGGATGACATGCGCGCGGATGCTCTCCATAAAAAACAGGAGGCGGACGATGCACATCGAACCGGGCATCGTGGATGGCGCAAAGGCCATCCTGGGGTACGCGACGGCGGCCGGGGCAGGGCTGGCGACGCTCAAATTCGGCTATGACGAGGCCCGTCGCCGGGGCGGCGCCTCGCTCCTCGCCCGCAGCGGCATCGCGGCGGCCGTCGTGCTTGGTCTTTTCCAGTTGCTGCCGCATCCGGCGGTCGGCGTGTCGGAGGTTCATCTGATCCTCGGCTCCACGCTGTTTCTGATGTTCGGCCTCGCCCCCGCGGCCATCGGCCTGGCATCGGGGCTGCTGCTGCAGGGGCTGATCTTCGCGCCATTCGATCTGCCGCAATACGGCATGAACGTGACGACGCTTCTGGTGCCGCTCTTTGCGCTGTCCTGGACCGCGCGGCGCCTGATCGCCCCGGGCACGCCCTATGTCGACCTCTCCTATCGTCAGGTGCTGGCGCTTTCGGCCACCTACCAGGCCGGCATCGTCTCGTGGGTGGCGTTCTGGGTGTTTTACGGCCAGGGCGTCGAGCTTTCGGTTCTCCAGTCGGTTTCGGCATTCGGGGCGGCCTATCTGGCGGTCATCCTGGCCGAACCCCTGATCGATCTGGGTGTCCTTGCACTCGCGAAGTCGCTCCGCAACGGCATGCTGCTGGAGCGCCGCCTCCACGCGCCGGCCTGATGGTTCCGGGACCGGTCCCGCAGCAGGGAGATAAGCCATGAACGGTATTCACGACCTCGGCGGCATCGACGGGATGGGGCCGGTCGGCCCCACCGCCTGGGAGCCGCCCTATCATGCCGACTGGGAGAAGGCGGCCTGGGCGCTGTTCCCCTTCGCGGCCCGGGCCGGGATGTTCGGCCTGGACGAATTCCGCAAGCATCTGGAGGGGATGCACCCGCTCCACTACCTGACCGCCTTCTACTACGAGCATTGGGTGGATGCGGTGGAGCGGATCGGCTGCGAGAAGGGCCGCTGGACCCGCGAGGAGCTGGACAAGCGGACGGCCTATTATCTTCAGTATCCGGATGCGCCATTGCCGCCGAATGATGATCTGGCCCTCGTCGACTTCGCCGACCAGGCCGTGAAGAACGGCTTCCCGGCCGCCCGGCCGATCGACGCGGCGCCGAAATTCCGGATCGGTGACAAAGTCGTCGTCGATGCCTCGGTGCCGCGCCATCACCATCGCCGGCCCCGCTATGCCATGGGGCGTGTCGGCGAGATCGTGATGCATCACGGCGCCCATGTCTTTCCCGACACCACCGCTGCCGGCATGGGGGAGACGGCCGAACATCTCTACACCGTCCGCTTCGCCCAGTCTGAGCTCTATGGGGCGGCGCATGCAGATCCCAATGCATGCCAGCATGTCGACATGTGGGAGCCCTATATCACTCTGGCGCCGTCCTGAAGGGAGACTGACAGATGACCCGAGTCAATCTCGTCTACACGCCCCGCACCGAAGAAGAGATCGCGGCCCGCGTCAAGGCGATCGAGGCCATTCTGATCGAGGGCGGTCTGATGTCCGAGGCGGGTGTGGACCGCTTCGCCGCCGTTTATGAGAACGAGGTCGGCCCCCGGCTCGGCGCCGGGGTGGTGGCCAGGGCCTGGACCGATCCCGATTTCAAGGCCCGCCTGCTGGCGGATGCGAGTGCCGCCTGTCGTGAACTGGGGATCGGCGGCCTGCAGGGCGAACACATGATCGTCGTCGAGAACACCGACACGGTTCACAACGTCGTCGTCTGCTCGCTCTGCTCCTGCTATCCCTGGCCCGTGCTCGGCCTGCCGCCGAACTGGTTCAAGTCGATGCCCTATCGGGCCCGCATCATCCGCGAGCCGCGCCTCTGTCTGAAAGAGGATTTCCGGATCGACATCCCACAGGAGACCGAGATCCGGGTGTGGGATTCGAATTCCGAAATCCGCTACTGGGTGCTGCCGCAGCGCCCGGCCGGCACCGAAGGGATGGAGGCCGATGCGCTTGCCGCCCTGGTCACCCGGGATTCGATGATCGGCACCGGCTTCCCCCGGGCGGCCTGACAGACCGGCAAGGATATCGCAGATGATGCCTGTATCGACAAGTTGCAGCACCGATCTGGCCGTTCTGCTTGAACGGCGCGAGGGGCAGGTGCCCTTCGACAAGCCCTGGGAATTGCGGGCCTTCGCCATCGCCGTTGCCGCCTGCGAGGCGGGCGAATTCGCCTGGGGCGAATTTCAGGAAGCGCTGACCGATGCCATCCGCAATTGGGAGGCGGCCAATCCGGGGTTCGGGCCGGACCAGTGGAACTATTACGAGCACTTCGTGACGGCGCTGGAAGTGGTCCTCGCGCAGCATCGGCGGCTTGCCGCCGATGGGCTGGATGACCGGGCGCGGCACATTCTCGCGACGCCACCGCACAAGCACCATGTCGCCCGCTACGATCCGATCACCATCGATCGGGCCGGTATCTGACGCCAGGTACAAGAGTTGAGATGACGCGCCGGGGACCGGATGCCGTTCCGCCCCCGGCGCTTCACCTTGCCCTGGCGGTACTCTATTCTCGGGAGAGTACGTCTCGCAGAGAGGTGCACCTGCCGCGAGGAGATGCCGCTCCATGACCGCCCCTGTCGAGGCTCCCATCCATCTCGACCCGGCGCCGATGCGCCCGCTCGACCCCGCCGATATCCCGTCGCTGGCCCGGCTCTGGCACCAGGGCTGGCGCGACGGGCATCTGGCGGCGGTATCGGCGGGGCTCGCCCGGGCGCGGCGCCTGGAGAGCTTTGTGGCCCGGCTTGAGGCGGCGCCCGCAGGCGAGGTGCAGGTGACCGGGCCGGAGGGATCCCCTTCAGGCTTCTTCTGGCTGAAGGGGGCCTGTCTCGACCAGTTCTATGTCGATCCCGCCCTGCGTGGCCGGGGGCTGGCGGCGCCGCTGATGGCCGCTGCCGAAGCCCGGCTTGCCGCTGCCGGCGTCGGGATCGCCTGGCTCGTCTGCGTGGTCGGCAATGACCGGGCTGCGCGCTTCTACGAGAAGGCGGGATGGCAGCGCACCGCCACCACGCCCGTGCAGCTTCAGACCGCCGACGGCCCGTTCGAGATCGTGGTCTGGCGCTACGAGAAGCGGTTGCTGCCTCAGACGGCCGGCGGGTCGAGCCGCGCGAAGGCTTCCTGGCGCTGATAGGGGAAGTGCGGATAGGGCGCATCCCGGGTGCCGGCGGCGTCGAGCCGGGCGATCTGATCCGCCGTCAGCCGCCAGCCCACGGCGCCCAGATTGTCGCGCAGCTGCGCCTCGTTGCGCGCACCGATGATCACCGAGGTGACGGTCGGGCGGCCGAGCAGCCAGTTGATCGCAATCTGCGGCACCGTCCGCCCGGTCTCGGCCGCGATGTCGTCCAGAACATCGGTGACGCGGTAGAGCAGGGCCTCGTCGACCGGCGGTGCGAAAGCGGCGGTGTCGTGCAGCCGGCTGCCGGCGGGGATCGGCCGGTTGCGGCCGATGCGGCCGGTCAGCCGGCCCCAGCCCAGCGGGCTCCAGACCAGGGCGCCGACCTTCTGGTCCAGCCCCAGCTTCATCAGCTCCCATTCGTAATCGCGGCCGATCAGGGAATAGTAGACCTGATGGGCGACGAAGCGGTTGCGGCCGGTGCGGTCGGCGGCCGCCAGCGCCTTCATCAGGGCCCAGCCGGGATAGTTCGAGACGCCGGCATGGCGCAGCTTGCCCATGCGGATCAGATCATCGAGCGTTGCCACGACCTCTTCCACCGGGGTCGCCGCATCATGGGCGTGGAGCTGCAGGATATCGATCCGGTCGGTCCCGAGCCGGCGGAGCGCCGCGTCCACGCCCCGGATCAGCCGGTCACGGCCGACACCGGCATCGTTGCCGCCGGGCCCCGTGGGCAGGCCCATCTTGGTCGACAGGATCACCTGGTCGCGCCGGCCGCGAATCGCCTGGCCCAGCACCTCTTCCGAAGCGCCGTCGGAATAGATGTCGGCACTGTCGAACAGGGTGACGCCGGCTTCCAGGCAGATATCGATCATGCGCCGGGCCTCTGCGGCATCGGTGTTGCCCCAGGCGCCGAACAGCGGCCCCGCGCCGCCGAAGGTGCCGGTGCCGAGCCCCAGAACCGGCAGTTTCAGGCCCGAGGCACCGAGCTGACGATGCTCCATTGATCCGTCCTTTCATCAGGGTGGCTGTTCCACCCCGCCAGATGGGCCTGGAACCGGAGAGCCGGTACCGCCTGCCCGGGCACATCATCTGTTCCTCCGGTTCCAGACCCAGTCACTTCCGGAATCGGCCGCGCCGGCATGGCCGCCATGCCTTGACCGTGGTCGGGTGCTGTGCCATCTTCAATTCAAACGAACGTATGAATTATATCAGTCCAGGTCCGGCAGACAGAAAGAACAACAATATGCAGTTCGACCATCCGCCCCATGTCGAGGCGTTGCGCCAGCGGCTGACGGATTTCATGGACCACTACATCCTGCCGGCCCATGGGGCTGTGACGCGCACCTTTCTGGAGGGAGGCCACCCGACGGAGGTGATCGAGCGGCTGAAGGCGCGGGCCTGGGAGGCCGGGTTGTGGAACCTGTTCCTGCCGTCGCTTGCCGACGACCAGCCGGGGGTCAGGCTGTCGAACGCCGAATACGCGCCGCTGGCCGAGATCATGGGCCGGGTGCCCTGGGCGTCGGAGGTGTTCAACTGCGCCGCCCCCGACAGCGGCAACATGGAACTGCTCCAGCTGTTCGGCACGGCGGCGCAGAAGGCGCGCTGGCTGGATCCGCTGCTCCTGGGAGAGATCCGGTCGGTGTTCTGCATGTCGGAGCCGGATGCGCCGTCCTCCGACCCCACCTCGCTGGCGACCACCATCCGCCGGGATGGTGACGACTATGTGGTCGAGGGGCGGAAATGGTTCATCACCGGCACCCGCCATCCGCATCTGACGTTTGCCATCGTTTTCGGTGTCTCGGATCCCGAGGGGCTGGTGGAGCGCCACCGGCGGCATTCCTTCGTGATCGTGCCGATCGACGCGCCGGGCGTGAAGATCGTGCGCGACATCACGCTGATGGGCGCGCATGCGGCCGACGGCCATGGCGAGATCGTGTTCCGCAATGTCCGGGTGCCGGCCGACAACCTGATCGGGGCCGAAGGGGAGGCGTTCGCCATCGCCCAGGCCCGGCTGGGGCCGGGACGGGTGCACCATGCCATGCGGTCCATCGGGCAGTGTGAACTGGCCCTGGAACTGATGACCGAGCGGGCGCTGGAACGGCGGATCGGCGGCGCGCCGCTGGCCGATCGCGCCAATATCCGCGAATGGATCGCCGAAAGCCGGATCGAGATCGATCAGTGCCGGCTGCTGGTGATGCAGGCGGCCTGGCTGATGGACGTGAAGGGCAATGCCGCGGCGCGCACGGCGGTCTCTGCGATCAAGGTCGCAAGCGCGCGGCTGCAGACCCGGGTGCTGGACCGGGCGATGCAGGTCTTCGGGGCCGCGGGCCTGTCGCCCGACACCCCGCTCGCGGGGCTCTGGACCTGGGGCCGGGCACTCAGGGTGCTGGACGGGCCCGACGAGGTGCATCTGCAGACGGTGGCGAAGGCTGAGCTGAAGGCGGCGCGGGCGGCGATCGGGCGGAACACCCGCCACTTCACCGGACCGGTCGGAATCTGATCCGGGCGGGGCCTCGCCTGATCACATCAGCCAGCCAAGGGCGGGCGGGCCGTCTTCAGCCATCAGCGGCGGCCGGCCGGAGGTGACCGGCCCGTCGCGTTCGACGCGTACCCTGAGCAGCAGCCGCCGCAGCAGGCGGCGCAGCACCGGCCGGTCGTCGTCGCCGCCAAGCTCCACCCGTTCCGCGCACCAGCAGAGCGCCAGCCGTTTCAGCCGGGCCGCATCCATCCAGGGATCCCCCGGCCGGGCGGCGATGATGGTGGGGAAGGGCAGCGGGCCGCGGGGCAGGGGGCCGTGATCTTCAAGCCCGGGGCGCTGCTCGACATCGGCCGGGGCCAGCAGCAGCAGGCCACCCACGGCTTCCGCGACCGGACGGTCTGCCAGATGCAGCGCCAGGGCCGCGCCCAGATTATGGCCGCAGACGACCACACCCGGGGTGGTGGTTACGGCCCGGCAGACCCTTGAGAGCATGTCTTCATGCGTGCCGCTGAGGCGGAGTACCCGGGCATCGCCCTCTTCCGCAGCCAGATGGCGGATCAGGCGCCCCGAGCTGCTGGCATGGGGGCCGGCATCCAGGATCAATGTCCGGACGCCGCGCAGTCCGGCATCATCGGTCATCGCGCGATCCTCCCCCCGGGGCCGGTCGGCCCGATCCGGTCTGCCGCATCATCAGGGGTGCGGCAAGACGGAAGAGGATAGCCTAGCGCGACCCGCGGCCGCTGACAAACAATCAGTCGATAAGGCTGTTGGATCAATCCAGAAGGGCGGTCAGAAAACCCGTCAGATCCGCGGCCACGCGGCTGACGGGCTCCCCCGTGGCGGGAATGCGGACCACGGCCAGCCCGTCCCGCCGGTCGAAGGCGTAGCAGGCGCCGCTGCCGTCGGTGGCGAAGATCGCATGGCGGCGGCCATCCTCGCGCCCGTAGACCTCGTCGAAGTCGAGCGTGCCGCAGAATATTGTCAGCCCGTCGACCGGTAGCGGCCCCGCCCCCGCCTCGCTCAGGAAGCGCAGATAATCGGCCGGCAGGTCGTCGCGGCAAAGGGTGAGGAGTTCTTCGGCCGTCAGGCGCAGCAGCCCGTCCAGGCGGCCGTCATCGCGCCAGCGGGCGATGTGCTCCTCGATCGCGGGCAGCAGCGGCGGGACGATGGCGGGCGGCACGAAACCGGCCCGGAAGGTGGTGTCGACTTCCTGCATCCTGGACATCCATGATCTGGGAGGCCCCGCGAAGATCGCAGGGCTGCGACAGATGGATGCTAGTCTGCCTGCGCATCATCGACCGATGTTCTTCCGGTGTCATAGATGCGACGAAGGACGTATCCAATGATACGTCCTTCGTGTTCCCGAATGACGGGTGGTCACCGGCGGGTCGACTTGGGGGGATGCGAAACCGGTCAGTAACCGGCCTTTTCTTCCACGTCGTAACCTTTTTTCGCGATCAGCATGGTGCGGTCGAATTCGCAGACCACCTTGCCGTGCTGGTTCATGCCCCGCGTGCGCACGGTGACGATGCCGGCATTGGGGCGCGACTTGCTCTCGCGCTTGTCCAGCACCTCGGATTCCGCCTCCAGCGTGTCGCCGGCGAAGACCGGATGGGTCAGCTTGATCTCTTTCCAGCCCAGATTGGCGATCGCCTTCTGGCTGACATCGGTGACGCTCATGCCGACCAGCAGGGCGACGGTGAAGGGCGAGCACACGATGCACTGGCCGAATTCGGAGTGTTTGGCGAACTCCTCGTCGAAATGCATCGGATGGGTGTTCATGGTCAGCAGGGTGAACCAGATGTTGTCGTTCTGGGTGATGGTCCGCTTCGGGCGGTGCTCGTAGATGTCACCGACGCTGAAATCCTCGAAATAGCGGCCGAAGCTCTCGCGATAGCGGTTCTCGCCGACGGCCACGTGGGTCTGCACCATGGGGGAGGTCTCCCGTTCTTGTCTCTGGGGGTCAGGCTGGTCTGGTAGGAAAGGCGGATCAGGCGGCGAGCAGGCCGGCGGCCCGGGCGCGCGACAGCACCCGGCGCTGGGCCGCGACCACCGGCTTTTCGATCAGCTTGCCGTCGAGCACCGCGACGCCGCCGGCCGAGGCGTCGAAGGCCTCGATCACCCGGCACGCCCAGGCGATCTCGGCTTCGGCCGGGGTGAAGGCGGCATTGACCACCGCAACATTGGCGGGGTGCAGCGCGGCCTTGCCGGTGAAGCCCAGCGCGCGGGCGCGGGCTGCGTCTTCGGCCACGGCATCCGGGTTGCGGAAATCCAGCGCCGGCACGTCGATCAGATCGATGCCGGCGCCGCGTGCGGCCTGAACCAGCCGAGCGCGGGCATAAGCCATCGGCTCGGCCGCCACCTGGGTGCCGAGTTCGGCTGCAAGATCGGCGCCGCCGAACATCATCAGGTCGAGCCGCGGCGTGGCGCCGGCGATGGCATGTGCCGCCTCGATCCCGCGCACGCTTTCGACCAGGGCCGCAAGCTTCAGCGCGCTGCCGGCTTCGGTCAGCACCGCATCGGCGATGCGCAGCTCGTCCGCGCTTTCCACCTTCGGCAGCATCACCATGCCGGCGGCGATGCCGGCATCGGCCAGGGCCGACAGGTCACGCAGCCCGGCGATGGTCTTCAGCCCGTTGATGCGCAGGATCCGTTCGGGCCCGCCGGTGCCGTCACCTGCGGCGGCGCGCAGGAAGTCGAAGCCGGCCGGGCGGGCGGCCTGTTTCAGCTCGGGTGCGACCGCGTCTTCCAGGTCGACACAGACCAGGTCGGCGCCCGAGGCCAGGGCCTTGGCGAAAATTTCCGGGCGCGTCGCGGGGGCGAACAGCAGGCTGCGGCGTGCGGATTGGGACAAGGACGGTCTCCGGCGGCAGGGGTGATCGGCTGAATGGTCGTCGCAGATCACATATTTGTCCAGACAAACTTTCCGTGTAGCATAGCCGGGACGACGTGCCGCGCAAGGGGCGTCATGAGGTGTCCCGATCGGGCACCGTCGGGGAGAGAGGAGCGGAGATGTTCGAGCAGGAGGGACGCCGGCTGAAATTCGGCGTGATGGTGCCGTCGACCAACACGGTGGTTCAGACGGAATTCGCGCGCATGCGGCCGGGCGGGGTGAGCAACCATGTGTCGCGCATCCACATCCCCGACCGGCCGCTGACCACCGAGGCCGATTTCGCCGCGCTGATGGACCAGGTGCAGGCGGAGCTGATGGCAGCGGTCGACCGGGTGATGACCTGCCGGCCCCATGCGCTGATCATGGGCATGTCGGCCGAAACCTTCTGGGACGGCCCCGAGGCCTCGGCGCGGCTGGCGGCAGAGCTGGCGGCCAGGTCGGGAGGGATCGATGTGACGCTCGCCTCGGACGCCTTCGGCCCTGCCATCCGCGCCCATGGCGACATCCGCCGTCTGGCGGTGCTGACCCCCTATCAGAAGGCCGGGGAGGACAAGGTCATCCGCTTCTTCGAAGGGCTGGGCTTCGAGGTCGTCGCCGTGGGCGGCGTGCAGGCACCGGGGCCGGTCGAAATGGCCGATCTGTCACCGCGGGTCATCCGCGACGCGCTGATCCGCCTGAACGATCCCGCCGTGGAGGCGATCGTCCAGCTGGGCACCAATCTGCCGATGGCGCGGCTGGCGGCCGTGGCCGAATTCTGGCTCGACAAGCCGGTGATCGCGGTCAACACCGCGCTCTACTGGCATGCGCTGCGCCGGGCCGGGATCATGGACCGGGTGGAGGGTTTCGGCACGCTGCTGGCGGCGCATTGAGCTGCCGGGAGAGAGCATTGAGCGGGCAGGCTGGAAGCGGATGGCCGGGACCTTCCGCTTCCATGGCGGCGATCAGGGCTGGCGCGGATCGATCGGCGTCAGCCGGCCCAGTGCCGCGGCACGCTCGAAGGCGGCGGCCGCCTGCAGCAGCGCATGTTCGCCGCGGGGGCGGCCGACGATCTGCACGCCGACCGGCAGGCCTTCGGCGGTGAAGCCGCAGGGCACCGATATGGCCGGGCAGCCGGTCAAGGTGATGGCGAAGGTGATCGCGATCCAGTCGATATAGCGTTCGAAGACATGGCCCTCGTGCTCGCGGACCGTGGTCCATTCGACCGGGAACGGCGGCACCACGGTCGAGGGGCAGATCAGCAGGTCATAGGTTTCGAAAAAGGCGGCGACCCGGGCATAGAGGGCCGAGCGCTCACGTTCCGCGGTGGCGATCGCATCGGCGTCGTGCTTGCGGGCGGTTTCGACACTCCACAGGATTTCGGGTGTCAGCAGTTCGCGGTGGCTTTCGATCAACTTGCCCATGCCGGCGATATGGCCGGTGCCGCGGATGGTGTGGAAAATCTCGATCGCGCCGGCAAAATCCGGGCAGCCTTCGTCGACATCGGCGCCCATGCCTTCGAAGATCCGACCTGCATTGCGAATCAGCCCGGCAATCTCGCCGTCGCAGCGGGTGATGCCGAGATCGGTGGACACGCCCACCCGCAGCCGTGCCGGATCCTGGTCGAGACCGGTCTGATAGCTTGGCACCGCCGGGGGGAAGGATAGCGGATCGCCCGGCTGATGGCCGACCATGGCATCCAGCATCAGGGCCACATCGGCGACGCTGCGCGCCATGGGGCCGTTCACCGGCAGAAGCGTGGAGGAATAGGTGGCGGGGCCGCGCGGCACCAGGCCGGGGCCGGGTCGCAGCCCCACCACTCCGCAGAAGGCGGCAGGCGCGCGGATGCTGGCGCCGAGATCCGAACCGGTGGCAAGCCAGACCTCGCCGGTCGCGAGTGCCGCCGCCGAGCCGCCCGAGGAGCCTGCGGTGGAAAGCGCCGTGTTCCAGGGATTGCGGGTATAGCCGAAAAGCTGGCTGTAGGTGGTGGCATTGAAGCCGAATTCGGGCGAGGTCGCCTTGGCCACCGGCAGGGCGCCGTTGGCCAGCAGGTTGCGAACCTCGTAGCTGGAACTGGTCGCGATCCTGTCCTTGAAGATCGGCGAGCCGCCCATGGTGGTGCGAACGCCTTCGACATCGCTCAGATCCTTGACCGCGATTGGCAGGCCGGCCAGCCAGCCGGCCTCGCGCCGGGCGGTCAGAGGGTTGAGTGACGCGGCCGCGTCCCGCGCCTGATCGAAACAGCGGATCGGCAGGGCGTTGATCGCGCCGTCGACGGCCCGGGTCCGGGCCTCGGCGGCGTCGATCAGGTCGAGGGGGGTGATTTCGCCCCGGCGCAGCAGGCGGACCGCTTCAACCGCGGAGAGGGCGACGAGATCCTGGGACAAGGGGATATCTCCATCCAGGGACATGCAAGAGGCAGGGATAGGGGAACGGGCGGCTCGGGTGCGGGCCGTCAGCGGCCGGCGCTGCGGCGATAGTCGGGCCAGAACTCCGTGCCCTCGCGGGCGAGGCCGCCGCCAATGGCGATCGGCGTGCCGTCGGCCCGCCAGCAGGCAGCACCGGTCATCCTGCCGTCCGCCTCGAAACTGATCGCGCACATGCCGCCGGCCACATGCCCGACCGGACGGACGTCGTGGCCCATGGCGGCCAACCGGTTGCGCACGGTTTCGGGGATGGCGGTCTCGATCTCGGCGTCCTGGCCCTGAGTCCAGACCCGCGGCGCTTCAACCGCTTCCTGAAGCGTCATGCCATGGTCGATCAGGTTGACCACCGCCTGCATGGCCGAACCGTAGAGCCTGGGGCCGCCGGGCAGGCCCAGCGCATGCACCGGCCGGCCGTCGCGACACAGGATCAGCGGCGCCTGGGTGCTGGTGATCCGCTTGCCCGGCTCCAGCGACAGGGCGTGGCCCGGATGCGGATCGAACAGATACATATAGTTGTTGGGGATGATGCCGGTGCCGGGGATGATCAGCCGGGCACCGAACAGGCTGTTGATGGTCTGGGTGGAGGTGACGATGTTGCCGTCGCCATCGGCAATGGTGACATGGGTGGTGTTGGCGCTTTCGGTCGAAATCACCCGGGGCGGGAAGACATTGGCCCGGTCGGCCAGGATTTCGGGCCGGCGCAGATCAGCATAGGCCTTGGATATCAGCCGCTCGACCGGCACGTCGACATAGGCCGGATCGGCGGTGGAGGCGCGGCGGTCGGAGGCCGCGATCTTCAGCACCTCCAGCAGAAGATGAATTCCGTCCGCCGTGCCGAAGCCGGTGCCGGCGACGTCGAAGCCTTCCAGAAGGTTCAGCATCTGCACGATGTGTACGCCACCCGAACAGGGCGGCGGGGTGCCGACGATTTCCCAGCCGCGATAACTGCCCCTCACCGGTACCCGCTCCACCGTCCGGTAATCGATCAGATCGGTTGTGCGCAGGAACGAGCCGGCGCGGGTCAGTTCTTCGCCGACATGCGCACCCAGCCCGCCGCCATGCAAGGCCATGGCGCCTTCCCGCGCGATCAGCCGCAGCGTATCGGCATAGGCGCCCTGGCGGACCAGATCGCCCGGCTTCAACGGCCGGCCGCCGGGAGCGAAGATCGCGGAGATTTCCGGATCCCGGACCAGATCCGCGGCCGTGCCCTCGATGCAGTTGCAGAGATAGGGCGTGGCGCGGAAGCCGCGATCGGCGTGGCGGATCGCCGCCTCGGTGACGGTTGCAAGATCCAGCCTGCCGAAGCGTTCAAGCGCCTCGCACCAGGCCTTCAGATTGCCGGGCACCGCCACCGCGCTCGCCCCCACGGCATTGGCGCGGCCTTCGGTTTCCATATAGTCGGGCCAGCTGTCGGAAACGGGGGTGTAGCTGTCGGGCGCGGCGCCGGCCGGTGCACGCGCCAGGCCGTCGATCACCGCCTCGCGGCCGTCGGCCAGCCGGATCAGCGCCGTGCCGCCACCGAAGATGCCCACCATCATCGGTTCGACCACCGACAGGGTGAACAGGGCGGCAATGGTCGCATCGACCGCATTGCCGCCGCCGGCCAGAATCTCCACCGCCGCGGCCGATGCCAGCGGGTGGTTGGTGACCACCATACCCCGGTGCCCGTGGGCGGGGGTCTTCTCGCAGGTGAACCGGGTACCGGCGGTCTGTTGCCAGCCGCCGTCCTGACGGGTCCTGTCCATCGCTCTGCCTCCTTGCCGGCGCCCTCTGGTTTCTGCACAGCATCAGGCTGCGGTGGGCGTCTGCGGCCGGACATCACGATAGCATGCCGGATTCTGACCGGGTCATTTGGACTTGAACATCATTCCCCCAGGAAACGTTATGAATGTCCGGCTTATGAAAGGCCGCCGGGAAGCAGACTGCCCGACTGTTCCCGGCAGATGCGTTCCAGGGCGTCCAGGGCGGCGAGCGTTGCCGGACTCTTCACCCGGCCGGCCCGGGTGATGGTGCCGATGCTGCGCACGGCCGGCGGGTCGATCACCGGGCGGATGATCACCCCATCGAGGTTCAGGCTGCCCAATGCCAGCTCGGGCAGGATGGTGAAGCCGATGCCGGCCTGCACCAGGCTGACCGCCGTAGTCATGTAGGTCACCTCGCTGACCACGTTCAGCGCCAGCCCGCTTTCCCGCGCGGCGCGGTCGACATGATGGTGCAGGCTGGTGTTGTCGACGAAGCAGACATAGGGGCGGGTGATCAGCTGCCGCCAGCCGAGTGCGGCTGCGCCCTCCGCCAACGCGTCGCCGGCCGGGAACAGCCCCACCAGCCGGTCCTGGACCATGGGCGTGAACCGCAGCTCCTCGTCGGCACCCAGGCTGATGCCGAAGCCGAAATCGGCCTCGCCGGTCGTAACGCTCTGGATCAGGGGGGCGGCCAGGCGCTCAAGGATCGAGACCGACAGCCCCGGATGATCGCGCGCCAGCATCTGCACCACTTTGGGCACGAAGGTCGATGCGGTGGAGGGCAGCACCGCGATCGTGACCTTACCGCGCCGCCGCAGACGCAGATCCTCCAGATCGCGGCATGCATTGTCGAGATCGGCCAGGATCTTGTCGACCCTGAGGGCGAATTCCTGCCCCGCCGGGGTCAGCGCCAGCCGCCGGGTGGTGCGATCGAACAGCTTCATGCCGACCTCCTCCTCCAGCTGGCGGATGATCAGCGAATAGCCCGGCTGGGTGAGGTTGATGGTCCGCGCCGCTTCCGAGAAGGAACCGGCCCGGGCCCCGGCGGCGAAGGCGCGCAGCTGTCGCAGATTCAAATTCATACCGATATCCGTATGAATGATGTCATTTTCCAAATTTAGCGCTCAAGAAACGCCATGGTACAAGGATTTATTGCCCCGGACCGGTGGAGGAGGCCGGCCGAAGACGGCAATGACGAGGCGGCCAATAATATCGCCCGACAAAAAACATCCCCCGGGTGGCTCATCGACGGAATGCACAGGGAGTCCGTATCATGAAAATCAACGCCGGATTGACCGGAGTCCTGGCAGGACTTGGCCTGCTGGGGTCTCTCGGTGCGCCGCTTCAGGTATCGGCGCAGGAGACGACCACACTGAAGGTGGTGGGCCATGCGGCCCTGAAGATGCTGGACCCGATCACCACCACCGCCTACATCACCCGCAATCACGGCTATTTCATCTACGATACGCTGTTTGCCGTGGATGCGAATTTCGAGCCGCAGCCGCAGATGGTGAAAGAGTGGTCGGTCAGCGATGACGGCATGACCTATACCTTCACCCTGCGCGACGGGCTGGCCTTTCACGATGGCGCGCCGGTCACCGCCGAGGATGCCGTCGCCTCCGTCCGCCGCTGGGCCGCCCGCGACCTGACCGGCATCCGGATGATGAAGGCGGCGAAGGAATTCGTGGCGGTGGACGACCGGACCTTCCGTCTGGTTCTGGCCGAACCTTTCGGCGCCGTCATCGACGCACTCGCCAAGCCGAGTTCACTGGTGCCGTTCATCATGCCGAAGCGCATCGCGGAAACCTCGCCCACCGAGCAGATCCGCGATTACATCGGCTCCGGCCCGTTCCGTTTCGTCGTCGACGAATTCCAGCCGGGGGTCAAGGCGGTCTATGTGCGGAACGAGGCCTATGTTCCGCGAGACGAGCCGGCATCGGGCCTGGCCGGCGGCAAGATCGCCAGGGTCGATCGGGTCGAGTATCTGAGCTTCCCCGATCAGCAGACCGCAGCCAATGCCCTGACCAAGGGCGAGGTCGACATCCTTGAGAACATCTATGCCGATACCGTCGGGCAGCTGACCGGTGTCGATGGTGTCGAGGTGCAGAAGCTGAAGTCGAGCAATGTGCCGACCATGCGGCTGAACTGGCTGCAGCCGCCCTTCGACAATGTGAAGGTGCGCCAGGCCGTGCTTCATGCGGTCTCGCAGACCGATTTCATGGATGCGCAGATCGGCGATCCCGACCTCTACACCATCTGCGGCGCCATGTTCGGTTGCGGCACACCCCTCGCCACCGAAGACGGCGCCATACAGACCGCCGTCACGCCGGATTACGCAGGCGCGAAGGCGTTGCTGAAGGAAGCCGGCTACAAGGGCGAGAAGGTCGTCGTTCTGCACCCGACCGACCTCGCCTCGCTGTCGGCGGTGGCACCGATGACGGTGCAGGCCCTGCGCCAGATCGGCATGACCGTCGAGATGCAGTCGATGGACTGGGCGACCTTCCTGCAGCGCCGCAACAAGAAGGATCCGGTGGATCAGGGCGGCTGGAGCGTCGCCTATGGCAGCTGGAACATGCTCGACCTGACCTCGCCGCTGTCCAACCTGAATCTCGACACCCGCGGGCCCGACGGCTATGTCGGCTGGTCGGCGGACGAGACGCTGGCCGGGCTCAAGGACGCGTTCGCGGCCGCATCGGATCCGGCCGAGAAGAAGCGCCTTGCCGCCGCCATCCAGGCGCGGGCCTACGAGCTGGTCTTCTACATCCCGCTCGGCACCTATGCCAATGTCTCGGCACACCGGACAGGCGTCGATCCGCTGATCGACTCGCCCGTTCAGGTGTACTGGGGCATCGCCAAGCACTGAGCGGAGAGCATCGATGCTGCGCCTGATCGCACTCCGGCTCGCCATGTCGGTGCCGGTGGTTCTGGTGGTGGTGACACTGGTCTTCCTCCTGGTGAGGCTGACCGGCGACCCCGCCACCGTGCTCGCCGGCGACCTGGCGAGCCCCGAGGTCATCGCCGCGATCACGGCGCAGCTCGGCCTCGACAAATCCCTGCCACACCAGTACGGCATCTGGATTTTCGACCTGCTGCGCGGCGATTTCGGGGTCTCGATCGCCTCGCATCAGAGCGTGATCGGCGAGATCGTCGGCCGGCTGGAGCCGACCCTGGTTCTGGCGACCGCCTCGATCATCGTCACGGTCGCGCTCGCGGTCCCCATGGGCGTGATCGCCGCCCGCCGTCACAATTCGTGGGCCGACCGCCTGCTGATGCTGTTCTCGGTGCTGGGCTTCTCGATCCCGGGCTTCGTGCTCGCCTATATCTTCATCCTGTGCTTCTCGCTCTGGCTCGACCTGCTGCCGGTGCAGGGCTATGTCAGCCCCTTCGACGACCCTTGGGGCAGCCTGCGCCATCTGGTGCTGCCGACCCTGACGCTGTCGGTGTTCTTCATGTCGCTGATCGCCCGGGTCGCCCGCGCCAGCATTCTTGAAATCCTGAGCGAGGATTTCGTCCGCACCGCCCGCGCCAAGGGTGTACCCGAGCGGGTGATCCTGTGGAAGCATGCCCTGCGCAATGCGGCGATCCCGATCGTCACCGTGATCGGCATCGGCATCGGCATGCTGATCAGCGGCGTGGTGGTGACCGAAAGCGTGTTCAACCTGCCGGGTGTCGGCCGGCTGACCATCGATGCGATCCTGGCCCGCGACTACCCCGTCGTGCAGGGGGTGATCATCTTCTTCTCGCTGGCCTATGTCTCGATCAACCTGTTGATCGACATCGCCTATATCCTGATCGATCCCCGGATCCGCTACTGACCGGATGGCCGCCATGTCCCTTGCCCTGTCTCCGACCGCCCGGCGCGTGCTCGCCAGCCGGCCGGTTCTTCTGGGCCTTGCCATCGTCGCCCTGATGGTCCTGGCCGCGATCCTCGCCCCGCATCTCACCGGTTTCGATCCCACGATCATGAAACCGCGTTTCCGGCTGAAGGCGCCGGATGCGACCTACTGGTTCGGCACCGATGCGCTTGGCCGCGATCTCTTTTCCCGTGTGCTTCATGGTGGCCGGGTGTCGCTGTTCCTGGGGCTGGTGGTCTGCGTCGTCGCCGTCGGTATCGGCACCGTGCTGGGCCTGCTGGCCGGCGCCACCCGTCTGCTCGATGCGGTGCTGATGCGGATCATGGACGGCATCATGGCCATCCCCTCCATCCTGCTTGCGGTGGCGATGGTCTCGCTGTTCGGCGCCAGCTTCGTGTCGGTGGTGATCGCGATCGCCTTTCCCGACATTCCGCGGGTGGTGCGTCTGGTGCGCAGCGTGGTGCTGAGCGTGCGCGAGGAACCCTATGTCGAGGCCGCGCTCGGCCTCGGCGTGCCGCGCTGGCTGGTTCTGCTGCGCCATGTGCTGCCCAATTGCGTGGCGCCGCTGACCGTGCAGGCAACCTACATCTTCGCCTCCGCCATTCTGGTCGAAGCCGTGCTGGGCTTCCTGGGTGTCGGCTATCCGCCCGACGTGCCGACCTGGGGCAACATCCTGGCCGAAGGGCGCAACCACTTCCAGCAGGCGCCCTGGACCATCTTCTTCGCCGGCGGGTTTCTGGCGGTGACGGTGCTGTCGGTCAACATCCTGGGCGATGGTCTGCGTGACCAGCTCGACCCCAAGCTCGCCGGCCGGAGGAGCTGATCCCATGACCATCGCCAAAGCCGCCGGTACGGCCTCTCCGGTGCTGTCGATCCGCAATCTTGCCGTCGCCCTGCCCAGGGGAGGCGACAGAACCCATGCCGTCCGGGGGCTCGACCTCGATATCGGACCGCAGGAAATCGTCTGCATCGTTGGCGAAAGCGGGTCGGGCAAGTCGGTCACCGCCTCGGCGGTGATGGGGCTGCTGCCGCCGGGGACGCTGACCGTCGAAAGCGGCGCGATCGAACTGGAGGGCGAGGATCTGATCGCGGCCACCCCGGCCCGGATGCGCGAATTGCGCGGCGACCGGATGGCGATGATCTTCCAGGAACCGATGACCGCCCTCAACCCGCTGATGACCGTCGGCGCCCAGATCGGTGAAGTGATCCGTGTTCACCGGCCGGCCATGCCGGCTGCCGCGGTGCGCGACCGGGTGCTGGAGCTTGTCCGGGACGTCCGCCTGCCGGATCCGGAACGGATGGTCGGCGCCTATCCGCACCAGATGTCGGGGGGCCAGCGCCAGCGGGTGATGATCGCCATGGCGCTGGCGCTGGAGCCGGCCCTGATCATCGCCGACGAGCCGACCACCGCGCTCGACATCACCACTCAGGCGCAGATCCTGCGCCTGCTGCGTGAGCTGCAGGACAGGCATCACAGCGCGGTGCTGTTCATCACCCATGATTTCGGCGTCGTCCACGACATCGCCGACCGGGTTCTGGTGATGCGGCACGGAGAGGTGGTGGAGCAGGGGCCTGCCGCCGAGGTGCTGGCGGCGCCACGGCATCCCTATACCCGGATGCTGCTGGACGCCGTGCCCCAGGGCGCGGTCAAGGCGGAGCCGCTGGCCCGCAGCGCTCCGCTGATCGAGGTGGAGGCGCTGGAACTGGTCTATGGCGGCCGCAGCCTGTTCGGCGGCGGCCGTGCGGTCAGGGCGGTGGACGATGTCTCTTTCGTCCTGGGTGAGGGCGAGACGCTGGGCGTGGTGGGGGAAAGTGGCTCCGGGAAGTCGACCGTCGGCCGCTGCCTCACCGGGTTCAACACGCCGACCGGCGGCCGCATCCTCTATCGCGGCCGCGACATCGCCGGCTTTCGCGGGCGTGAGCTTCAGGCCTATCGCCGCGGCGTACAGATGATCTTTCAGGATCCGTACCGCTCGCTGAACCCGCGCCGGCGGATCCGCGACACGCTGATCGAGGGGCCGTTGCAGCACGGCACCCCGAAGGCCGAGGCCATGAGCCGCGCGGCCGGTCTGGTGGAGATGGTCGGGCTCAAACCCGATGCGCTCGACCGCTATCCACATGAATTCTCGGGCGGGCAGCGCCAGCGCATCTGCATCGCCCGGGCACTGGCGATGGAGCCCGAGGTGATCGTGGCCGACGAGGCGGTATCCGCGCTCGACGTCTCGGTGCAGGCGCAGGTGCTGGAGCTGATCGACGATCTGCAGAAGCGACTGGGCTTCGCCATGGTCTTCATTACCCACGACCTGCGCATCGCGGCGGCGATCTCGGACCGGATCGCGGTGATGCAGCGGGGCCGGCTGGTGGAACACGGGGCGGTGGACGAGGTCTTCCTCCGCCCGCGGGAGAATTACACGCGCGAACTGCTTGCCGCCATTCCCGGCGGCAGCTTCGCCCGCGCGCAGGCGGCTGCGGGTTGATCGCGGCCCCGGCCGGCGGCGGCCCGATCTGCCCCGGCCGGACAGAAGTGACGGAGGACCATCCTTTGAAGCGGGTGAGACTGGGCGCCGGTGCCGGATATGCCGGCGACCGCATAGAACCTGCCGTCGAAATCGCCGCGCATGGCGACGTGCAGTACCTGATGTTCGAATGCCTGGCCGAGCGGACCATCGCGCTTGCCCAGCAGGCCCGCCGCCACGATCCGGCGCAGGGCTATGATCCGCTGCTCGATGCGCGCATGCGGGCCGTGCTGCCGGTGGCCCGGGCCAATGGCGTGCGCATCCTGTCCAATATGGGGGCGGCCAACCCGGTCGCCGCGGCGGAAGCGGTGGTGCGCATCGCCCGCGATCTGGGCCTTCGCGGCCTGAAGGTGGTGGCGGTGGAAGGCGACGACGTCCTGCATCTGCTGGATCCGTCCCGAACCCGGTTGGAAGAGACCGGTGTCTCGCTTCAGGATCTGGGCACCCGGGTGATCTCGGCCAATGCCTATCTCGGCGCCGAACCGATGATCGAAGCCCTCGCGGCCGGTGCCGATGTGGTGATCACCGGCCGGGTCGCCGACCCTTCGCTGTTCGTGGCGCCGCTCGTCCATGAATTCGGCTGGGCGCCCGACGACTGGACGCATCTTGGCCGGGCGACGGCGGTGGGGCATCTGCTGGAATGCGCCGGCCAGATCACCGGCGGCTATTTCGCCGATCCCGGACGTCGCGACGTGCCGGGGCTGGAGCGTCTGGGCTTTCCCATCGCCGAGGTGGCCGGGGACGGCACCGCCCTGATCACCAAGGTCGCAGGGTCGGGCGGGCGCATCGATCCTGCGACCTGCACCGAGCAGCTGCTCTATGAAGTCTTCGATCCGGCGCGATATGTCACCCCCGATGTGGTGGCCGATTTCTCGGGCGTCACCTTCACCCAGGACGGCCCCGACCGGGTGCTGGTGGCAGGGGCCGCCGGCTGGCCGCGGCCCGCGGCGCTGAAGGTGTCGGTCGGCTATGCCGACGGCCATTTCGGCGAGGGCCAGATCTCCTATGCCGGCCCCGGCGCGGTCGCCCGCGGGCGGCTGGCGCTCGACATCGTGGCCGGGCGGCTGCGTCTCACCGGCCTTGAGGCAGATGAATTGCGCTTCGACCTGATCGGCGTCGACGCCCTGCACGGGGCGGCGGCGGCCGGGGGGCGGGCCGACCCTGCCGAGGTTCGCGCCCGGGTGATCGGCCGCACGGCCACCGCGGCTGCGGCGAAACGGATCGGCGACGAGGTCGAAACCCTGTACACCAACGGCCCGGCCGGCGGCGGCGGGGTGATGAAGTCCTGCCGCGAGATCATCGGCGTCGGCTCCACCTATCTGCCGCGCAGCTGCGTCCGCGCGACGCTGCGCCATTTCGAGGCCTGAGGAACGTGGCCATGAAACTTTACGACATCGCCCATTCCCGCACGGGCGACAAGGGCGACACCTCGACCGTCTCGGTGATCGTCTACGACCCGGCCGACTTCCCGCGCCTCGATGCCTGGCTGACGGCCGACCGTGTGGCCGCCCATTTCGCCGGCATCATCGACGGCCCGGTGGACCGCTACCGCCTGCCGGCTCTGGGGGCTCTCAACTTCGTCCTCCACCATGCCCTCGGGGGCGGGGTGACCCGCTCACTCCGTCTCGACCAGCATGGCAAGAGCCTGAGTTCATGGCTGCTGGACCTGGACCTGCCGGAGAGCGGTTAGATAATCGGTAGAAGATCAGTACGGGATCTGATGCCGATCGAATGAGAACGCGGCGCGCCTTCAGCTGAAGGCGCGCCGCGTTTCCGTCGGAACGGTCAGGCTTCCGCCATCTCCGCCCGCCGGGCCTGTTCGTCCCAGAAGCTGCCGGCGATGTCGGTCAGGTCGGTGACCGGGCCGGCATCCAGGAAGTCGTGGGTGTGGACGATGGTCTGGTCGGCGGAGAGCAGCACCACCGCATAGGCCGGGGGTTCGTGGCTGACCCGGATCTCGGGCGCCGCCAGATCCATCCAGACCTGGTGGTTGGTGGCGCGCAGCGTCGAGAAGGGGATGCCGCGCCACGAGCCCGAGACCGGCCGGTGGACATGGCCGAAGAAGATGTGGCGGATCCGCGCCCGGTACGGGGCGATGCAGGCCTCGAAATCATCCGGGCGGATCAGGCCGATCCGATCCATGGAGGCGATGCCGAGCGCGAAGGGCGGGTGGTGCATGAACAGATAGACCGGCCCCTCGGGCGCCTCGGCGAGGCGGGCGGCCAGCCAGTCCAGGCGGGGCCGGTCGTACCAGCCGGCATGGGTGCCGGCCATGTTGGTGTCGAGGAAGATCAGCCGGCCGGCCTCGGTATCCTCCACGCCCTGAACCCGGCCTTCGGCATCCACAGGCACCTCGGGGAAGACCTCGCGGAAGGTCTCGACCGTGTCGTGATTGCCGAGCAGCAGCCGCACCGGCACGGTCAGCGCCGCCAGCGCGTCGCGCAGGCCGGTGAAGGCCGCCCGGTCGCCGTAATGGGTGAGGTCGCCGGTGATCACCGCCAGGCTTGCATCGCCGTGGTTGCGGTTGATGTCGGCGATGCAGGCATCCAGCCGGGCCCTGGGGTCGAGGCCGTAAAGCCTCTCCCCCGGGCGGACGAAATGGGTGTCGGTCAGATGGATGAGCTTCATCGGCATCACTTCTTCGGCAGCAGGCGCTGCACGTCGCGGGCCATGTCGACCAGCACCGCATCGGGTTCGGCCGCGCGGGCGCCGGTGACGACCGAGTTCAGGTGATCCTTGATCACATCGGTGATCTTCAGGCCGTTCTCACCCGGGAAGGCGTACCATTTGGTCAGGATCGGCAGCTGGCTGACGGCGGTATAGTGGTTGGGGTTCTGGACGTAGAAATCCTTCAGATGGACCTCGTTGGCCTTCTTGTTGGGCGGCATGTAGCCGGTGGTGCGGGCCATGATCGCGGCACCTTCGGGGCCGGTGACGAACTTCACGTACTGCCAGGCCGCGTCCAGCTTCGCGTCGTCTTTGGAGACGATCATCACCACATTGCCGCCGGCGGGCAGGCGGCCGGTGCCGGGCGTCACGTCGGGGAAGACATGGGTCTTCAGCTCGAACTTGCCGGCGATCATGTTGGTGGTTTTGGTCAGGTCCGAGGTCGAGGTGACGTAGATGCCGGTTTTGCCGGCGGCGAAGGTCGCGCGGGCATCGGCCTGGGCCAGGTTCGGCATATGCGCCTCGGTCACCATCCGGGCGATGGTGTGCATGGCGAATTTGCCTTCCGCGCCGTCGAAGGCGACTTTGGTTTCGTCGGCGGTCAGCATGGTGCCGCCATGGGCGAAGACCGGGGCCTGCCACAGCCAGTTGCCGGTGATGTCCCAGACATAGCTGATGCCGTTCACATCGGGGCCGAGGGCGTCGATCTTTTTCGCCATGTCGATCACGCCGTCCCAGCTGGTCGGCAGGCTGGCGGGGTCGCCGCCGGCCTTGCGCACCAGATCCAGGTTCCAGTAGGTGATCGGCAGCGAAATCGCGAAGGGCAGGGCGTAGACATGGCCGTTCTGGGTGCCGATGTCGTACATCGCCTGATGGAAGCCTTCGGCCTCGAAATCCTTCTCCGCGGCGATGTAGCCGTCGAGCGGCCGGGCGATGCCGCGATCGACCATGATCCGCACCCGGTTCAGACCCTGATAGGTCACGTCGGGCAGCTGGTTGGTCACCGCCTCGCGCAGGATCTTCTGGGTGCCTTCCTCGTACTCCGCATAAGGGGTGCGGTAGGTGAGGGTGATTTCGGGATGGATCTTCGCGAAGGCCTCGCGGATCCGGGTGTGGGTCTCGTTGAACAGCTCGCCATAGGGGTACTGGATGACCAGTTCCACCGGCTGGGCGGCGGCGGCGGGCAGTGCGGCAGCGGTCGCGACGGCGATCGCCGACGCGGTGAGCAGCGTCCGGAACATGGGGTGCGTCCTCTCTGGACAGGTGGAAGGTCGTAAGGGGGAAGGCCGTGAGGGGGGGACGGCCGTGAGGGGGAAGGCCGTAAGGGCAGGGCTACTTCATGCCGGTCAGGGTGATGCCCTCGATGAACCGGCGCTGGGCGAAGAGGAAGGCGATCACCAGCGGCGCGATGATCAGCGTGGCCGCGGCCATCAGCGGGCCGAAATCACTGCCGGCTTCCTGGTTGCGGAAGGCGACCACCCCGAGCGGCGGGGTCAGCAGGTGCTGATCGTTGACCACGATCAGCGGCCAGAAATAATCGTTCCAGTGCGCGACGATCGAGAAGATGCCGAAGGCGGTGATCGCGGGGATGGCGGTGGGCAGCATCACCCGCCAGACGATGGCGAATTCGCCATAGCCGTCCATGCGGGCGGCATCGATCAGATCGTCGGGGACGGTCAGGAAGAACTGGCGCATCAGGAAGATGCCGAAGACCGAGATGGTGAAGGGCACCACCATGGCGGCATAGCTGTTCAGGATGCCCAGCTGGTGGAAGAGCAGGAAGACCGGCACCGCGATCGCATGCGGGGGGATGAGCAGGCAGAACAGGATCGCCCCGAAGATCAGCCCGCGGCCCCGAAAGCGCAGCTTGGCCAGCGCATAGGCGGCGGGCAGGGCGACCGCGACCTGGATCACGAAGATCGTCACCGTGACGATCAGCCCGTTCAGCATGAAGCGCAGCAGCGGCACCCTGGTGACGGCGGTGGTGTAGTTTTCTGCCGCCGCCAGCTGGTGCGGCCAGAGCCGGATATGATCCAGGAAGATCTCGGCGGCGGGCTTGAGCGAGGTGGAGACCATCCACACGAAGGGGGCGAGCATGATCACCGCCCCCAGGCCCAGGACCAGATGGCGCAGAGCGGCAGGAAGCAGATGACGAGCGGCGGGGCGGCGGGTCATGAATAGTGCACCTTCCGGTCCAGGACGCCGATCTTGACCAGCGTCAGTGCCAGCACGAAGCCCAGGAAAACCACGGTGACCGCGGCGGCATAGCCCGAGCGGAAGAATTCGAACCCCTCGGCATACATGGTGTAGAGCAGCACCTCGGTCGCCTTGTTGGGCCCGCCCTTGGTCAGCACATGCACCGTGTCGAACACCTGGAAAGACCGGATCGAGGTGATGACCACCACGAAAAGGGTGACCGGCCCCAGCATCGGCCAGGTGACCAGGCGGAAGCGCGCCCAGGCGCCGGGCACCCCGTCCATCTCGGCCGCGTCGTAGAGAAAGCGCGGGATCGAGACCAGCCCCGCCATGAACAGCACCATGTTGAAGCCGACCGCCTGCCAGATGCCGATGGCGGCCAGCACCCACAGCGCCAGATCCCCGTCGGTCAACCAGTTCTGCGCCGGGATGCCGATCCGGCCGAGGGCCAGGTTGATCAGCCCGAATTGCGGGTGGAGCATGAATTCCCACACGATCGCCATGGCGATCAGCGTCGCCATCACCGGCAGGAAATAGATCGCGCGATAGAGCGCCCGGCCGCTGGTGCCGGATTCGATCAGCAGCGCGATGCCGAGCCCCAGGAAGACCGAGCCCGGCACCACCACCGCGACATAAAGCAGCGTGTTGATCAGCGCGGTGTGAAAGACCCGGTCGCCGAACATCTCGGCATAGTTGTCGAGGCCGATATAGGACAGGGTGGCGGCGCCCAGCTGATAATCGGTGAGCGACAGCGCCACCACCCCGATCACCGGGCCGATCAGCAGCAGGGCCATCAGGATCACGGCGGGGGCCGAGAGCGCCCAGGCGGTCATGGCGCGCAGCCGGTCGGCGCGGGCGGCGGCCCGGCTTCGCGGGGCCGGGCCGGCGGCGGAAAGATGCAGGGCCTGATCAGACATGGGCCATCTCCGCCGCCGATGCCGCGGCAAGCGGCAGCCGGGCGCCGTCGGTGCCGAAGGCCAGCGGCTTCGGCCCCATGGCGATGCCGCAGATCTCGCCCTCCGCCGGGCGGCCGCGGGCGGGATCCAGCCGCACCACCGCCATGCCGCCGCCGGCCGCATCGTCCAGCTCCAGATGCACCAGCAGGTCCGAGCCCAGGTTTTCGAGCAGGGAAACCCGGCCGCGCAGGGCCGCCCGTGCCGGGTCGGTGAGGTCGGCATGTTCGGGGCGAAAGCCCAGCCGGATTTCGGTGCCGGGCGTGACGCCGGGGGTGGAGGGGCGGAGCGCCAGCAGCTTCTCGCCCAGCATCAGCCGGCCGCTGGGGGCAAGGCGGGTGGTGACGATGTTGATCCGCGGGCTGCCGATGAATTCCGCCACGCGGATGTCGGCCGGGTCGTCATAGACCGCATCGGGGGTGTCGAGCTGGAGGATGCGGCCGTCCATCATCACCGCCAGCCGGTCCGACATGGTCATCGCCTCGGCCTGATCATGGGTGACATAGATGAAGGTGGCGCCCAGCCGGCGATGCAGCCGGGCGATTTCCGCCCGCATATGCACCCGCATCTTGGCATCCAGATTGGAGAGCGGCTCGTCCATCAGGAAGGCGCGGGGATGGCGGACCATCGCCCGGCCCAGCGCGACCCGCTGGCGCTGCCCGCCCGAGAGCTGGCCGGGCCGGCGGGCCAGCAGATGGCCGATGCCGAGCATGGCGGCGGTCGCCATCACCTCGGCCTTGATCTCTGCCGTGATGCGGCGGGTTCCCGGCAGCAGTGGGCCCAGCAGCGGCAGGCGCCGCGCGGCGTTCAGCCGGCGCATGCTGAGCGGCACGGCGATGTTTTCCGCCACCGTCAGATGCGGATAGAGCGCATAGGATTGAAAGACCATGGCGAGGTCGCGATCGCGGGCACGCAGATGGTCGACGGCCGCACCTGCGATGCGGATCTCGCCGGCGGTCTGGCTATCCAGCCCGGCGATGATCCTGAGCAGGGTGGATTTGCCGCAGCCCGACGGCCCGACCAGGGTCAGAAACTCACCGTCGCGTATGTCCAGATCGACCCGTTTCAGAACCTCGGTGCGTCCGAAATTCTTGGTGATCCCGCAGATGTCGATCGTCGCCATGTGGTCCGCATCCTCTGGTGCCGGTGGATGACGGTCGCGACCTTAGACCCGGAATGTGTCGGTTCTGTTGTCGCAGGCTTGACCATACGGCAACGCCACGTACCGCATGCCTGCATGCATGAGCCTGCATCGACCGGCCGGGAAGGGCCGGAGGCTGCGGATCGGCATGACAGCCGAACCGTCATCGATGCCCGGTACATTGGTACCGTACCGTTCATGATCGGGAGCCGGAGGCCATGTCCGTCACACGGGCGATGATCGTCGATGACCACGCGTTGATCCGCTCGGGTCTGCGCGAAATGCTGGAAATCTGCGCCCCCGGCACCGCGGTGGTCGAGGTGGCGACCCTGACCGAGGCCGCAGACGCGCTGACCCGCGACCCCGGGATCGGGTTGGTGCTGCTCGACCTCAACATCCCCGGTGCCAGGGGGCTGGAGGCGCTGGACGTGCTGCGCCGCCACTTCCCCTCGGTCGCCGTGGCGGTGGTCTCGGCCGACGAACAGCCGGCGATCATGCGCAAGGCGCTGGCCAGCGGCGCGGCGGGCTATCTGCCCAAATCGCTGAGATCCGAGGTGCTGGAAAGCGCGCTCCGCCTGGTGCTGGCCGGCGGTGTCTATGTGCCGCCGGCAGCGCTGGATGCCGAAGAGCCGGAGCCGGCCGATCCGGTGCGGCTGGATAGCGGCGCCCTGGGCCTGACCCGCCGCCAGGGAGAGATCCTGAAACTTCTGGCCCATGACCTGCCCAACCGCGCGATCGCCGAACGGCTGGGCCTGGCCGAACAGACGGTCAAGAACCAGGTGTCGCAGATGCTGCGGCGCCTGGATCTGGGCTCGCGCGCCGAGGCGGCGGCGCTGGCGCGGCGCTACCGGGGCTGAGAGGGCGCGACCTGGGGAGGGGCGGAGGGGAGCAGCGCCCTGAGTGTCGCCCCCAGCCGCATCGGGTTCAGCGGCTTGTGCAGCACCGGAAAGCCCAGCCCCTGCACCTCGCGCAGCCGTTCGGGCGAGGTGTCGCCGGTCACCATCACCATCGGCAGCGCATCGCCGAACCGGGCCCTGAGGCAGGGGGCGAGCCGCGCCCCCGTCCAGCCGTCGCCCAGGAAATAGTCGACGATCACCGCCTCCGGCGGGCCGTCCATGGCGTCCAGAACCCCGGCCAGATCATGGGCACCGGCGGCAAAGGCGGCGGTGCAGCCCCAGGCGTCGAAGAGCTGGGCGGCCGCGCGGCGGATGTCGGGGTCGTCGTCGATCAGCAGCAGACGGCGGCCGGCCAGCCCCGCCGGCACGGCAGGTGCGGCGGCGACCGGTTCCGGGGCCGGGACATGGGCCGCCCGGGGCAGGATCAGCGAGAAACGGCTGCCATGGCCCGGCCGGCTCATCACCTCGATCCGATGGCCGAGCAGCCGGGCCAGACGGTCGGCGATGGCGAGGCCGAGGCCGATGCCCTGTTCGGCCATGGCGCCGTCCAGCCGGTGGAATTCGCGGAACACCGCCTGAGCCTCTGCGGCATCGAAACCCGGACCGGTGTCGATGACGTCGATCCGCAGATCCGCCCCGCGCGGGCGCACGCCGACCAGCACCCGGCCGCGGCCGGTATATTTGACGGCGTTGGAGACGAAATTGCGCAGGATCCGCCCCAGCATGGCGGCATCGCTCCGCACCGCCGCCGCTCCCGCCTCCGGTCGCACGGTCAACCCCAGCCCCTTGGCCCGGGCCGCCGGCTCGAATTCGCGGGCGAGCGCCCGGAGCAGGGGGCCGAGCGGCAGGTCGACCGGCTGCGGCGCCACCACCCCGGCATCCAGCCTGGAGATGTCGAGCAGGGCATCGAACAGCCCGGTCACGGTCTGAAGGCAGTCGTTGATCTGGCCGGCGATGGCGTGCTGACGATCGGTGGTCAGCCGGGCCGAGAGCGCCGACATCAGGATGCCGACCGCATGCAGGGGCTGGCGCAGATCATGAGAGGCGGCGGCCAGGAAGCGCGACTTGGCCAGATTGGCATCCTCCGCCGCCTGTTTTGCGGCCGAGAGGGCGAGTTCGGTGCGCATCCGCTCGGTGATGTCGGAATAGATGCCGACGATGCCGCCCGACCGGGTCCGCCGCTCGCGCGATTGCAGCCAGCGGCCATCGCGCAGCTGAATGAACGTGTCGCTGGCGGTGCGGTGCGCGGCGATGCGGCGCTCGCGATAGCGGTCGGGGTCCCAGCCCTGGGGCAGGAAGCTGATCTCGGAAATGCTGGTGTAGACGATGTTCATCTCCACCAGCTCGTCGAAGCGCACCCCCGGCCGCACCTTGTCGGGCTCTCCGAAGAAGCGGCGGTAGTGGTCGTTGCAGAACACCAGACGATCGTCTGCATCCCACAGCACGACCGCCTCGGCCGCGCTGTCGATGGCGTCGATCAGGTCGTCGAGCTGGGGGAGGGCGGTCAGCCCGGGGCCGGCGTCCATGGATCCTCCATGCCAGGGGACATGCAACCCTTCATCATAACATCGCTTATGTCCGGTTCTGCGCCGGCCATCTTTCGCAAGGCATTTCTACCGTCATCCCGGCGCAGGCCGGGATCCAGGTTCGTTTCCGCGTGATGGACACCGGCGGATCCGTATCCGCAATGGCTGACAGTGTCGGTCTCGCGAATGATCATCGTTCTTCGTTGTGGACGCCTACCTGGATCCCGGCCTTCGCCGGGATGACGGTACTGAGGTTATGTTGATATTGGCGGGGATAGCGCCGGACATGTTCGGTTCAGGTGAGTCTCCACGCCCGTATCCCGCACTCAATGCCGGGGATCCTCCATGCCGAGGGACATGCAACCCTTCATCATAACATCGCTTATGTCCGGTTCTGCGCCGGCCATCTTTCGCAAGACATCTCTACCGTCATCCCGGCGCAGGCCGGGATCCAGGTTCGTTTCCGCGTGATGGACACCGACGGATCTGTATCCGCAATGGCTGACAGTGTCGGTCTCGCGAATGATCATCGTTCTTCGTTGTGGACGCCTACCTGGATCCCGGCCTTCGCCGGGATGACGGTACTGAGGTTATGTTGATATTGGCGGGGATAGCGCCGGACATGTTCGGTTCAGGTGAGTCTCCACGCCCGTATCCCGCACTCAATGCCGGGGATCCTCCATGCCGAGGGACATGCAACCCTTCATCATAACATCGCTTATGTCCGGTTCTGCGCCGGCCATCTTTCGCAAGACATCTCTACCGTCATCCCGGCGCAGGCCGGGATCCAGGTTCGTTTCCGCGTGATGGGCGCCGACGGATCTGTATCCGCAATGGCTGACAGTGTCGGTCTCGCGAATGATCATCGTTCTTCGTTGTGGACGCCTACCTGGATCCCGGCCTTCGCCGGGATGACGGTACTGAGGTTATGTTGATATTGGCGGGGATAGCGCCGGACATGTTCGGTTCAGGTGAGTCTCCACGCCCGTATCCCGCACTCAATGCCGGGGATCCTCCATGCCGAGGGACATGCAACCCTTCATCATAACATCGCTTATGTCCGGTTCTGCGCCGGCCATCTTTCGCAAGACATCTCTACCGTCATCCCGGCGCAGGCCGGGATCCAGGTTCGTTTCCGCGTGATGGACACCGACGGATCCGTATCCGCAATGGCTGACAGTGTCGGTCTCGCGAATGATCATCGTTCTTCGTTGTGGACGCCTACCTGGATCCCGGCCTTCGCCGGGATGACGGTACTGAGGTTATGTTGATATTGGCGGGGATAGCGCCGGACATGTTCGGTTCGGGTGAGTCTCCACGCCCGTATCCCGCACTCAATGCCGAGGATCCTCCATGCCGGGGGACATGCAACCCTTCATCATAACATCGCTTATGTCCGGTTCTGCCCCGGCCGTCTTTCGCAAGACATCTCTACCGTCATCCCGGCGCAGGCCGGGATCCAGGTTCGTTTCCGCGTGATGGGCGCCGACGGATCCGTATCCGCAATGGCTGACAGTGTCGGTCTCGCGAATGATCATCGTTCTTCGTTGTGGACGCCTACCTGGATCCCGGCCTTCGCCGGGATGACGGTACTGAGGTTATGTTGATATTGGCGGGGATAGCGCCGGACATGTTCGGTTCGGGTGAGTCTCCACGCCCGTATCCCGCACTCAATGCCGAGGATCCTCCATGCCGGGGGACATGCAACCCTTCATCATAACATCGCTTATGTCCGGTTCTGCGCCGGCCATCTTTCGCAAGGCATTTCTACCGTCATCCCGGCGCAGGCCGGGATCCAGGTTCGTTTCCGCGTGATGGGCGCCGACGGATCCGTATCCGCAATGGCTGACAGTGTCGGTCTCGCGAATGATCATCGTTCTTCGTTGTGGACGCCTACCTGGATCCCGGCCTTCGCCGGGATGACGGTACTGAGGTTATGTTGATATTGGCGGGGATAGCGCCGGACATGTTCGGTTCGGGTGAGTCTCCACGCCCGTATCCCGCACTCAATGCCGAGGATCCTCCATGCCGGGGGACATGCAACCCTTCATCATAACATCGCTTATGTCCGGTTCTGCCCCGGCCGTCTTTCGCAAGACATCTCTACCGTCATCCCGGCGCAGGCCGGGATCCAGGTTCGTTTCCGCGTGATGGGCGCCGACGGATCTGTATCCGCAATGGCTGACAGTGTCGGTCTCGCGAATGATCATCGTTCTTCGTTGTGGACGCCTACCTGGATCCCGGCCTTCGCCGGGATGACGGTACTGAGGTTGTGTTGATATTGGCGGGGATAGCGCCGGACATGTTCGGTTCGGGTGAGTCTCCACGCCCGTATCCCGTACTCAATGCCGGGGATCCTCCATGCCAGGGGACATGCAACCCTTCATCACAACATCGCTTATGTCCGGTTCTGCCCCGGCCATCTTTCGCAAGGCATTTCTACCGTCATCCCGGCGCAGGCCGGGATCCAGGTTCGTTTCCGCGTGATGGACACCGACGGATCTGTATCCGCAATGGCTGACAGTGTCGGTCTCGCGAATGATCATCGTTCTTCGTTGTGGACGCCTACCTGGATCCCGGCCTTCGCCGGGATGACGGTACTGAGGTTGTGTTGATATTGGCGGGGATAGCGCCGGACATGTTCGGTTCGGGTGAGTCTCCACGCCCGTATCCCGTACTCAATGCCGGGGATCCTCCATGCCAGGGGACATGCAACCCTTCATCATAACATCGCTTATGTCCGGTTCTGCCCCGGCCATCTTTCGCAAGGCATTTCTACCGTCATCCCGGCGCAGGCCGGGATCCAGGTTCGTTTCCGCGTGATGGACACCGGCGGATCCGTATCCGCAATGGCTGACAGTGTCGGTCCCGCTCGCCGGGATGACGGTACTGAGGTTGTGTTGATATTGGCGGGGATAGCGCCGGACATGTTCGGTTCAGGTGATCGTCGATGCCCGTATCCCGCACTCAATGCCGGTCCTTGGGCCGGGTCGGGTCGGGGATGACCGGGACGGCGGGGGTCTGTTCCACCCGTTCCATCACGAACATGTCGCCGCGATAGAGCGCGTTGTTGGCCATCAGGATATCGCCGTCGGTGCTGAAGATGTTCGAAATGATCTTCACCATCACGCCGCCCAATGAATAATCGAGCGCCCGCGCGACATCCTGATCCGCGTGGGATATGGTGATGAGCTGGCGCGACGAGCCCATCTTTTCGTGGCCGTGATTGGTCAACATCCGCAGCATCTTGGAATTATGCTCGGCGTTTGGCGGGAATCGCCGATAGGATGCTTCGTCGACATAAACATCCATCAGGGCGAAGGGTGTTTCGTTGAAAAGGTGAATCTTGGTGATCTTGACATAAGAGGGCTTGGGCTGGCCGCCTTCCATCTGCAGTTCCGGGGGAAGTGCGATGCCGGTCTCGCGCTTCAGCACGCGGATGCCCTGGCCCGGGGTCAGGTCCAGGCGGTCGTTGATCGCCCGGCGGAGTTCCGGATCGTCGACCGCCGAATGCTGGCCTTCGGTCACGAAGGTGCCCTTGCCGCGGATCGCGACCAGCAGCCCCTTGTCGGCGAGCATGCGCAGCGCCTGGCGCACGGTGATCGGCGCCACCGCGAAATCCCGGCACAGATCCGGCACCGGCGGCAGTTTTTCGCCCGGGGACCATTCGCCTGAGCGGATGCGGTCGCGGAAGATCCGGGCCAGACGGACATAGAGCGCCACGCGGTCGTTGTCGTCCAGATCATCGGCCGGGCGGGCGGCACCAGGTCTTTGCATGCGGAACCCCGTGTCGTCGATCACGCGCGGAACTCCTGTCTGCGGTGGATCTGGTGATGGCGGGCACCCGAACATTTCGCATATGCGATGGAAATCCGGGCGTTTTGGCTGCGTTGCAACATAACACCGCTGCTGCACCTGCGCGAGCCTCCGTATCATGGCCGCGAAGCTTTGGCACGTCGTGCGGAGACTTTACAAGCGCGCCGTTCAATGCCTATTGTTAGATATAAGGGTATATAAGGCAAGCGAGCCCTTCCCCTCACCGCTCATATCCCCTCCCTTCACCCCCCAAAGATGCATTTCCGCGCGGTTCCCCCGCGCCAGGATGCCCGCAAGGAGCCCGAGGCAGATGCTTTACACGGAGCAGCATCACGAACTGATGCGTTCGGTGACGAAGTTCGTTGAAGCCGAGATCAACCCGCATGTCCAGGAATGGGACGATGCCGGTATTTTCCCGGCCCATGAGCTGTTCAAGAAGATGGGCGATCAGGGCTTCCTTGGCATCAACAAACCGGAAGCCTATGGCGGGCTTGGCCTGGACTATACCTATCAGCTGGCCTTCTGCGAGGCGATCAGCGCCGCACGCTCGCCCTCGGTGGTGATGGCGATCGGCGTGCAGACCGACATGGCGACCCCGGCGCTGGCCAAGCACGGATCGGACGAACTGCGCCGGGAATTCCTGGCACCGGCGATCAGCGGCGACCGCGTCGCCTGCATCGGCGTGTCGGAACCGGGCGCCGGATCGGATGTGGCCAGCATCAAGACCCGCGCCCGCAAGGATGGCGACGATTATGTCATCGACGGCGGCAAGATGTGGATCACCAACGGCACCCAGGCCGACTGGATCTGCCTGCTGGCCAATACCGGCGAAGGCCCGGTCCATCGCAACAAATCGCTGATCTGCGTGCCGATGAAGACCAAGGGCGTCACCATTGCCCGCAAGCTGGACAAGATGGGCATGCGCGCCTCGGATACCGCCCAGATCCATTTCGACGGCGTGCGCGTGCCCCAGCGCTACCGCATCGGCGACGAGGGCATGGGCTTCGTCTACCAGATGCAGCAGTTCCAGGAAGAGCGCATCTGGGGCTCGGCCTGTTCGCTGCGCCTGCTGGAGAGCACGATCACCGACACGATTGAATACACCCGCAACCGGATGATCTTCGGCAGGCCGGTGCTGGACAATCAGGTGGTGCATTTCAAGCTCGCCGAATTGCAGACCAAGGTGGAGCTGCTGCGCTCGATCATCTATCGCGCGGTCGAAGGCTATGTCGCCGGCCAGGACATGACCCATCTGGCCTCGATGGCCAAGCTCTGCGCCGGCCGCTTCACGCGGGAGATCGCCGATGGCTGCCTGCAGTACTGGGGCGGCATGGGCTTCATGAACGAGACCGAGGTCACCCGGCTCTATCGCGACGGCCGCCTGACCTCGATCGGCGGCGGCGCCGACGAGGTGATGCTGTCGATCATCGCCAAGGGCATGGGCATCCTGCCCGGCCGCAAGACCGATTGAGGGCCCCCCGCCAATGCCCATTGCGAAGCTTCCGATCTGCCCCGATCTGCTGCTGGACCGCGACGGCCCGGTGCTGCGCCTGACGCTGAACCGGCCCGATGTGCGCAATGCCATGACCGGCGAGATGGTCCGCCAGCTGACCGAGGTGGTCGCCTGGGCCGAGGACCATCCCGAGGTCGGCACGCTGGTGATCAGCGGTGCCGGCGGCACCTTCTGCGCCGGCGGCGACATCAAGGGCTTCATGGCGTCGTTCCGGGCGCCGAAGCCCGAAGCCGGCCAGCCCGACCCGATCCAGGCCGACAACCGCCGTTTCGGCCATTTCCTGACCCGGATCGAGGCTCTGCCCCAGACAGTTGTGGTGGCTGTTGAAGGTGCAGCTTTTGGTGGTGGTCTGGGTCTCGCCTGCATCGGCGATGTGGTGGTCGCGACCCGGGACGCCCGCTTCGCCCTGTCGGAAACCGGGCTCGGCATCCCGCCGGCCCAGATCGCGCCCTTCGTGGCGGCACGCATCGGCGTGTCCCAGGCCCGCCGCCTGGCCCTGACCGGCATGCGCTTCGACGGCGCCGAGGCCGGCCGGATCGGCCTGGTGCACGAGGTGGTGGAAAACAGCGCCGCGCTGGAAGAGCGGGTGGCCAGGCTGGTGGCCGATATCCGCCGCTGCGCCCCCGGGGCCAATGCCACCACCAAACGGCTGCTGATGGCCCAGCGCAGCACGGCATTGCCCGAACTGCTCGACCTCTCTTCGGCCGAATTCGCCCGCTGCCTGCGTGGCGCCGAAGGCCAGGAGGGGGTTGCCGCCTTCCTTGAAAAACGCCAGCCGGCCTGGGCCGCCGGCGGCTGACCCGCCCTGCGGCCGCCCCGCCGCACACCCGCCGGTCACAAGGCGGGAGCGGCGGGCCAGGGCCGCCGGAGACGGACCCGCCCGATTGCACGACCAGAGCTTCCCCGCACAGAACGGAAGCCGCCAGGGAGGATTGACCGCCATGACCACCAGCTCGGAGCGCATGATCGAAGGCGTGCCGGGGCCGGGGCAGATCGGCCGCGTCGCCATCGGCGATGTGTTGCGCCGCACCGCACGCCGGCACCCCGACCGGGTCGCCATCGTCGAAGGCGACCGCCGCTCCACCTATCGCATGCTGGACGACGCCGCCAACCGCTTCGCCAACTACCTGCTGGCGCAGGGGCTGAAGCCGGGGGACAAGGTCGGCTGCATCTGCGCCAATTCCACCGATTTCATTCCGGTGATCTTCGGCATCCACAAGGCCGGGCTGGTCTGGGTGCCGGCCAATGCGATGCTGGGCGTGGACGATATCGACTACATCATGCGCCATGCCGAGGTGGGGCATGTGGTGGCCGACGACGTGCTGGCCGCCCAGCCCGCCATGGCGGAGATGCTGGCGAAACTGCACCGGCCGGTGACGGTGATCGAGGTGCCGGGCAGCCCGGTGCCGAAGGGGTCGCTGCCCCATACCACCTTCGATGCCGCGATCGAGGGCCGGTCCGCGGTCGAGCCCGAGGTGGCGATCGACGAGCGCGACCTCGCCCTGATCATGTATACCAGCGGCACCACCTCGCGCCCCAAGGGCGTGATGCATTGCCATCTGGCGGTGGTGATGGCGGCGATGAGCAATTCGATCGAATGGCAGATCGGCCGCGAGGATGGCGTGACGGGCGTGCTGCCGCTGTTCCACTGCGCCCAGCACACCGTGCTGCTGACCACCATGATGGGCGGCGCCAAGATGCATCTGATGCGCGGCTTCGATCCGACGGTGATGCTGGACGGGCTGGCCGCCGAGGGGCTGACCATCATGGTCGGCCTGCCGCTGATGTACCGGGCCCTGCTGGAGCATCCGCTGCGCAAGGAGCGGCGCCTTCATCTGCGCATGTGCGTCTATGCCATGGCGCCGATGCCCGAGCCGCTGATGCGGCGGCTGCTCGACGAATTCTGCCCGGATTTCCGCCTCTCCAGCGGCCAGACCGAGATGTATCCCGGTACCGTGATGTCGCGGCCCGAACGCGCCCGCCTGCGGTTCGGCAATTATTGGGGCGAGTCCTGCATCGTCAACGACACCGCGATCATGGACGACGACGGCAATCTGCTGCCCCCGGGCAAGCCGGGAGAGATCGTGCATCGCGGCCCCAACGCCATGCTCGGCTATTACAAGCAACCCGAGGCGACGGCGGCGGCCCGGCTGCATGGCTGGCACCACACCGGCGATATCGGCGTGATCGACGAGCATGGCGAGCTTCTGTTCCTGGACCGCAAGAAGGACATGATCAAGTCCGGCGGCGAGAACGTGCCCTCGATCAAGATCGAGGAGGTGCTGCTGGGCCATCCGGATGTGCAGAATGCAGTGGTGGTGGGCATCCCCCATGCGCGCTGGGGCGAGGCGGTGACCGCCTTCCTGGTGCCTAAGCCCGGCACCGAGCCCACGGAAGAGAGCATCGTGGAGCATTGCCGCAGGCAGCTGGGCGGCTTCGAGGTGCCCAAGCTGGTGGTGTTCCTGGAAGAAATGCCGATGACCGCCACCGGCAAGGTGCGCAAGACCGAACTCCGCAGCCGCTATGCGGGGCATTTCGAGACGGCGTGAGCCGGTTTCGAGCCGGCGTGAGCCGGTGGCGTTTCCACCGGGGGTGTCCGACACAGGCTTCGTTCATTTTCATATGCCCGCCCTACCGTGATCCCGGCGCAGGCCGGGATCCAGGTAGGCATGGGCGGGAATGAAGGATGACCATGTGTCGGGACCGCCGTGCCCGCCATCGTGGCACGGCCATCGCGGGCCGGGGCCGGCCGTTTCGACGCCCGTCACGTGGCGGGAAACCTGGATCCCGGCCTTCGCCGGGATGACGGTGTAAATGTCGGTGCAGAGGCCGGCAATTGCGAACAGGGCATGAATAAGAAGACATGGCGGACTCTGCGTAATGTGACGCACCGGTATAGATGTGGAGGCGTCATTTGCGGTGCGGCCGGACATGTCTTGAAGACAACAAAAGAAATGATCCGACGGGAGGATTGCATCATGACGACCACCAGGACCCCGCTGTCTCGAAAACTGGCCTCGCTGGCCGTGGCCGCCGGCGTTGCCGCAGCCGGTATTTTTGCAGGCCAGGCCGCGAAGGCCGAAGAGCTGCGCTATGCCATCGGCTTCCCGGCCAACACCGCTTCGACCATTGCGGCGGATGTGTATGTGAAGAAGGTGCAGGAGCTGAGCAAGGGGACGCTGTCGGTGAAGGTGTTCCCGCTGTCGCTGCTGAACCTGGCGGAAACGCCCGGCGGCGTGCGCGACGGCATCACCGATATCGGCTATGTGCTGACCGCCTACAACCCGGCCGAATTCGCCAATATGAACCTGGCCGGCGACCTGACCATGCTGCTGAACCTGATGGATACCGGCGGTCGCGACGGGCTGATCTTCCAGAGCGCCATGCTGGAATACATCTTCCTGCACTGCCCGACCTGCCAGAACGACATGAAGACCCAGAACCAGGTCTTCACCGCTTCTGCCGCCTCCACCCGGTATATGCTGTTGTGCAACAAGAAGGTGACCAACGCCGAGGAGATCAAGGGCAAGCGTCTGCGGGTCAGCAGCCAGAACTGGCGCCGCTGGTCGGAAAGCGTGGGCGCCACCGCGGTCTCCATGCCCGGTAACGAGATCTTTGAGGCCCTGACCCAGGGGGCGGTCGACTGCGCGATCATTTCCGCCCCGGAGCTTTCGGGTCTGGCGCTGATCGATGCGGTGACCGATATCACCCCTGAAGTGCCGGGCGGCGTGTTCGGTGCCTCGGCGATCGCCAACATCAATGCCGACACCTGGCAGGGGCTGAACGAAGACCAGCGCGCGGCGCTGCTCCGCGCCGGCACCTATATGTCGGCCCATGCCGGCTGGCAGTATGTGAACTTCGAAGGCCGCGATCTGAAGCGTGCCGAGGCCAAGGGCATCCGTGTCCACAAGGCCGATCAGGCGCTGATCGACCAGACCCAGAGCTTCGTGCAGGCCGATATGAAGACCATCGCCGAGTTCTACGCCTCGAAGTTCGGCGTGGCCGAACCGCAGGCGGCGATCGACACCTTCAGGCCGCTGCTTGAGAAATGGGCGAAGATCGTGAAGGAGGTGAAGACCCCGGACGAGCTGGCCGAGGTCTACTGGACGGAAGTCGTCTCTAAGGTCGATGTGAAGACCTACGGCATGTGATGACCCGGGGTGGGGGCATCGTGCCCCCGCCCTCTCTTCATCTTTCCGCAGGCCCCCTTTGGCCATGGGAGACCGCGCGATGCAGGCGCTTGGACGCGGATTGTCGCGTCTGATCCATTTCACGTCGGTGATCGGCGTGCTGGCGGTGACCCTGATGATGGTGCACATCACCGCCGATGTGGTGGTGCGCAACCTGTTCGGGATCGCCCTGCCCGGCACGATTGCCGCCGTGTCGAATTTCTACATGCTGGTGGTCGCCTTCCTGCCGCTCGCCTATGCGGAAGAGGGGGACAAGCATATCTCGGTGGAAGTCGTGACCGACCTGCTGCCGGCGCGCGCCCAGGCCGTGCTGCGCGGCTTCGCCTATGTCCTGTCGGCGGCGGTGTTCATTGCCATGACCCGCCAGTCCTGGCTGGAGGCGATGAAGAAACAGGCGGTCGGCGCCTTCGTCATCCAGGAAGGCTGGCGGATCCCGATCTGGCCCTCTTACTACATCCTGCCCGTCGGCACGGCGCTGATGGCGGCCGTTGTGCTCTACCGGCTGGCGACCCATGTGACCGGCGCCGCGTCGGGGCTCAGGGACGACACGCCCGATGATGTGGTGGTCAGTTCCGATCGCCACCTGCATCACGATGGCGCCCCCTCTGATCACAGGAAGCCCCGGGGATGAGTGACGTCGGTATCGGTCTGGCCGGCATCGGCCTGCTCTTCCTGCTGCTGGCCATGCGGGTGCCGATCGGCATGGCGCTGGTCAGCGTGTCTTTCGGCGGCATCTGGTATCTGCTGGGCTGGAAGGTCGCGTGGAGTTCGCTCGGCCTCATCCCCTATCAGTTCGCGGCAAACTGGGTGCTGAGTTCCGTGCCCGTCTTCCTGCTGATGGGCTTCGTCTGCTACCACGCCCAGCTGACCCAGGGGCTGTTCCGGGCGGCCAGGGTGTGGATGTCGGGGATCCCGGGCGGGCTCGCCATCGCGGCGGTGTTCGGCTCGGCCGGTTTTGCGGCCGTCACCGGCTCGTCGATCGCCTGTTCGGCGGCCATGGGGCGGATCGCGGTGCCGGAGATGATGCGCCACCGCTATGACGCCCAGCTCGCCACCGGCACGGTGGCGGCGGCGGGCACGATCGGTGCCCTGATTCCGCCCTCGATCCTGATGATCCTCTACGGCGTGATCGCCCAGGTGGCGGTGACCAAGCTGTTCCTGGGCGGGCTGGTCGCCGGGCTGCTGACGGCGCTGGGTTATATCCTGGTGATCCTGATCCGGGTGAAGCTCAACCCGGCGCTTGCCCCGCGGGTGCGTGAAGATGTTCCGTTTTCCGAAAAACTGGATGCGCTTCGCGATACCTGGCCGGTGCTGGCGATCATGCTGGGCGTGTTCGGCGGCCTGTTCGGCGGGCTGTTCACCCCCACGGAAGCGGGGGCGGTGGGGGCTTTCCTGTCCTGCGTGGTGGCCTTTGCCAAGGGCACCTTCACCTGGAAGATGTTCCGCACGGCGGCACAGGAAACCCTGGTCACCACCAGCGCCCTGCTGATCATCGGCATCGGCGCCAGCCTGCTCAGCCGCTTTCTGGCGCTGTCGGGCGCCGGCGACTGGATCTCGACCGTGGTCATCGAGATCGGCGCCGACCCCTATATGCTGCTGCTGGCGGTGACGATCATGTACCTGATCCTGGGCATGTTCCTGGAGCCGCTGGGCATGATGCTGCTGACCATGCCGATCGTTCTGCCGATCATCGATGCCGCCGGCTTCAGCCTGATCTGGTTCGGCGTGCTGCTGACCAAGTTCCTGGAAATCGGCATGATCACCCCGCCGATCGGCATGAATGTCTTCGTGATCAAGGGCGTGGTCGGAAACCTGGTGACGACCAGCCAGATCTTCCGCGGCATCATGTGGTTCCTGGTCGCCGACCTGGTTCTGGTGCTGGTGATGGTGCTCTTCCCCGGGATCATCATGTATCTGCCGGATATGAGCTGAGCGCGGGGCGGTTAGCGGACGTTGCCCCCAGCGGCGCAGGACATTGATGGCACCGTGCCTCATGTCCTGCGCCATCTGCTGAATGCCGGGCCCGGCACGATGACATCTCCGATCCGGAGCCGGTACGCTCGCATGAAGTTTCGGTGACAGGCGGGACATCGATCATGCCGGCCCTTGGATGGCAACCTGTACAGGCGTATGAGGGCGACGGTTCCGCCCTTCTTCGGATGTTCCCGCTCATGGCCCGTCCCAAACTTGCCGAAACTGTCATTGACCAGACCGCCAGCCTGCGCGAGGTGACGCTTGGTCGCTGTTGCGAGGTTCTGGCACGGTCCGTGCTGGAATACAGCGTGGTCGGCGACTACAGCTATCTCGGCCCCGACTGCATGGTCGCCGACGCTGAGATCGGCCGGTTCTGCGCCATCGCCGCCCGGGTGCGCATCGGTGCTCCCAACCATCCGATGGATCGGCCAAGCCTGCATCGTTTTACCTATTGCCCCGAATACTACGATGCGGGTGCCAGCCGAGATGCCAGCTTCTTTGCCGACCGTCGCGCCGACCGGGTTCGCATCGGCCACGACGTCTGGGTCGGGCATGGGGTCATTGTGCTGCCGGGCGTGACGGTGGGTGATGGTGCGGTGCTGGCGGCGGGGGCTGTAGTCACGAAAGAAGTGGCCCCCTATACCATTGTTGGCGGTGTACCCGCCAAACCGCTCCGTCGGCGCTTCTCCCGCGAGATCGCTATCCGCCTCGCCCGTATTGCTTGGTGGAATTGGCCCTTTGAAATCATTGTGGAGCGCCTGGAAGACTTCCAATCGACGGATATCGAGGCGTTCTGCGAACGGTGGGATCCCGCGCCGGAAGATCAGGGCTGAAGCTTTACCTACCCTTGGGTCGTCGGGGACGGACGGGCCCCAGCCGGGTGAGGCGTGGCGGCCCTGCAGCCGTTACCCGAATCTCCCTGTAATATAGTCCTGTGTCCGCCGCTCCCGCGGGGTCGAGAACACCGTCTCCGTATCCCCGAATTCGACCAGTTCGCCAAGATACATGAAGCCGACCTTGTCGCTGACGCGGGCGGCCTGTTGCATGTTGTGGGTGACGATCACCACGCAATAGCGCTTGCGCAGTTCCCGGAGCAGTTCGTCGATGAGCGCGGTGGAGATGGGGTCGAGGGCCGAGGCCGGTTCGTCGAGGAGGAGGACGTCGGGGCGGATGGCGATGGCGCGGGCGATGCACAGGCGCTGCTGCTGGCCGCCCGAAAGGCTGAGGCCCGAGGCGTGGAGCTTGTCTTTCACCTCGGTCCAGAGGGCGGCGTCGCGGAGGGCGGATTCGACGGCGTCGTCCATTTCGGCGCGGCTGAGGCGGGTGTACATGCGCAAGGGGAAGGCGATGTTTTCGTAGATCGACATCGGAAAGGGGGTCGGTTTCTGGAAAACCATGCCGACGCGGGCGCGCAGCCCGGCGATGTCGCCGTGATGGGCAAGGCCGCGGCGGGTGAGGATGTTTTCGCCGTCGAGCAGGATTTCGCCGTCGATCCGATGGCCCGGGTAAAGGTCGCAGATCCGGTTCAGCGTGCGCAGCAGGGTGGATTTGCCGCAGCCCGACGGGCCGATCAGCGCGGTGATCAGCCGGTCGCCGAAGGTGATGTCGACATCCTTCAGCGCATGATTGTCGCCGTAATGGAAATTGAGCTTGCGGGTGACGATTTTCGGGACGAGCCCGGCGGCGTCGACGGGGGTGGATGCGGTCATTTGCGGCCTCGGGCAGAGATCAGGCGGGCGGTGACGGAGAGCAGCAGCACGCCGGCTGCAATGAGCAGCGCGCCCGCCCAGGCGAGATCCTGCCAGTCGCGATAGGGGCTCATCGCGAACTGGAAGATCACCACCGGCAGGCTGGGGGTGGGACCGGTGAGGTCCCAGGCGTAGAACTGGTTGTTGAGCGCGGTGAACAGCAGCGGCGCGGTCTCGCCCGCGATGCGGGCGATGGCGAGCAGAACGCCGGTCAGGATGCCGCCGGCCGCCGCGCGCCAGGTGACGCCGACGATCATCCGCCAGCGCGGCATGCCGAGGGCAACCGCCGCCTCGCGCAGCTGGTCGGGCACCAGCGCCAGCATGTCTTCGGTGGTGCGCACGATCACCGGCACCGCGATCAGCGCCAGGGCCGCCGCCCCCGCCCAGCCCGAGAAATGGCCGAGCGGCACCACCAGCAGCACATAGACCGTCAGCCCGACGATGATCGAGGGCGCGCTCAACAGCGTGTCGGCGAACAGGCGCACCAGGCCGGCGGCGCGGCTGTCGCGGCCGTATTCGGCAAGCCATGTGCCGGTCAGCACGCCCACCGGGGTTGCGACCGCAATCGCCGCCGCGGTCATCGACAGGCTGCCCAGAATGGCGTTGAGCAGCCCGCCCCTGCTGCCCGGCGGCGGGGTCGCGCGGGTGAAGACATCGAGCGAGAGGGCGCCCGCGCCGCGGATCACCAGCTCCCACAGGATCAGCGCCAGAACCAGAAGCGCGGCCAGCGCCGCGGCGGTGCACAGCCCCGTCATCACCAGATTGACCATGCGCCGCCGGCGCAGCCGTGCAGGCGAAACCGGGATGGCGCCCCCTCTCATCGCCCCCTCCCCCCTCATCGACCCGCGCTCCCCGTGCGGTTCAGCAGCGCGCGGGCACCGAGCAGCACCACGAAGGTGACCACGAACAGGATCAGCCCCAGCGCGGTGAGTGCCGAGACATAGATGTCGCCCGAGGCTTCGGTGAATTCATTGGCGAGCGTCGCCGAAATCGTGGTGCCGGGTTGAAGCAGAGAGGCATGGATGCGATGGGCATTGCCGATCACGAAGGTGACGGCCATCGTCTCGCCCAGCGCGCGGCCGAGGCCGAGCATCACGCCGCCGATCAGCCCGCGCCGGGCATGGGGGATCAGCACGCGGCGCGATACCTCCCAGGTGGTGGCGCCGACGCCATAGGCGGCCTCGCGCAGCACCGGCGGCACCTCTGCCAGCACCTGGCGGGCGACCGAGGTGATGAAGGGCAGAACCATCACCCCCAGGATCAGCCCGGCGGTGAGCACGCCGATGCCGAAAGGCGGGCCCTGGAACAGCGCCCCCAGAAGCGGCAGCGGCCCCAGCGTATCGATCAACGCCGGATAGACCGTGGAGGCCAGCACCGGCGCCAGCACGAACAGCCCCCACATGCCGTAGATGATGCTGGGAATGGCGGCCAGCAATTCCACCGCCACCGCCAGCGGCGCGCGCAGCCGGTGGGGGCAGAGTTCGTTCAGGAAAATGGCGATGCCCAGCGCCGCCGGCACCGCCAGAAGCATGGCGATGGCGGCGGTGATCAGCGTGCCCGCCACCGGCGCCACCGCGCCATAGACATCGGTCACCGGGTTCCAGGCCTGTGTGACCAGAAACCCCGCCCCCATCCGATCGGCCACCGGCAGGGCACCGATCACCAGTACCACCAGCATGGCGGCCAGCGCCGCCACCACCATCAGGGCCGCAACCCCGGTCAGCCGCCGGAACGGCCCGTCCCAGCGAAGCCCCGCCGGCAGGGCGCTGAGCCGCAGCGGCCGGGCCACCGGATGGGCAGAAACGATGTCCGGCGAAATGATGCCCGGCGAAATGATGTCCGGCATGGGGCCGGCCTCTTCGACGCTCATGAAACCTCGCAGGGCCGCCGCCGGCAGGGGATGCCCCCCGCAGGTGGCGGCCGGACGACAGACGCAATGCACAGACAACGCCCGGATCAGTAGACGGGTTTGCCGTCCTTGCCCTTGATGCTGTCGGCCCAGGTCTTCTCGACCATCTGCACCACCGCCTGCGGCATCGGCACATAGTCGAGCTTCTCCGCCGCCTCGCCGCCATGGGCATAGCTCCAGGCGAAGAATTTGAGCGCGGCGGCCGCGCGGGCCGGCTGGTCGGCCTGGCTGTGCATCAGGATGAAGCTGGCACCGGTGATCGGCCAGCTGTCCCGGCCCGGCTGATCGGTCAGAACCAGGTGATAGCCTTCGGCATGGGCCCAGTCGGCATTGGCGGCAGCACTCTGAAAGGTCTTGCTTTCCGGGGCGACCACGGCGCCGTCGTGGTTCTTCATCTTCAGCCAGGCCAGCTTGTTCTGAAGCGCATAGGCGTATTCGACATAGCCGATCGAACCCGGGGTCTGGCCGGTGAAGCTGGCCACGCCCTCGTTGCCCTTGCCGCCCAGACCGGTCGGCCATTCGACCGCGGTGCTGGCGCCGATATCCTTTTTCCAGTCGGCACTGACCGAGGAGAGATAGGTGGTGAACAGGAAGGTGGTGCCCGATCCGTCGGAGCGATGGACCACGGCGATCGCCTGATCGGGCAATTCGACGCCCGGGTTCAGGGCCACCAGCGCCGGATCGTTCCACCTGGTGATCTTGCCCATATAGATCGCGGCGAGCGTCGGCCCGTCGATCTCCAGCGCACCGGCGGCGATGCCCGGGATGTTGACCACCGGCACCACGCCGCCCATGACCATCGGCCACTGGACAAGGCCGGCCGCCTTCAGATCGGCGGCTTCCAGCGGCATGTCCGAGGCGCCGAAATCGACCGTATGCGCCTTGATCTGCTTGATGCCGCCACCGGAGCCGATGGACTGATAGTTCAGCGAAACGCCGGTTTCAGCCTTATAGGCCTCGGCCCATTTCGCATAAACCGGATACGGGAAGGTCGCGCCGGCCCCGGTGATCTCGTCGGCGGCCTGGGCGGTGCCGATGCTCAGGCCGAGCAGCAGCAATCCTCCGGCAACAGCCGGAAGGCGACGAAGGACGGACATGTGCAAACATCTCCAGCGGGATATGGATCGGAAGCGCCGCGGCGAGGACACTATAGGCCCGCGTCTTCCGCCTCTGCATCCCGATTCCAAGTCGACGGGCCATAATTCATCAAACTGACACATATCGACTTGGAATATACGATTGTTCATTTTGGGCAGTCTTCAGACATACTCATTCTTGTCTGGTTCTCGTGGCCGCTGTTCTTGTAACGATGCGGCGGCTGCCATGAAAAACGGCCGCTTCCGAAACGGAAACGGCCGTCGGGCGGCAGATGATCGGGGTCGTTTCGCCTGGCCGCCGCCCCATTGGATTAGGGCGGGCCGCGAGACTATGCGGCGCCGTCGGCATGATGCTGGCGCCGTGAAGAAGATCGCGGCCGCAATCCCTGGCGACGATGAAGTCTCCGATCTGTTCGGGCGAAGTCGATCTGGAACGGACCAGGAGGACGTCCGCCCTCGTTGCTGCTTATGCGGTCCGGCAGGGCGGCAGCGGGCAGGTCTCGCCGCAATCGGCGACACCCGGCATCATGTAGCGCAGGCAGCAGACCTTGCGGGAATAGCTGGAGGCAGAGCCGGCCTTGGGCGAGAGCAGCATGTCGAACATGGGGTTCGGGGCACCCGATGCCAGCGCTGGTGTCGCGATCACCGCCTGGCGCGCCTCTGCCGCGATCCCGGCCAGATCGGTGTCCCCGGGGTCGGCCTCGACCGAGGCTTCCATCGCCCAGACCAGCCGGACGGCGGCATTGCACCACAGCAGGCGGGGGGCCAGCCGCCCGGCCTGGCTCATCGCCGTCACCGCCGGAACGTAATGATCGGTGATCAGCGCCTCCATCGCCGCCCGCGGGTTGCGATCCGGCTGGGGTGTGCCGGCCGCCGGGATCTTCACCGCCGCAGGCAGGCCATTGTCGCCGATCACCACCGCCATCTCGTCCAGCCCCACCGGCAGGTTGCGGCGGCCGCGCATCGCCGCCACCACCACCGGCACGCCCACCAGCGCGAAATAGAACTGAGTCCAGAGCGAGGCGGCGCCGCGGCGGGCCTGCGGGGTCGCGGCCTCGGGCGCCAGCCGGCGCAGCATCTTTTCGACCAGCGCCTCGGGGTCGGCGATCAGCGCCCGGATGCTGAGCGCCGGCCGCGGATCCTCGGGGCCGACGACCGATCTGCTGAACCGGTCGAACGGGCCGCTGAAGGCCGGGGCGAGATCTGCGAACATCGGACGGATTCCCTGCGATGAGGCATGATTTCATAGTGATATTGATAATTACTCGCATATTCAAGATCCGGTTTGCGCTGCGGCCGCATCACGCCGCACTGCCGCAGGGCGGCGGGACGTGGTAAAGAGGGCCGCAGACGCCCCCAAGAACACGACGGTGCGCCATGACGCGCCGCTGACCGGAGACCGCGCCCCATGACGACCAGCCGCCCCGATGCCTTCCGTGGATCGCTCGACATCGACCCCGTGGAAGAAAGGGCGGATGGAGTCCGCCTGTGGTCGGGCAAGACCGATCCGGTCTGGCGGAACATGATCGGTCCCTTCGGCGGCTGGATCGCAGCCCTGCTGACCCGCGCCGCCGGGCGCGCCGCCGCCGGCTGGCTGGCCGAGGCGGGCCCCGGCGCCGGCATCGTCGCCACCCAGACCCAGTTCATGGGGGCGATCGCCGAAGGGCCGTTCACCATCGTCACCTCGCCCGCGCGCGTCGGCCGGTCGGTGTCGTTCTGGCAGGCGGATCTGATCCAGGACGGCGCCATCGCCGCCCGCGGCAATTTCACCGCCGCCGCCCGCCGCGACACCGGCGATTTCACCGAACCCCGCTTCGCCATGCCCGAGGCCGTGGCGCCCGAAGACGCGCCCCGCCATGCCCATCGCAGCCTGCCGCCGTGGTTTTCGGCCTATGAAATGCGGATCGTCGAAGGCCCGCCCTTCACCGGTGCCGATACCAGCCGCAGCCTGGTCTGGCTGCGCCATGCCCTGGTCGAGGGGGCGCCCGCGGGCGCCGTGGATGCCGCCGTCGTCGCCGGGCTCGCCGATGCGATCTATCCGCGGGTCTTCGTGCTCGACCGCGGGCCGCGGCCGATTTCAACCGTCACGCTGTCGACCTATATCCATGCCCGGCCCGAGGTGCTGGACGGGCTGTCGGGGCAGTTCCTGCTGCTGGAAGCCATCGCCCGCCGGGTTCATGACGGCTTCTTCGACCAGCAGGTGACGCTGTGGGGGCCGGGCGGCACGCTGGTCGCCACCTCGGAACAGCTGGCCTGGTACAAGTGATCGGACGAGCGTGATGACCACCCCCGTCCGCCCCCGCAGCCCCCGTGCCCGTGCCGAGCTGGAGGCCATGGCGCGGAAGCTGGAAGCCACGGGCGATTACCGCATCCTGCGCCGGATCGAGCCGCGGGAGTGGTTCTCCACCGCCGGCGAGAAGGGTGAGTTCCAGCGCCGCGGCGAGGTGCGCAACGGCCTGATCCTGGATGTCGAGACCACCGGCCTCGACCACAAGAAGGACCGGATCATCGAACTCGGCATGATCGCCTTCGAGTTCGAACCCGGCGGCACGGTGTTCCGGGTGACCGGCGCCTATTCGGGGTTTCAGGATCCGGGCCAGCCCATCCCGCCCGAGATCACGAAGCTGACCGGCATCACCGACGAGATGGTGGCGGGCCAGGCGATCGACCCGGTGGAGGTGGCGGGTTTTGCCGATGCCGCCTCGGTGGTCATCGCCCATAACGCCGCCTTCGACCGCAAATTCGTCGAACATGTCTGGGAAATCTTCCGGGTGAAGGCCTGGGCCTGTTCCCAGACCGGCATCGACTGGGCGGCCGAGGGCGTGGAGGGCACCAGGCTCGGCTATCTTCTGGGCAAGGCCGGGCTGTTCCACGACGGCCACCGGGCGGCGGAAGACTGCCGCGCCCTGCTGGAAGTTCTGGCCCGGCCGCTGGCGGTGGCGGGGGTGACCGCGCTCGGCGCGCTGCTGGCGGGGGCCCGCCAGGCGACGATGCGCATCCGCGCCGAAGGCAGCCCCTTCGACATGAAGGATGCCCTGAAGGCCCGCGGCTATCGCTGGAACGACGGGTCCGACGGGCAGCCCAAGGCCTGGTGGCGCGACGTGCCCGAGCCGGAGCTGGAGGCCGAGATGGCCTTCCTGCGCACCGAGATCTATCGCCGCCAGGACCTCGATCTGCCGGTGCGCCGGGTGACGGCCTTCGACCGCTATTCCGACCGCGTCTGACCGCTGCCGGCCTGCCGGCGCCTGCATGCCGACGCCCGCACCGCCGTCCATATCCGATTGGCAATATTTTATTGGCAATCACGGCGTATCCTTCGGCTCTCAAGGGCCCTGATCAGGGGCTGTAACAGGGTCGTCCGGAGGGGGCGTTCATGACGGAAGCGGGTGTTCGGATACCGGATCTCGGCCGATGGCGGCCATCGGTGCCGCTGGCGGCGATCGTGTCACTGCTGCCGCTTGCCGCCTTCGCCGTCGCCGTGGTGCTGATGCTCCGGGCCGAGCGGGCCGACCGGCTGGCCACCGAAATCACCGCCGCTGCCGCCAATACCGCCGCCTCCATCCGTCACGAGGTGCAGCACCAGATCGACGGGTTGACCGCGCTCGCGATCAGCGAGGCGCTGGACCGCGGCGATCTGCCCGCCATCCGGCTGGAGATGCAGCGTCTCTACGACCGCCATCCCGAATGGGCCAGCCTGATCCTGACCGGGGTGACGCTTCCGGACCAGAACCCGGGCATACATCAGAATCCGGGCATGAATCAGAACCCGGTCATGCATCAGAACCCGGGCATCGATCTGCGCCCGATCATCGATCTGCGCCGGGCGGAGGGGGAGGCACTGCCATCCGATCCGGATCCGTCCGGCGCCGCCACCGCGATCGCCACCCGCCGTCCCCTGATCGGCAATCTTACAGACGGCCATCTTCCGGTCCGCGTGCCGGTGGTGCGCGGGGGGCAGGTGATCTTCCTGCTGACGGCGCTGGTCCGGCCGGGCCTGTTCAGCGATCTTCTGGCGGCACAAAGCGTGCCGCAGGGCTGGATCCTGGCGCTGGCCGATGCGCGCCATATCACGATCGGCCGGTCGGCACGGGGGCTGGCGTTCACCGGCAGTCCCGCGCCCGATGCCTTCCGGCGCGGGGCGACCGAAACCCCGGGGCAGGTCGTGGCCGGCCAGGGGCGTGACGGCCCGGTGGTGGCCCTGGCCACGCCCGTTGCGGGGACCGGCTGGAACCTCGCCGTGGTGGTCCCGCAGAAGATGGCGGTGGCCCCTTATTCCCGCGTCATGATCATGCTGTATCTGCTGGGGGGCGCGGCGCTGATCGCCGCCGTGGTGCTGGCCGCGCGCGGCATCGGCCGCGATCGCCGCAAACGCGCCGCGGCCGCGGCGGTCGAGGCGGATCTGCTGCGCCAGGCGGCGGAAGAAGCGGCATCGGAACGCGATGAACGCTCCATGCGGCTGGCGGTGATGAGCCATGAATTGCGCACCCCGCTCGCCGGCGTTCTGGGCTTCGGCGAATTGCTGTCGCGCACCGCGTTGAGCGCCGAACAGCGCCATCTGCTGGACCGCCAGGCAGAGGCCGGGGCGGCGCTGCGCCGGATCGTCGACGACGTTCTGGATGCCGCCCGCATCGAGGCCGGCGGCATGACGCTTCGCTCGGAACCGGTCGATCTCAGGGCGCTCGCCACCAGTGTCACAGAGGCCGCCCGCTCGGGCCTTGCCGCGGATCCCACGCGGCCGGCCATCGAGATCATCGCGGATCCGGCGCCGGATCTGCCCGCCCGCGTGACCGGCGATCCCGACCGCCTGCGCCAGCTGATGGCCAATCTGGTCGGCAATGCGGTCAAATACACCACTGAGGGGACGGTCCGGCTGCGGATCGGTCCGCGGGACGTCGGGGGTGGCCGGCCGCCGCGCCTTCAGATTCGTGTCTGCGATACCGGCCCCGGCATCCCTGCGGCGCTGCGCGACCGGCTGTTCCGGCCCTTCGTCACCGGTTCGGGCCTGGCCGGCCAGCCGGCCCGGGCGCGGGGCGGTGCCGGGCTGGGGCTTTATGTCTGCAAGCTGCTGGCAGAGGCGATGGGCGGGGGGATCACGGTCGGCGCCGGTGTCACGGGTGGAACCTGTTTCGATGTCGATCTGCCGCTTCTGGCCGCGGACATTCCCGTGGCGCCGGTGATGGATCTGCCGCCGGCTCCCCGGGCCGCTTCCCTGGTTCCCGATCCTGCGCCGGCGCGGGGGGTGAAGATCCTGCTGGCCGAAGACACCCCGGCCAACCAGATCCTGATCCGGGCGATTCTGGAAGGGCTGGGCCACCAGGTGGTGACGGCCGGCGACGGCGTCCAGGCGCTGGAACAGCTTGCCGCGGTGCCGGATATCGATCTTGTGCTGATGGATATGCAGATGCCGCGGATGGACGGGCTTGCCGCCACCCGCGAGATCCGCCGCGGCGCGGTGCCCGGCGCCGAAGCCGTGCCGGTCATTGCGCTGACCGCCAATGCCTTCCCCGAAGATGTCGATGCCTGCCTGGCCGCCGGCATGCAGCGCCATCTGGCCAAGCCGATCGACCCTGCGGCCCTGGCCGCGGCGGTGCAGGAGGTTGCAGGGGGTGCCGCATCCGGGCCGGTGGTCGGCCCCGATGCCGCGGCACGCGACGGGTTTCGGGCCTTCCTGCTGGATCTGGCACCCCGCCTGGCCGGGGCGTCGGCAGAGGAGCTGCGCCGCAGCCTTCAGGCCATCCGGGATCTGCCCGACATTCCGGATGCCCGCAACCTGCGTGCCGCTGCGCTGGAGCTGGAGGCGATCCTGCGCGAGGGCGGAGAGGCGCGCCGGGTGGCGGCGGCACGCGCCGCCCTGCTCGCCGGGCTTGACGAGAGCCTGGCCGCCCTGCGGGGCACACGCGCAAAGGTTTGACCAGATCCATTGCATTTTAGACTTCGTTAAACCAAGCATGGCAAGATGCGTTTGGCGAAGCGGATCAGCGGTTCGAGGACGCGGGGCGTGACGACAGGTGCAGATGACAAGCCGGGTGCGGCAGAGCGCACCTACACGCCTGCCGGGCGCGACCCGGCGCGCGAGCGCCGGCGGCTGGCCCATCTCGACCGGCTGGGCGTGCTCGACACACCGCCGGAGCCCGGCTTCGACCGGATCGTGAATATCGTCGCCGACATCTGTCAGGCGCCGATCGTGCTGGTTTCGCTGATCGACCGCGACCGGCAGTGGTTCAAGGCCCGGCGCGGGCTCGACGTCTCCGAAACTCCGCGCGACTGGGCCTTCTGCGATCACGCGCTCGCCCGCGCCTCGGTGCTGGAGGTACCCGATGCCGCGCAGGATCCGCGCTTCGCCGGCAATCCGCTGGTGGTGGGGCCGCCCTTCATCCGCTTCTATGCCGGGGCCCCCATCCGGCTGAGCGACGGCATCGCCCTGGGCACGCTTTGCGTGATCGATCCGGAACCCCGCCCCGACGGGCTCGATGACCGTCAGACGCGCATGCTCGAAGCCCATGCCGCCCTGGTCGCGGAACGCCTGCAGCTGATGGCGGCCAATGATCATCTGCGCGACCAGATGGATCTGGCGGTGCGGGTCCAGACCCGTCTGGTCGACATGGCGGCCGCGCCGGGACAGGCGGTGCAGGAACTGGCGCATGAACTGCGCACCCCGCTCTGCTCCACCATGGGTTATGCGGCCCTTATCGCCGCCGATGATCGCCTGCCCCGGGAATCCCGCAACTGGGCCGGATCGATCGAAGAGGCCGGGCGATGGATGCTGGGCCTGGTCAACCGGCTGCTGGCCCGCCCGGCCGCAGACGCCGGCCGGGTGCCGGGGGTGACCGATCTGCGCGAACCGCTTGCGGCGGCGCTGCGTCTCGTCCACGGGCTGTCGCTTGAAGCAGGCGTTCTGCTGGAGGACAGGCTGGCGGCCGGCCCGGTGATGGCGCGGGCGGATGCGGCCACGATACAACAGGTTGCGGTCAACCTGCTGGCCAATGCGATCAAATACACCCCGGCCGGCGGTATGGTCCGGCTCGATATCGAAAGCCGGGCGGGGCGGGTGGGCTTCACGGTGCTGGACACCGGCCCGGGCGTCGCGCCGGAACGGCTGGGCGATGGCGGCAACGCAATTCTTGGCCAGGGGGCCGAGCCGGCGGTCGGCGGCGGCAGCTCCGGCATGGGGCTGGATATCGCCCGCCGCCTGGTCGAAGGCCAGGGCGGGCGGATCGAGATTGGCAATCGCAGCGGATTGATGGGGCTGGTCGTCACCGTATGGCTTCGCCCTGCGGCTTCCTGAGCCCGACCTTCACTGTGCTGTATCCCTGCACAGCAGAACATCGTATTTTCGTATGCTGTCGCGGGGCGCCCAGGCGGGCATTCCGTCCGAAGACGTCCCGATCCTTTCCGAGTCTTTCCTTCATGCATGTCGTTGGACTGAATTTCGCTTTTCTCGTGCCGGGAGTTCCTGGCGGTATGGCAACCTATTCGTGGTCATTGCTCCGTGAACTGGCGGCCCTGAAACGATATGACCTGGTCGCCTTCGTTCAGTCCGGCACGACTTTCCCGGCCGATCTGGCATCGAAGCTGCGCGTGGTCACCGTACCGAAATTCAATGGGCGGTTTCAGCGGGTGATCTGGGAACAGACGATGCTGCCCGGCCTTGCCCGGCGCCATGGCGTCAGGCTGCTGTTCAGCCCCGGCAACACCGGACCCGTCCTTGGTGATTTCTGCAAGGTCGTCACCATTCATGATCTGATGTATGCTATGGTGCCCGGATCCGTGGACCGCCACCAGTCCCGTTTCCGGCGGGTGATGGACCGCCTGACGGCGCGAACCGCCGATGCGGTCATCGCCGTCTCGGAAACCACCGCCGGCGATATCCGCGCCACCGGGCTCCGGGTCGGCCGGCGCCTGCACGTGGTGCACGAGGCGGCTGGGCCCGGTTTTGCTCCCGGCGACCCGGAAGATGCCGCCGGCATCTGCGACCATGGGCCGTTCATCATGATGGTCGCAAGCGTTTTGCCCCACAAATCGCCGCAGACGGTGGTACAGGCCGCGGCCCTGCTGTGGCACCGTGCGGGCATCCGGACCGTCATCCTGGGGACCGACCCCTATGGAACCCTGGCTGCCGCACTCGCCCGGTCGGGCAATATCGGCATCACCCGGCTGCATGGCGTCTCCACACCGGTGCTGGCCGCGCATTACCGTCGGGCACTGTGCCTGGTCATGCCGTCGGAATACGAAGGCTTCGGCCTGCCGATCCTGGAGGCGCAGCTCTGCGGTTGCCCGGTCGTGACCACGCGCCGGGGTGCCCTGCCGGAAGTCGCCGGCGATGCCGCTCTTTACATTGAACCCGGTGACGCGGCCGGGCTGGTGGCGGCGGTGTTGCGCCTGTCTGAAGACACCGCCTTGAAGGCGGAACTGGCGACATGCGGCCGGGCCAATGTCGAGCGGTTTTCATGGACGCAGGCCGCGGCTCAGACGGCCGCGATCTTCGACGCCTGTCTCGCTTCCCCACGCCGCGGCATGGCCGCCCTCTGGCGGGATATGGATCGGAACGGCAGCTGATGCGGGGGCCACCAGCCCCCGCATCCCGCCGCGGTCACAGCGCCGCCGCCTTCTGCTTCAGCTCGCGGTTCAGGATCCGGTCGTTTTCGGAATAGTCGACCGGGCAGTCGATGACATGCACCCCCGGCGCCTCCAGGCAGTGGCGGAGCAGCGCCGGCAGTTCGCCGGTGTCGCCCACCCGGTGGCCATGGGCGCCATAGGCGCGGGCATAGGCCACGAAATCCGGGTTGCCATAGCTCAGCCCGAAATCCTTAAAGCCCATATCGGCCTGCTTCCAGCGGATCATGCCATAGGCGTTGTCGTTCAGGATCAGCACCACCAGCTGCATGCCCAGCCGCACCGCGGTTTCCAGCTCCTGACTGTTCATCATGAAGCCGCCATCGCCGCAGATCGCCATGATCTTGCGGTCGGGATAGACCAGCCGCGACGCCATGGCCGAGGGCAGCCCCGCACCCATCGAGGCGAGCGCATTGTCGAGCAGCACGGTGTTCGGTTCATGTGCGCGATAATTACGCGCGAACCACAACTTATAGACGCCGTTGTCGAGGGCGATGATGCCGTCGGACGGCATCACCTCGCGCACGATGCCCACCAGATGCTGCGGATAGACCGGATAGCGCATGTCGACCGCATCATGGGCGATGTTCTCCGCCCCGGCATCGCGGGCCTTGTGCATCATCCCGAAATCCCAGGCGGTGCTGGGGGTGATCTCTTCGGTGATCTGCCAGAGGGCATTCGCAATGTCACCCACAACTTCCAGCTGTGGGAAATAGACCGGGTCGACCTCGGCCGAGCGGAAGTTGACATGGATGACCTCGGCGCCGCCGGGCTTCATGAAGAAGGGCGGCTTCTCGATCACGTCATGGCCGATATTGACGATCACATCGGCCGACTCCAGCGCCCGGTGGACGAAATCCCCGGCCGACAATGCCGCACAGCCCACGAAATGCGGGCTGCGCTCGTCGATCACGCCCTTGCCGAGCTGGGTGGTGACGAAGGGGATGCCGGTCTTCTGCACGAAACGCGACAGCATGCGGCTGGTCTGGGTGCGGTTGGCGCCGCCGCCGATCACCAGAATGGGCGACCGCGCCTGTTCCAGCCGGCGCACCGCCGCGCTGATCGCCTTGGCCTCGGCGATCGGCCGGCGCTTCAGGCTGGCCGGCACCGGCCGGCTGTCGGTGGTCTCGCGCGCCACGTCTTCCGGCAGTTCCAGATGCACCGCGCCGGGCTTTTCTTCCTCGGCCAGGCGGAAGGCCTCGCGCATCCGCCAGGGGATGTTGTCGGCCGAGGCGAACTGATGGGTGAATTTGGTGATCGGCCCCATCATGTCGACCACGTCCAGGATCTGGAACCGGCCCTGCTTGGACTTCTTGATCGGCTTCTGGCCGGTCAGCATCACCATCGGCATGCCGCCCAGCTGGGCATAGGCGGCGGCGGTGACCAGATTGGTGGCGCCGGGCCCCAGCGTCGACAGGCAGACACCGGCCTTGCCGGTATGGCGGCCATAGGTGGCGGCCATGAAGCCGGCGGCCTGCTCGTGCCGGGTCAGGATCAGGCGGATGGTTTCCGACCGCGACAGGCTGTCGAGGAAATCGAGATTCTCTTCGCCCGGAACGCCGAAGACGTATTCCACGCCTTCATTTTCCAGGCATTGGACGACGAGATCCGAGGCTTTGGTCATCGGCTGGGCTCTCCCGCTGCGGCCAGATCGACCGTCAGTCAAGCATGCCCGGGCGCGGCTGACCACCGCAGACGGCCCGGGGGGAGCCATGCAGCCGGCGCGCGGCCCGCCTTCGGGCACGCGCACCGGCCCTCTGAGGTCAGCCTGCAGCCGCAGTCGCCGAGGGCGGCTGCGGGCCGTCCATGGGCGACCAGTTCGCAGGAACTGCCGTGGCGGGGTTGTCGAGCAGGCTCTGGACAAAGGGCAGGATGGTGTTCTTGACATAGGTCTGAACGGGCGTGTCCGCCGGCGGCTGATCCTTCTGCCAGAACACATAAACGATGGCCGCAATCACCCCCAGGATGGCGAAAGACACCGCCAGCGCCGCGGCGAGCGCCGATTCCACCGCCAGCGCCGCCGCCTCGCAGATCAGCCCGGCGGTGGTGGTGAAGGCCTGGATGCCGTCGAAGATCGTATCGACCGAGCCGTTGCCGTTGATCAGATCCTGGACGAAGCGATAGATGTTCACCCCGGCGATCACGGCGCCTGCGAACAGGCCGATGCCGACCAGCACCTTGCCCACCAGCTTCGCCATGGCCACGCTTTCGCGTTTCGCGATCTGGGTGACGGTGTCGTTGACAAGAACCTCGCTCGCCTCCAGGTCGACACCGGCGGCATCGGCGAAGAACTGCGCCGTCACCCGGGCGAGGGCCGGATCGGTGGAATACTCTTCCAGCCCGCTGACCAGGGCGCGGGCGCCGGCATTGGCGCCGTCGCCTGCCGCGCCGAGCAGGTTGGGGACCTTCTCGGTCATCTCCGCCACCCAGCGCACGGTGGTGGCGACCAGGGTCACCTTCTCCTCGTCGCTCAGCGTCGTCCAGTTCAGATAGCCGATGACGGCGAAGCTGACCCCCGCCAGGGCGCAGATCCCTGTGGCGAATTTGGCCAGCCGCGGCCCCCACACCGAGGTCGATGCATTCAGATTGTTGTAGAGTGCCGTCGAAGACGACGCCAGATTGAAGATCCGCGAGGCTTCGAAGGCCTGGATAAGGGCCGAACACAGATCGGTCATGCCGTCGGCCAGATCGACCGCGGCGCTCAATTCCGCGGCCATGGCCTGGCACGCGATCTGCCCCTTGGTCGGATCATCCGGCAGGGTGATCCAGGCGGTGATCGCCTTGCGCAGGATGTCGGGCATGACCAGCGCCAGAACATCACTGTTGACTTTGGCATCGGGGGTTGCCTGCTCCACCGCGGTCATCAGGCACAGCGCGTAGACCTGGGCATGATACTTCTTCGCAAGGTCGCCGCTCGGGTCCAGGGCGAACAGCAGATTGTTGTAATTGTTGTAGGTGGCGGTGTTCGAGGCGCCGACGATCTCCACCTTCACCTTGATCAACCGGGCCTTGGTGGTGATGTAATCATAGAGCTTCTGCGCCCAGGCGGCCGCGTCATCCGCGCTGGTCATATAGGCGGCGAGTGCCGCGCTGGAATTATAGGCGGCCTGGGCATAGATGATATTGTTGACCGACGAGTACCACGGGCTGCTGCTCATCACGTTGGAGAGCGCGTATTCAAGCTCGGTCGTCTGCTCGGTGCTGAACAGGCCGGAGAGCGACGTGGTGTTCGCAAAACCCCAGCCGGCATAGGTCGGCGTGTAGTGGTCGTTCAGGAACGAGGTCGGGCCGTCTTCGGTGATGGTATCGGTGATCCGTGTGGAAAGATTGGTCGGCCGGCTGCGGCCGAAGACATTGCTGCGGGTGTCGGCCGGCATGACATAGAGCATGCAGTCATACAGCAGGCCGTTCGAGGCGGTCTGCACGTCGTCGAGATGGATCGCCGCCAGTTCCTGCACCGTCCGCTCGTCGTCCTGCGAGACCTGGCCGGCGCTCAGATGGTCGCGCAGATCTGCCGGGGGGGCGAGGTCCAGCCCGGCCGCCATCGACATGTCATCGGCCAGGCTGCCGGTCCAGAGCCAGGCCTGCCCTTCCAGATCATAGACCGTGCCGGAAAAGCTGGCGCCGTCGTCGCTGAACACCACCTTTGCCGGTTCGTAGTCGCCACCGAAGGGGATCGGGGCGGTGAAATCTTGGGCGCGTGTCTCGCAGAGCGGCGGCACCACCTGTCCGGCGGTCAGCAGCATCACCAGCTCGTCGTCGTCCATCGAGAAGGTGGCATATCCCTGGTCGACATATTCGGCCGGGCCGCCCGCGGCCGGATCATCGGCCGACCAGTCGCAGCCATAGACCTCGGCAAACACGGTCGGATCGTTGGGATCCTGGTCGAAGGGCGCATCGGTCGATTGGGCGCGCACGCCGTAGGCGAAATCGGGTCCGGCCAGGGTGGGCGTTTCGACCTCTTCCGGCCCGTCATCCCGATTGGTCGGGCTGTAGGTGGTGGTGAACCGCACGGCATCCATGGTGCCGGTCAGCCGGAATTCGTGGAGCGGGCCGCCCGCCTCTCCGAGCGTGACGACGCCGAACACCATCATCAGATCGGCCCGGAACACCAGCTGGCCGATCGAGCGGACGCCCCCCGCGGTCTGGGACCAGTGGATCGTGCGGGGGCCGAAGCGCGGCGCGTGGATCACATGGCCGTCGAGCGCCAGCCGCCCGGCCAGGATCTTCAGCTGCGAGAAGGTGAAGGCCTGGCCGGCCAGGGTCAGCGCCGCCCTGTCCGTCGAGGTGTAGCGCTCGCCTTCGGCCGCGGCCGTCAGGCTGTAACTGCGCACCAGGCGGCACATCGCCGCTCGCTGGCGCATGCCGCGTGTTGCAAGCCGGGGGGAGGGCCGGCCCTGAGGCGTGGCGGGCCGTGACGAACGGCCGGATGCTGCGTTCATCGTGATGTCTCCGGAGACGGGTGTCGTCGGGCTGCGGGGAGTGGGGCTGGTCTGCATGGGGGGCGGAAGGCACGTCTTCGCGCGTGGTGCGGTCAGGTGCCGCATTCGAAGAACAGGTCGGGCCGCCATTCATTGACATTGTCGAAGCTGGCGCCGGGGCGGGTGATGCCCGCCTGCCGGCCCCAGCCGTTCAGGAAATCCGCCACATCGGGGCCGTGCCTGGTCAGGCAGACCTTGTAATAGGCCGGCAGGCCCAGGGGGACGAATTGCACCGACTGCTGGTTCTGCTGGCGTGCGATCGCGGCCAGAACGCCGCCGACCAGGCTTTCGCCGGTCAGCGCCCCGGGGGGGACGAGGTCGGTCCACCGGCCGTCATAGACCGGCAGATCCCTCATCAGATAGACCATGCGCACCCGGCCGGCCGTCGGCGGAAACAGCTGGTTGAGCTTGTAGGTGATCAAACGGGTGTCCAGCGCCCAGTCGGGTGCGCCCAGCGACCGCTCCACTTCCAGCTTGTCGATGAAGGCCGGGCTTTCGGCCAGGCGCATATAGCGGATCGCCCAGTCCTCGGGCCCCGACGCCAGATAGTCCGAGAACCAGATGCCGGTGTCGTCATGCGCCAGATAGGGAAAGAGCAGGCCGTAGAGAGCCGTGGCGATCTCGTCCAGGCGGATGCCCTGCAGCATCGCCTGCGCCGCCTGAACATTCACCGCCGCCCCGAAGCCATAGGGGGATGTCTGGGCGATGGCGAGGGCGGTGAGAACGCCCGAGAGGGTGACGAGCTGAGCGTTCAGCGCATCGCCGAGAACGGCCTGAAGTGCCCCCGACAGCTGGGCGTAGGTCTTGAACGGGGCATCCTGCGCAAAGCGGGCCGCCTCGGCATTGTCGGCATCGCTGAGCGTGATGGTCTGCCAGCCCGGGGTGCGATAGATGCCGCTGACATTCGGCGAAAAGGTCAGCAGTTCAAGCAGAAGGGCCGGCAGATTGCGCCGGAGGGTGTGGTCCCGGATCTCGTCGAGCGCATCCAGGCTGAGAATGTCGGTCGCAGCCTCCGCCGCCAGCACCGATCGTATGGCGGGTGCCGGTTGCGCGGGCCCGGCGGCATGGACGGGCGGGGCTCCGCCGACGGCAAACAGGAAGGTCGACGCCAGGGCTGCCCCTCGCACCCCGCGGCGGCAGAACCGTCTTCTTGAATACATGGATCCGCTTTCGTTTGTGGAAGTCGTCTGACTTTCTTCCGTCGGATTTTGATTTGCAATCGGAATGATATGATGCAAAATGCAAATGTATTTGGTATAATTCTACCGCCGAACGCCATTGCATTCGGCATCGGCGGACATGGGCGGCGCGTCGGCGCCAGCCCGCGGCCGCTCATTATGTTGATGATAAATAACATAATGGATCATTGACCCGATTTGGAATGCCGGCCGGCCGGCTTCTGTTTCCGTGACAGACAAGGTTGATGAAATTTTTGCGTCTGTTGCTGCATAGGGCACTGCGCGCCAGCCCGGACGGGTATATCATGTTTATATATGACAACATGATCGGCCGCCAGCCGAAGGAGCACGCCATGCGGTGCATCGTGAAATGGGTCGACCTGAACGGCGATCCGGTGTCCAGCCGCGAGGTCGATATCGACCTTAAGCCGGAGGATACGGTCGCAGAGGTCCGGCGGCTGCTGGTGGCCGGCGGGCTTTCTGAAAACTGCCGGTTCCGCGCGCCGAATGGTCAGCCATTATCCGAAGAGGCGGAGGCGCGACCTTACGAAGACGTCTTCGCGGTTGATCAGCCGGATGGCGGCCCGGAGCGCCTGACGATCATCTGTCTCTCTGATCCACCGGCGGAAATCCCCCCCGCCGAAAAGCCGGCGGAGGAAAATCCGCGCATCCGCAAGCTGGCGGCCGACAAGGCCGAGATCGAGATGCTCGCCAGCGACACCGCGGTGCTCACCGCCCGCAAGGCGAAACTGGATGCCGATCGCGCGGTGGAAGAGCATGCCGACGCGGCGATGCGCCGGCGCGAGGAGCGCGGCCGCGAGGCGCTGGACGACCGGCAGAAGCTGCTCGACCGGCTGCGGGTAACGGTCCCCGATCCGACCGCGCAGATCGCCACCGCCATGGCGGACACAGCGCTTGCAAAGCGCGACTTCGCCGCCGAGGCCGCAACCCGGGTCTTCACCGCCGGTGGCGGCACGCTTGCGGCCGACCATTCGGATTTCTTCACGCTCAACCTTGCCCAGCGCGACGATCTGCTGGACCGGATCGGCTTCTATCGGGGCATCGTGATCGACCACAGCCGCAGCGAGGTGGCCGCCCGCAGCTTCCGCGACGTGCTCTACCGGCTGGATCTGCGGGGCGATGCCGTCATGCGCCGCCGGCTTGCCGATCTGGCCGACACCAAGCCTGCAGCGACCACGCCTGCGACAGTTCCGGTGGTGCCTGCCCCCACGCCCTCCGTCACTCAAACTGTCGTCGCCCCCCCTGAAGCCCCGCGACCTTCCGGACCTGGACCGGCGGCAGCCGCGCCGACCGCGACCACGCCGCCCCAACCGGATGCATCCCGGCTTTCCACGAAGAAAGACGTGCTGCGGCCGCCTCAGGGGGCGCCCCGACCCGTGCCCCCGGCACCGACCCGGCCGACCCGGCTGTTCTATCTGAAGCCCCAGCTTTCGGGCTATTACGAGACCAGCTACACCTATTCAGAAGAGGTCCATCAGGCCCAGCGCAACGGCGTGTTCGGCCTGTCGATGTCGATGACCGCCGCGGCCGGCAAGCCGTCCTTCCAGGGCGGCGTCGGGGTGGGGGTCGGCATCGGCCGGCTGTCGCAGGCCACCAGCGCCGAGGCCGGCAAGACGGTCTTCGTCGTCACCAGCTATTTCCTGCCCAGGGTAGAGCTGTCCTTCGACGACCGCATGCCGTCGGCGGCGCCGGATTTCCTGGCGGCGGTGATGGTGGCGCTCGACCCGCCGGCCTCCACGGCCGCCGATGCCGACGCCGATCCGTGGCCCGATCTTGCCGACCCGGCCGAGCGGCTGATGGCGGTGCTGGCGATCTATGGCCATTTCGTCGCCCGCCGCACCCTGGTCGGCGGCCGGCTGTTCGGCACCAGGGTGCAGACCCTGTCGGCGACCGAGCGGGCGGCCGATGTCACCCGCAGCCTGTCGGTGGGCGTGAAGGCAGAGGTGTCGCATCTGGGTGCCGGCACGGTCCAGGCCACGGCCGAGATGAAGGATGCAACGCGCGAGCAGTCGCGGGCGCTGGCCGCCGCCGAGCGTCAGGGCCTGACCCTGAGTGCTGTGGGCGGCGAGGGGCAGTTTCTGTCCGATGCCGGGGAATGGGCGAAGTCTCTGGGCAATTACCGGCGCTGGTCGGCGGTGATGCAGGGCGATCCGATGCCGACCATCGATCTGCTGCCGCGGGATCTGGCGCGGCGCTGCCAGGTGGTGCTGCGCGATTATGCCAGCCGCCACACGGTGCAGGAGCTGCAGGCGAAGGGCGCCCATTTCCTGTTCTACAACGACTATCGCCGGATTGCGGGCGAAAGCGCGCGCCCGGTCTATTTCCGCATCCGCAACCGCATGGAACCCCATCGGGTGCTGTCGCTGCTGACGGATCAGCCGGGCAATGGCGTCGAGGTCGGGCTGCGCGACGCCAGCATCAAGGCCGACCCTGCGGCGCAGCTCTGGTACGAAAACGGTCTGGGGCAGATCGTCGCCTATTCCTGCTCCGCGACGGCCGAATTCGCCCTGACGGCGCTGACCGACGACGTCACGACCGGCCCCGCCGGCCGGCCGCCGGCGGACCGGTTCAGACTGGCGATCACCGTCCTCGACACCGCGCCCTATCAGAGCTGGACACTCACCGCCGCCGGCCATCTGGTCAATGCCGGCCTCGATGCCGGGCTGACCGCCGGGGGGCGTTTCGATCCGGCCGTCACGGGGGCCTTCCGTCTGTCGGATCTCTGGATGGTCGATCCGCTGTCGCCCGAAGAGCTGACGGCCCTGCTGAAGACGTCGGAAGGGGCCGATGCGACGCGCGATCCCTATCTGGCGCGCGATCGCCGCAAGGTGGAGGATACCCGGCCCGGTGTCGGGTTGACCACCGAGACCCCGTTCTGCATCATCGCCCGGCGCGCCTCCGACCCGGCGGCACCGCTTGCCGTGAACGTCGACATGGCGCTGTCGGTCGAAGGCGCCGGCAGCGGCAGTCTCGACGGCCACCGGGTGGTGCTCGCCCGCCTCGTCATCGGGCTGCATCAGGTCTGGACGACCGACGGTGCGGGCCGCCTGTTCCCCGGCCAGTCGCAAAAGGGCGCGGGCCAGCTGTGCCTGACCCACCGCAATGGCGCGCTGGTTCTGGCCCCGTGCGACGAGGCCCGCAACGACGACCAGCTCTGGCGGTATGATGCCCGCGGCGAACGGCTGGTTCTGGCGTCCACCGGCCGCATCGCCGGGCTCTTCACCCCCGGCTGCGACGCCGATCCGCAATCCAGCCAGCCGCTCCGGCTGCAAAGCCCGGGCGAGAGCAGTTTCGCCCGCTTCCAGCTGGTCGATGCCCGCCAGCCCGGCCACTGGCCGCAGCTGCTGCCCGACTGGGCCAGCGCCAATGACCGCACCTGGCTCTACAGCCTGGCCTTCGGCGGCCGCTATGCCTGCCGGGTGATCATCGTCAACGAAAGCACGGTGACGATCCGGCCGAAGGAGCGCAAGGGGCTGCGCGGTGGTTTTGCGGCCTGGCCGGTGATCGGGATCCCCGCTCATCAGGCAGCACCGGCGCGCTGGATCTTCGCCGATTACGTCTGGAACCCGGTATCCGACGGGGATGCGGTGGGCTGGCTGGGGTTCGAGATCGGCGATGGCGATGCGCGGCCGATCGATGTGGTCGTCGGCGTGCCGGGCAGCTCGAACATCACCAATGCCCGTGCGCAGATCTGGATCAATGACGGGGGAACCGATGCCGGGTCGCTGTTCGCTGTCTGGGATGGTTGCAGCTCCACGAAACATCTGACCAGAGACGTCTATGGCATGACCGTCGACTGCCGGGTCAGCGCCTATCGCGACGACGTCGTAACGTTCACCATCGGCTTCCACGGCCAGCCTGCCTGATGCCCTTCCTGCCGGACATCAGGGCTGCGGCCGGGAACCGGACATACGGAGACCACCCGGCCGTGATGATGTCCACCCGGCGGCGGCAGGCGGATCGCCTGCTGCTGCCGCTTCTTGCCGTCACCGTCTTCTTCGTCGGTGCGACCGAATTCATGCTGTCGTCGATGCTCGCACCTCTGGCGGCGGCTTTCGACACCACGCCGGCCGGGGCGGCCTGGCTGATTTCGGGCTATGCGGTCGCCTATGCGATCGCAGCGCCGGTGTTCGGCTGGCTGTCGGACCGGGTCGATCGGGGGCGGCTGCTGCTGACCGGGCTGCTGCTGTTCGCGCTCGACGGGCTGGCCATCGTCCTCGCGCCCACGCTGGGGGTGGCGGTGGCGCTGCGCATCTTCGGCGGCATCGCCTCGGCGATCCTGATCCCCACGGCCTTTGCGCTGATCGCCGAGGTGATCCCCCATCACCGCCAGGCCGGCGCGATGGGGCTGGTGATGCTGGGCATGACCGCCGGCATCGCCTTCGGGCCGGCCATGGCCGGGATCGCCACCGATCTGATCGGCTGGGCCGCCCCCTTCGTGATCACCGCCGGCGGCTGTGCCGCCGCCTTCGTCATGGGCCGGAGATGGCTGCCCGGGCGTGCATCGGCGATGCCGCGCCGGGTGGGCGGTGCCGGCTGGTCGTGGTTGCGCAACCCGTCGATCCTGCGCCCGCTGGTCGCCAAGGGCGCCTGGAACGGCACCGGGGTCGCGGCCTTCCTGCTCTCGGGAGAGGTGCTGCGGCTGCGCTATGGTTTCGGGCCGGCCGCGGTGGGGGTGACCGTCGCGGCCTTCGGGCTGGGGCTGGGGCTCGGCAACCTCGCGGCCGGGCGGCTGCGCCGGCTGTTCGGCGGCGAGGAGCTGGTGCTGGTTCTGGTGACCCTGGTCCTTGCCCTGGCCGTTACCCTGTTCATGGCCTGGACGCTGCCGCTCTGGGCGGCGCTTCTGTGCCTGGCGGCCTGGGGGGCGGCGCTCGGCACCGGTGCGCCGGCGGCGACGGTGGTGCTGGCCACGCGTGCCGGGCCCGACAAGGGCATGGTGCTGGCGGTGGCCGAAACCCTGAACAATGTCGCGATTCTGGTCGCGGTACCGCTCGCCACCGTCCGGCTCGCCGCCGACGGCCCGGCCGCGGCCATGGTCGTGCTGGCCGCGGGGCTCGGCCTCGGCCTTGCCCTGACGCTGACCGAGATCAGGCCGGCCGATCTCAGATCGCGTTGACGTCAGCCGGGCAGATCCGCCACCGCCGCGCCGATCCTCTGAATTGCCTGGTGCAGCACCGCGTCGGCGGCCGCGAAAGACAGGCGCAGATGCCCCGGGCTGCCGAAGGCGGCCCCGGGCACCAGGGCGACATGGGCCTCGTCCAGCAGCCACTGCGCCACGGCGCGATCGTCATGCAGCCCGATCCCGCTGCGCGTCGTCCGGCCGATCAGCCCCCGGATGTCGGCGAAGGCATAAAAGGCGCCGTCGGGTGCCGGGCAGCTTATGCCGTCGATCGCCTCCAGCCCGGCGGTGACCAGCGTCCGGCGGCGGTCGAACACCGCCAGATGGTCGGCCAGCACGTCCTGCGGCCCGTCGAGTGCCGCGGTCGCCGCCGCCTGCGACGGCGTGGCGGCGCCGGATGTGCTCTGGCTCTGCACCGCGGCCATGGCCTGGATCAGCGGCGCCGGGCCCGCCCCCCAGCCGATCCGCCAGCCGGTCATGGCATAGGCTTTGGAGACGCCGTTGACGGTCAGCACCCGATCGGCCAGATCGGGGGCCGCTTCGGCCATGGTCACGAAGCGGCGGCCGTCATAGATGATGTGTTCATAGATGTCGTCCGACAGCACCCAGACCTGCGGATGGTCGCGAAGAACCGCCGCCAGGGCCTTGAGATCGTTCATCGAATAGACGGCACCGCAGGGGTTCGACGGCGCGTTCAGGATCAGCCAGCCCGTGTTCGGGGTGATCGCGGCCGACAATGCCTCAGGCGTCAGCCGAAAGCCGTCTTCGGCCCGCATGCGGGGGGAAACGACCCGCCCGCCGGCCAGGGCCACCTGGTCCAGATAGGATGTCCAGAACGGCGCCGGCACGATGACCTCCTGGCCCTCGTCCAGCGTCGCCATCAGCGCATTGTGGATCACCTGCTTGGCGCCCGAGCCGACGATGATGTTCGCGGGCGTCAGATCCAGCCGGTTGTCGCGGGCATGTTTGGCGATGATCGCCGCCTTCAGCGCCGCGGTGCCGGTGAGCGGCGCATAGCGCGTGGCCCCCGCTTCCACCGCCGCCGCGGCCGCGGCCCGGATATGGGCCGGGGTCGGCAGATCCGGCTCACCCGCCGCCAGCACGATCACGTCGGCGCCCATCGCCTGCGCCCGGGCGCCGATCGCCAGAATCTCCGACACGCCGATCCCGCCCAGCCGCCGGGCGGCGCGAAAGCCGTAAGAAGCCTGTCCGGCCGCCCTGGCGGCGCCGGTGGTGTCGGTCATGGACATTGGAAAACTCCGGAAGAAGAGCGATACCCCTCGCCGGGTGGTGCCCGCATCCGCCCCGCGGATGCCAGCCGCCATTGAGGCGGCGGCCAAGGGCGCGGAGCGCCCGCCCGGCGAGGGCCAAACAGACTCCGGGTGGTGACCGCATCCGCCCCGCGGATGCCAGCCGCCATTGAGGCGGCGGCCAAGGGCGCGGCAGCGCCCGCCCGGCGAGGGCCAAACAGACTCCGGGTGGTGCCCGCATCCGCCCCGCGGATGCCAGCCGCCATTGAGGCGGCGGCCAAGGGCGCGGAGCGCCCGCCCGGCGAGGGCCAAACAGACTCCGGGTGGTGACCGCATCCGCCCCGCGGATGCCAGCCGCCATTGAGGCGGCGGCCAAGGGCGCGGCAGCGCCCGCCCGGCGAGGGACTAAAACGACTCCTCAGATATCGAAGGTGACGCCCTGGGCCAGCGGCAGGGTGCTGCCATAGTTGATGGTGTTGGTCGCCCGGCGCATATAGGCCTTCCAGGCGTCGGAGCCCGCCTCGCGGCCGCCGCCGGTTTCCTTCTCGCCACCGAAGGCGCCGCCGATTTCGGCGCCCGAGGGGCCGATATTGACATTGGCGATGCCGCAATCGGACCCGGCGGCCGACAGGAAGCGTTCGGCATCGCGCAGGTCGTTGGTGAAGATCGACGAGGCCAGGCCCTGCGGCACGTCGTTCTGGGCGGCGATCGCCTCGGCCAGATCGTCATGGCGCAGCACATACAGGATCGGCGCGAAGGTCTCGTGGCGGACGATCTCGGCCTGGGCCGGCATTTCCACCAGGGCCGGGCGGCGATACTGGCCCTGGCCCATCACCTCGACCACCTCGCCGCCATGGACGGTGCCGCCGGCGGCGCGGGCCGCTTCCAGTGCCGCATCCATCGCGCGGGCGGCATCGGCATCGATCAGCGGCCCGACCAGCACGCCGGCTTCGCGCGGGTCGCCCACCTTCACCGAGGCATAGGCGGCCTTCAGCCGGGTGATGAAGCCGTCATAGACGGAGCTGTGCAGGAACAGGCGGCGCAGCGTGGTGCAGCGCTGGCCGGCGGTGCCCATGGCGGCAAAGGCGATGCCGCGCAGCGCCAGTTCCAGATCGGCCGAGGGCTGCAGGATCGCGGCATTGTTGCCGCCCAGTTCCAGGATCGCGCGGCCGAAGCGTTCCGCGACCCGCGGGCCGACCTTGCGGCCCATGGCGGTGGAGCCGGTGGCCGAAATCACCGGCACCCGGCGGTCGTCGACCAGCTGTTCGCCGATCTCGCGGCCGCCGATCAGCAGGGCGGCCAGGCCCGCCGGCACCTTGCCATGGCGCTTTGCCGCCTTTTCGAACAGGGCGGTCACCGCCAGCGCGGTCAACAGGGTCTTTTCCGACGGCTTCCAGATCACCGGATCGCCGCAGACGAAGGCGAGTGCGGCATTCCACGACCAGACCGCGACCGGGAAGTTGAAGGCGGTGATCACGCCCACCGGGCCGATCGGGTGCCAGGTTTCCATCATCCGGTGGTCCGGCCGTTCGGTGGCGATGGTCAGGCCGTGGAGCTGGCGCGACAGGCCGACCGCGAAGTCGCAGATGTCGATCATCTCCTGAACCTCGCCCAGCCCTTCGGCCGGCACCTTGCCGGCTTCCAGGGTGACCAGCCGGCCCAGATCTTCCTTGGCGGCGCGCAGCTCTTCGCCCAGCAGGGCGACCAGCCGGCCACGCTCGGGGGCGGGGACCAGGCGCCAGGCCTTGAAGGCCTCTGCCGCACCGGCGATCGCCGCCTCGGCCTCGGCCGGGGTGGTGTCGGTCAGCCGCGCAATCTCGGCGCCGTCGAGCGGCGAGCGGGCGATGCGGTCGCCACCGGAAAGCCGCGCCGGGTCCACCCCCAGGCGGGCGAGGACGGCACGGGCATCGTCGGCAGGGCTGAGCCGGGTCTCGGTCTCGCGGGTCATGGCGCTCTGAACTCCTGGGTCGTGATCTTGTCCGGACGCGCCGGGCCGCCTCTTCAGGACGGGCCGACCGGCGCAATGGGCTGGCGGCATCATAGGGCGGGGCGGGGCGGCAGGCACGTGGCATTCGTGCCTGCCGGGGGGCGCACCCGATCATTCCCACAGGGAATGATGCCGTTAAAACAGTTGGTTAAGGTCTAAATCTCGCGTTCCGACGTCAGAACCTCGCGGCTGTGTCCGATTCGGTATCAGCCAGCCTCTGCACATCATTTGTACCGTCATCCCGGCGAAGGCCGGGATCCAGGTAGGCTTCCACAACAATGGGCGATGATCATTTGCGAGAACCGTATTGTCATACAGAGATCGAGCCTTCATCGTGACCCGATTCAGGCCGTTCGATGTCCTTCACGTGGAGACGAACCTGGATCCCGGCCTCCGCCGGGATGACGGTCCTTAGTTTGTGCGCTTGCCGGCAGCTTCGGTTTCTGACGTGAAGGGGTTCACCTCGGCGGCCACAGAAGGGAATGGCGCCCGACTTCTTCTTACGCCGCCGCCGTCATCTTGAAGATGCCCTGGGCGTTGCTGCTGTCGAAGCCCAGATCCAGCCGCCGGCCGGTCTCGGTCGCCAGAGCCTGGGGCAGGGGGTCGCGGGTGATGAACTCGTAGAAGCTGCCGGGCACGATGCGGGTGACGATCCGGCCCCCGGCGTCGCGGAACGACCGCTCCACCTCGGCGGCGCGATAGGCGGTCTGGCGCACGCGGCCCGAGGCCGAGACCTCCACCTTGTCCTTGATCGGCCGGCCGGCGGCGCGTTCTGCCTCGGCCAGGGCGTCGACATCGGCGACGCGGTCGGTGGCGTGGTTGAAGGCGTTGCCCTCGGTCGCGATCCAGGCCATTTCCGCCGACTGCGCCTTCAGCGCCTCGTAATCGGCCAGTGCCGGCAGGTCGTGCTGGCGGTCGAAACAGGCGACCAGCACCGGCAGCAGGGCGGTTGCGGTCTCGATGTCCAGCGTGCCTTCCGCGGCCAGCCGGTCGAGCGCCGCTGCGGCGTCGGGCGTCAGCGGATCGCGCGACGTGCCGGTCACCCGCAGCACCGTTGCCTCGAAGTCGGGGCCGAAACGTTCCGGGTGCAGCTCGCTCACGAAGAACTGGGCGATGTCTTCGGGCAGGTCCTTCTGGGCATAGGACCGGCCGGTCATCTTCAGCCGGTCGAGCGGATAATGCCCGACCCGGGCATAGCCCAGCGGCTCCAGGATGCGGGTGATCGCGGCCTCGCCGGCGGGCAGGGCGCCCTGGCCGGCCATCGCCACCGTGCGCACGGCGCCGTGATCGTGGCAGAGCGTGCCGCCGGCCGCCACCCGTTCGGCCACATAGGCCGCCGCCGCCGGCACCCGGTCGATCAGATCGGCGAAGAGCAGCATGTTCAGCGCCTGGGCGATCACGGCGCGCGAGGCGCGGTCGCCGGTGGCGCCGGCCAGCGCCGGATGCACGACCATGGTGGTCATCAGGCTGTCGGTCCGCACGGGGCCGGCGACGGAGGCGACGAGGCGGTGGAGCACGGTCGTGTCACGGGCGGTCATCTGCACACTCATTCCTGACGGGCCGGAAAGCCCAGGCGGGGGAGGTTTCGGAAATCGGGCCGCGGGGGGTGCCCGACGTCAGGGATCGTGCGATATTGGGGCATGGTTTGGGAAACGATGAATAATGGGGAGGTCATGAGTTTCGGGAATGATCTGCCGTCGAAGCGCGGGTTGATCCCCTCGCTCGGCGCGCTTCTGGCTTTCGAGGCCGCCGCCCGGCATGAAAGCTTCACCCGGGCGGCAGCCGAGCTGAACCTCACCCAGGGCGCCGTCAGCCGCCAGATCCGCCAGATCGAGGATCAGCTCGGCCTGGCGCTGTTCGTGCGCGTGCGCCAGCGGGTCACCCTCACCGATGCCGGCCGGCTCTATCTGGGCGATGTCCGCCGGGCCCTGGTCGATCTGGGCGAGGCGACCCACCGGGTGATGGCGCTGGCCGGCCGCGGCCGGATCCTCAACCTGGCAACGCTGCCCACCTTCGCCACCCGTTGGCTGGTGCCGCGCCTGCCGGATTTCTTCGCCCGCCATCCCGACATCTCGATCAATTTCGCAACCCGGCTGTCGCCCTTCGATTTTGCGGCCGACCCGTTCGATGCCGCCATCCATTACGGCCGCGCCGATTGGGCCGGCGCCACCGCGCACCACCTGATGCGCGAGGTGATCGTGCCGGTGGCAAGCCCGGTCTGGCGCGCCGCCCATGCCCCCGACCGGCTTGAAGATCTGGCCCGCCTGCCGCTGCTCCAGCAATCCACCCGCCCGGCCGCCTGGCCGGCCTGGTTCGCTGCCCAGGGGCTGGATGCGCCGGAAACCGTGCGCGGCATGGTGTTCGAACAGTTCGCGATGATCGCCCAGGCGGCCGCCTCGGGCCTGGGCGCCGCCCTGCTGCCCCGCCTGCTGATCGAGGACGACCTCGCCACCGGCCGCCTGGAGGTGCTGTTCGATCGCGCCATCGTGCCCGACGAGGCCTATTGGATCGTCATCCCCGACGCCAAGGCCGGCCAGCCGGCGGTGGAGGCGTTTCGCGGCTGGATCGTCGCGGCCGCCGGGGGGCATTCCGAGGGCAGGCCGTAACAAATCAGGGACGTCCCTCGCATCCGGGATCGCCCGGGCTCACACTGTTGTTGAACAAGGCGGGGACACATCCGCCCTGAACCAATAACGGAGCATCGAACGCCATGATCAAAACCATGTTGGGAGCGGCCGGCACGTCCGGGCTGGCGGTGGAGACCGTGCCGGCGCTGCGCGAGGTGCGGGTGGGGGAGGTGCTGGATGGCGTGGTGGAGATCGAAGGCGGTATTGCCCCCCTGCATATCGCGCGTGTGACGCTCGATCTGGTGGTGCGGGCGCTGATCCATCCCGATCCGCGCCGGCAGCCGGACGGCGAGGGGGCGGCGGGCGAGGGGGAAGATGCCCCGGAGCCCCATCACGGGCTGATCATGATCGCGGCAGAGACCATCGCCACCGACCTCGCGCTGGATGCGGGTCAGGCGCTGGCGCTGCCCTTCGCGATCGAGATCCCGGCTCATGCGCCGCTCTCGCTCGGCCTCTCCACCGCCGGGCTGCGCACGCGGGTGGAGGTGGACGGCGCCCAGGACGGCGCCGATGGCGATGCCGTGCGCATCCTGCCCGACCGCTGGACCGGCGCGGTGCTCGATGCCATGGAGCATCTTGATTTCCGCCTGGCGGAGGCAGAGATCCGGCACATTCCCGGCGATGCCTGCCCCTTCTTCCAGAGTTTCGTTTTCCGGCCGATGTCGCTGCGTGATCTGCGGGTGGAATGCGTGGACCTCGCCTTCCGCCCCCGTGACCATGGCGTGCATGTCGACATGGAGGTGGACAATCGCGGCAGCCTGTTCACGGCGGCGCGCGAAGGCCGGGTCGGGTTCGATATCGATGATGAACTGCTGCAGATGGGCGCCGATGCCGTCGCCGGCCTGCTGCGGGAAGAGATCGACCGGTTGAAGGGGCCGATCATGGCCTGATCGGGGCTCGTCCGGAGCGGATCCGTGCGGTCTGCGAACATCGACCGCAGCCGGTGCACATCATCTTGACCCTGCACGGCTTCGGCCGTGAGATGAGCGGGCAGTCCCGGCATCCCACGGAACCCCCGCCCATGATCGACAAACAGGTCCCCGACCCCGCAGCCGCGGTGGCCGATATCCCCGACGGTGCCACCATCCTGATCGGCGGCTTCGGCGAGGCCGGCAGCCCGATCGAGCTGATCCATGCGCTGATCGACCAGGGCGCCCGGGATCTGGTGGTGGTCAACAACAACACCGGCAATGGCCGGGTCGGGCTGGCGGCGCTGATCGGTGCCGGCCGCGTGCGCAGGATGATCTGCTCCTATCCGCGCTCGTCCAATTCCGAAACCTTCCCCGAACTCTACCGGGCGGGAAAGATTGAGCTGGAACTCGTGCCCCAGGGCACGCTGGCCGAGCGGATCCGCGCGGGCGGCGCCGGTATCCCGGCCTTCTTCACCGCCACCGGCGTCGGCACCGTGCTGGCCGAGGGCAAGGAGGTGCGCGACATCCGCGGCCGCCGCTATGTTCTGGAAGAGGCGATCACCGCCGATTACGCCCTGGTCCGGGCCGAGCGCGCCGACCGGCTGGGCAATCTGGTCTACAACAAGGCGGCGCGCAATTTCGGCCCGATCATGTGCCAGGCCGCCCGGGTCGCCATCGTCCAGGTCCGCGAGATGGTGCCGGCCGGCGCCATCGATCCCGAACATGTCATAACCCCCGGCATCTTCGTCGACCGGGTGGTCGCCATCGCCGATCCGGCGCAGGAATCGGTGCTGATCGCCCGTGGGGAGCAGTATCCATGACCGCCACGACCAACAGCGTCCCCCGCGGCATTTCCCGCGATGCCATGGCCCGCCGTGCGGCCCTCGACATCCCCGACGGCGCCGTGGTGAATCTGGGCATCGGCATTCCGGAACTGGTCGCGGGCCATGTGCCGGCCGGGCGCGAGGTGATCTATCACACCGAGAACGGCATTCTGGGCTTCGGCCCGCCGCCGCCGCCCGGGGCGGAAGACCCTGAGCTGATCAATGCCGGCAAGAAGCCGGTGACCCTGCTGCCGGGTGCCGCCTTCTTCCACCATGCCGACAGTTTCGCGATGATCCGCGGCGGCCATATCGACATCTGCATTCTGGGTGCGATGCAGGTGGCGGCCAATGGCGACCTCGCCAACTGGTCGACCGGGGCCGCCGATGCGGTGCCGGCGGTGGGCGGGGCGATGGATCTGGTGGCCGGCGTCCGCCGGGTCTTCGTCATCACCGAGCATGTCACCCGCGACGGCGCGCCCAAGCTGCTCGAAGCCTGCACCTACCCCCTGACCGGCGCCGGGGTGGTCCACCGCATCTTCACCAATCTGGCGGTCATCGACGTGACACCCGCGGGTTTCCTGCTCCGCGAGCGTGCGCCGGATGTGTCGGTCGACACCATCCGCGCGCTCACCGGCGCGCCGCTGGCGCTGGCGCCGGGGCTGCGTGTGATGGGTTGACGGCGGTGATGTCGCCGGTGATGGCCGCTGCGATCCGCGTGGCGGTGCGATCCGCCGTATGCTCGTCCATATGGCGGCGGGCGATCAGGTGGCGGGGAATGCCGGCGGCGAGGCGGGCGGTGGCATGCAGCAGGGGCGTGGTCCGGTCCAGCGCATGGGCCATGCCGGCGCGGTAGAGATTGTCGCGCAGCTGGCCGGCCGCCTTCAGCCCCCTCAGGGGGATCAGGGCTTCATCCGCCGGGTCGTCGCAGCGGTCCAGATGGACAAGGGCGATGAGCGGCAGAGGGGTGGTGTCGAAGGCGGGATCGACCGGCACGACGAATTTATCCAGGTCGAAGACGCAGCGGTCGAGCGCGCTGGTATCGATGGCGCTGCGGCTGGCGGCATCCTGCCAGAGGCGCATGCGCGGATAGGCAGGCCAGGCCTGGGTGCGGCCGGCGGCCTGCCGCAGCACCGTGACGTCATCGGCCAGCATGCGATGGCCGCGGGCGAGCAGGGTGGCGGCGAGGGTGGATTTGCCGGCGCCCGACTGGCCGCAGATCGCCACCGCCGCGTCGCCGAAGCGCAGGACGGCGGCATGCAGGATCACCTCGCCGCGCTGATGGCAGAGCGCGCCGAGCACCGGGCCCAGCAGATAGGTGTGGCAGTCGGCATCGTCGGGCGTGTCGGTATCGACGATGATCTCGCGGCCGCCGCGGATCAGGAAGACATGATGGCCCTTGATGTCGACCCGCATATCACCGTCTGCCGACACCGTGAACAGAGGCCGCTCGGCGCGGATCTCGGCAAAACGGGCCGGCACGGCCGCGCGGCGGATGATGATGTCGGCCGGCCGGTCATCGTCTTCCGCCCGCTCCGCATCCGCCCACAGGGGGAGTTCAGGCAAGGGAATCTCAGAGGCGATCCGCCACCCGAACAGTCGTCGATCCATACGGCCGCATTCCTTTGCCGGACATCGTCAATATCGGGCGAATATGACGGGAAATTGCCGGACTTGAAACAGGAAAGGGCAGGGTCCGTACCCTGCCCGAAGGTTTCCGGCCCGCGGTGACATCTGATCTCAACCGCGCGCCATGCGCTGGCGACGCAGTTCCAGCCGGCCGATCTGGTTGCGGTGGACCTCGTCGGGACCATCGGCGATGCGCAGCAGACGGGCGGTGGCATAGGCGGCGCCCAGGGCGAAATCATTGGTCACGCCGGCCCCGCCGAACAGCTGGATGGCCATGTCGATCACCCGGCAGGCCATGTTCGGCACCGCCACCTTGATCATGGCGATCTCGGCCCTGGCCTGCTTGTTGCCCACCGTGTCCATCATCCAGGCCGCCTTCAGGGTAAGCAGGCGGGACTGTTCGATGGCGATCCGCGCCTCGGCGATCCGCTCCAGCGTCACGGTCTGCTCGGCCACCGGCCGGCCGAAGGCGACCCGTTCCTCGGCGCGGGCGCAGACCTTTTCCAGCACCCGTTCGGCCAGGCCGATCAGGCGCATGCAGTGATGGATCCGGCCCGGCCCCAGCCGGCCCTGGGCGATTTCGAAGCCGCGGCCTTCACCCAGCAGCATGTTGCCGGCCGGCACGCGCACGTCTTCAAAACTCACCTCCGACGCACGATCGGGCATGCCGTAGAAACCGAAGACCGGCAGCGGCCGGTGCACGGTGATGCCGGGCGTATCCATCGGCACCAGGATCATCGACTGCTGACGGTGCCGGTCGGCATTGTCCGGGTCGGTTTTTCCCATAAAGATCAGGATCTTGCAGCGCGGATCCGTGGCGCCGGTGGTGAACCATTTGCGGCCGTTGACGACGTAATGGTCGCCATCGCGGGTGATGCGGCTTTCGATATTGGTGGCATCCGACGAGGCGACGGCGGGTTCGGTCATCGCAAAGCCGGATCGGATGCGCCCTTCAAGCAGCGGGGTCAGCCAGAGGGCCTGCTGTTCCGGCGTGCCATAGCGTGCCAACACCTCCATGTTGCCGGTGTCGGGGGCCGAACAGTTGAAGACTTCCGGCGCCAGATGCGAGCGGCCCATCACCTCGCAGAGCGGCGCGTAATCGAGGTTGGACAGGCCGGCGCCATGTTCGCTGTCGGGCAGAAACAGGTTCCAGAGCCCGGCCGCGCGGGCCAGGGGCTTCAGCTCTTCCACAACCGGTTGGACCTTCCACGGCCCCAATTCCTCACTTTCGCGATAGTAGCGGGCCTCGGCCGGGTAGATGTGTTCGGCCATGAAGGCTTCAAGCCGGGCCTTGAGATCGGCGGCGCGGGGGGAGGGGGAAAGCTGCATGGGCTGGCCTTCTTATCGGGGCAGATCTGGGGCCGCAGGGTGATCGTGCGGCTTGCAGGTATCAATACCTAATGATAGGTATATAGAAAATGCGGCCCGGCCGCGACAATAAACCCTCCCCCCGACATTGGAGAAGAGTGGCCATGAGCGACAGGATCGTGCGGATCGGCGGAGCCTCGGGCTTCTGGGGCGACAGCGCCGTGGGCGCGCCGCAGCTGGTCCGCCGGGCCGATATCGACTATCTGGTCTTCGACTATCTGGCCGAGCTGACCATGTCGATCCTGGCCTCGATGCGGGCGAAAGCGCCGGATCAGGGCTATGCCACCGATTTCGTCGACGTGGTCATGCGCGCGGTGATCAAGGACGTCGCGGCCAAGGGAATCAAGGTGTTGAGCAATGCCGGCGGCGTCAATCCGCGGGCCTGCGCCGCGGCGCTGGCCAGGCTTGCCGACGAGGCCGGCGTCAGCCTGAAGATCGCGATCGTCGAAGGCGACGACCTGCTGGGCAAGCTGGACGATCTGCGGTCGGCCGGTGTGACCGAGATGTTCACCGGGGCCGCCCTGCCCGAAAAACTGATGAGCGCCAACGCCTATCTGGGCGCCCTGCCGGTGAAAGCGGCGCTGGATGCCGGCGCCGATGTGGTGATCACCGGCCGCTCGGCCGACAGCGCCCTGGCGCTCGGCGCGCTGATGCATGAATTCGGCTGGGCGGCGGATGACTACGATCGTCTGGCAGCCGGCAGTCTGGTCGGGCATATCCTGGAATGCGGCTGCCAGGCGACCGGCGGCCTGCATACCGACTGGGATCTGGTGCCCGACTGGGCGGAAATCGGCTATCCCATCGCCGAATGCGCCGCGGATGGCAGCTTCGTGGTAACCAAACCCGAAGGCACCGGCGGGCTGGTGGTGCCGGCGGTGGTGGCCGAACAGATGCTCTACGAGGTGGGCGACCCGGCGGCCTATATGCTGCCGGATGTGATCTGCGACTTCACCGCGGTGACGATGGACGCGGTGGGCCCCGATCGCGTGCGTGTGCAGGGAACACGCGGTCGCGCGCCAACCGACAGCTACAAGGCCTCGGCCACCTATATGGATGGCTGGCGCGCGGTGGCCCAGCTGACCATCATCGGCATCGATGCCGCCGCCAAGGCACAGCGCACCGCCGATGCGATTCTGGACCGGACCCGGGCGATGTTCCGCCAGGCCAATCTGGCCGATTACCGGGCGACCTGCACCGAGATCCTGGGCGCCGAATCGATGTATGGTCCGCATGCCCGGGCAGGCGGTACGCGCGAGGTCGTCATGCGGTTGTCGGCAAGCCACGACGACCGCAAGGCGCTTGGCATCTTCGCCCGCGAGATCGCGCCGGCGGGAACCTCGTGGTCGCCCGGCACCACCGGGGCGGGGGGGCGGCCCAAGGCCTCGCCGGTGGTACGGCTGTTCTCGTTTCTTATGCCGAAACGCGATGTGACGGTCACCGTCACGCTGGGCGATGATGTTATGAATATCCCGATACCGTATGACGGCATGCCGATGCAGGAGGTGACGGCGGAGGTAATAGCCGATCCGACTATTAAAATCGGGGCTAAAATAGCCGAAACGGCTAACGCCGGGACGACGGAAACCGGCCAGTCGACGCCCGGTTTTGCGGAAATAGCCGAATCGGCTATTGATGGCGAAGAAATAGCCGAAACGACTATCACGTTGCCTTTGTATTCGGTCGCCTGGGCGCGATCGGGCGACAAGGGCGACAGCTCGAATATCGGCATCATTGCCCGCGACCCCGGCTTTCTGCCCTGGCTGCGCCAGGTGGTGACGGCCGAAAAAGTCCAGGCCTGGTTTGCGCATCTGATGGCCGCAGATGGCAGCGTGACCCGTTTCGACGTGCCGGGGGTGCATGCCATGAACTTCCTGCTGACCCGCGCGCTGGGCGGTGGCGGCATGGCATCGATGCGCAACGACCCGCTGGGCAAGGGCTTCGGCCAGATGCTGCTGGATATGGAGATCGAGGTGCCGGCAGGCTGGGCGACCCACCCGGCCGTGCGGCAACGCCCGGCCTGAAGCGGCCGGTTGCAATCAGGCCACCGCGATCAGGCCGACCGGCACCCGCCATGCCGCCGGCCTGAGACGGCGCCGTCCTGCAGGACGGCGCCGTTGTTTTTTGCGGCCACATTTTATCGGCCTTTGACAGGAAGCTGTTCGCATGGGTTCCGACAGGTCCGATCACCGGAGATCACGGTCGCCCAGAACCTGAATACATCGTGCCGCGACCATGCCAGCCGACAGAACGGAAAACGGCGACCCGTTGTGCGATATGCGAACCAGACGCCACAGCAGATGGCAAAGACCAGAGGGAGCAGCCACTGCCAGGTGGCGGGATCGCGACGGGCAAGCGTTCGCCAGAACCGCGCCGTTGCGCGGCCGCACGACCTGGCTGCGGCCATGGCTATGCCAATAGCGGGCAAGCCTGCGAAGGCGCGATAAGATTATCGAACCTGCACAGCCGATTTCGGGCGATATGCGTGGATCCCACATCAAGGGGAATAGATGAAAGCCCGACAGGCAGAACCAGCCATCCCCATTCCTGCGCCCGGCCCGTTGGCCATCGGGGAGGGGAGGTGGCGACCGGATCACGACCGGCCGACAGCACACATCCGGCCGTGCTCCGCCAGCCGACCGGCGCGCACCGGCGCAGAGCATGGCCGCACCGGACCCGCTCGCCTCTCCGACGTGAACCATCCCTGCGCGAACCCCAAGCTCCCATGAAATTCCCGGGAGGTTCGCGGAACAGATTTCCTCGATATTTCAGTCGCTTGGATTTTACGAGGAGTGATGCTACATACCAAGGCATGGCATTGGGGGGAGGTTCGCGCAAACCGGCTTTTTTTTCTCCGGAATCCAAGGTACTAAAGGGGGTAGGTCACACCCTTCGCGGGTGTGTGGATTGAAACCGTCTGCGATGAATTTCCTGGGCGGCCCGTGGGGGTCACACCCTTCGCGGGTGTGTGGATTGAAACGCCCCGAGCGTCCCTACCCGGAACTCCCCGGAAAGTCACACCCTTCGCGGGTGTGTGGATTGAAACTTCGACAATCCGAAGAATCTGCTCCATGCTGTCGTCACACCCTTCGCGGGTGTGTGGATTGAAACTATGAAGAGGTCAGGGGTCACCGCGGCACGCGCGCGTCACACCCTTCGCGGGTGTGTGGATTGAAACGGGGGCCGCGACTGCGACCCAGAGCGGCGACGCGGTCACACCCTTCGCGGGTGTGTGGATTGAAACCGTGTGGCTATCCCCCATGATCATGACGCGCGCCGTCACACCCTTCGCGGGTGTGTGGATTGAAACCCACGGATGCCCCGCTGTAGTTGTGAACCGAGATCGTCACACCCTTCGCGGGTGTGTGGATTGAAACTGGCAAGCCGTGCTCGATCGGGCGGCCGTGCGTGGTCACACCCTTCGCGGGTGTGTGGATTGAAACTTCCATGCGCCCCGCCCGGAAGCCCACGATCTGGGTCACACCCTTCGCGGGTGTGTGGATTGAAACACGCCTACACCCTCGTCGTGATGCGGGACACGCCGTCACACCCTTCGCGGGTGTGTGGATTGAAACAAGGCGGACACCAGACTTGACCTTGGTGTCGACGGGTCACACCCTTCGCGGGTGTGTGGATTGAAACACCGGACCCAAATGGGGGGGGAGCGGGCGGCCGGTCACACCCTTCGCGGGCGTGCGGATTGAACCTGGTCCCTTTCGGCCATCAAGATCGGGTTGCTCCACCCGGGTGCTGCGAGGGCGCCCCGATTCCTGCAAAGGTGGATCTCCGCCGTTTGCGGGGGTGATGATGTAAATGTCGTGCAGAATGCCGGCGGGTCGGTGTCGGCCAGGGTGCGATGTTGGCCAGGGTGCGATGTTGGAAAGCAGCGCCCCAGTGCCGGAACATCATGTCTTTTGCGGGTGCCGGGCTGGCGGTTTCTGTCAGGCGCAGGCCGTGCCTGGCGCGCAGCTTTGCCTCGTTCTCCGGCTGAAGAACGGTCTGCTGCGCGGGAGCCGCCGGGCTGCTCCGGGCTCGTCAGCTGCGGCGCGGGCGGTTTTCCTGGAATTGGTCGGCGCCGGGGATCGGGCGGAGCCAGGGTTCGCGGCGTTTGACCCAGAGTTCGTAGCCGGGCACCAGTCAGGTCGGGGCATTGGAGAGAATACCCGCGTTGATTTCGGTTTCATCGCCATCCCGGCCGAAAAGCCGCGCGCCGCAATGTGGACAGAAATGCCGGCCGCCGTGTTCGGTGGTCCGGCCGGTGTGGCGCACCCGATCTGACGGCCAGACGGCGTCGTATGTGAAGGCGGCGCCGCTTTCCTTCCGACAGTTCGTACAATGGCAGATGCCGATGCGCAGCGGCTCACCTTGGGTGGTCAATCTGACCTGACCACAAAGGCATTGGCCGTTCGGATGGTCACGGCGGCGAACCCTCATATTTGTTGTGTGGGATGGTGCCCGTGCGGCCGGAAGCCTGGCGCGTGTCGGCAAGGATGCCATGTATGGAAGGTGATATGGCGAGGCTCTGGCGGGTCGGCTGATATCCCGTGGTCCAGCCGTTCATATGATTTATCGTCAACGTTCGATAATCATCTATTATCGACTTTAATCACGCCGCCAGAGGCGAGGGGGTCGGATATGGATCCGCCCGCGGGCCATGAATCTGGCCGGTAACCAGCGGCCCTTGCACATCCCGTCTTATGAATGATGGTTGATCTGATATGGATGTCGAGATCGACGCTGATGCCGCATATTGCAACAATCCGCGACCGCAATCGCCGTTCGAGACTGGACGATTGCGGCGGCTGACCGATATTGCCGGTTGGCCATCTTTTGAGACGACATCGACAGGACCATCACAGCATGATCAGCCGCCAGGAGGCGGAGCGCCGGATTTTCGACCGCGCCGCCCGCGATCCCGTTTTTCGCCACAGCCTGAAAATTGCGCCACACGCCACTCTGGAAGCCATGTTCGGCGTGGACCTGCCCCCCGATCTGGAGATCGAAATCCTGCAGGATGATCCGCAACGCGTTCATATCGTGCTGCCCGAAAACGACCTGACCGACGATGCGCTGAAAGCCCTGGCCGCCCGCATGAGCGGCTGGAACCAGCCCGGCTGACGGTCGGGGGTTGCATCAATCACGGTTGATAATCGCCCTGCCGTATGTTCGACAGCCGCGTTGCGCCTTGCCAGAGTGTTGCAGGACACAAGGGAAACTGACGAGGCGTGACACATGATCAGCCATGACGAGGCCCACCGGAAAATCGTCGCCAAGGCCGCGGAGGACCCGGCGTTCCGCGCGGCGCTGGTTGCCGATCCACGCGCGGCGGTTGCGTCGCTTCTGGGTATCGAGATACCTTCAGCTGTGTCGGTGACCGTGGTCGAGGACAGCCCGACACATCTGCACATCGTGTTGCCGGCGGAAAACGATCAACTTTCAGATGCAGATCTTGAGGCGGTGGCCGGCGGCGCCGGGGTGAACTGGGGCATCGCCCGGGACTTCTTCAACACCGGGCCGACCGCCGCATCAGGCGGGCGGCCGATGGGCTGGGACGAGGCCTGAGCCGGCCGCATTCAACACCGATCGAAAGAGGTTCGCCATGATCGCTCATGACGAGGCCCTGCGGCGGATCATCGCCCGGGCGCAGGAGGATACCGGTTTCCGGGATCAGTTGAAGGCCGAGCCGCGCGCGGCCCTGAACGCGCTGCTGGGGATCGAGATCCCGTCGGTCATGACCGTGTCGGTGCTGGAGGACACGCCGACCCATCTGCATATCGTGCTGCCCGCCGACGACAGGCTGAACGACGGGGCGTTGGAGGACGAGGCATTGGAGATGGTGGCCGGCGGCGCCTGGAACCCCTTCGAAGAACGAACGATGGATTCCCCTCTGCCGCCCCCGGACGCCGGGGATCCCCGCTGGAGCACCTTCGGGGGCGGCAGTTGACGCAAGGTGGATCCCCGCTTTCGCGGGGATCCACCTTCGCCCCTCCATGCCGGCCATGCCCGGCATGGCCTTAACACCGATCGAAAGGGCATCCCGATGATCGATCACGACGAGGCCCTGCGGCGGATCATTACCCGGGCGCGGGAAGATGCCGGCTTCCGGGATCAATTGAAGGCCGACCCACGCGCAGCGGTTGCGTCACTTCTGGGTATCGAGATACCTTCAGCTGTGTCGGTGACCGTGGTCGAGGACAGCCCGACACATTTGCACATCGTGTTGCCGGCGGAAAATGATCAACTTTCAGATGCAGATCTGGAGGCGGTCGCCGGCGGCGCCGGGGTGAGCTGGTCCCCGACGGGGCCAAGCACCGCTTCGGGCGGCAGTCTGTTGGCCGACTGGAACGATGCCTGACTCAAAACGAGGTTCCCGATGATCGACCATAACGACGCCCTGCGGCAGATCATCGCCCGGGCGGGCGAAGATGCCGGCTTCCGCGCCCGGCTGAAGGCGGACCCCCATGCCGCGCTGACGGCGCTGTTCGGCATGGAGATCCCGGCCCGGCTGACGATTTCGGTGCTGGAAGACACGCCCGGCCATATCCACATCGTGCTTCCGGTTCAGGGCGAGTTGAGCGACGAGGCGCTGGAGCAGGTGACCGGCGCCGGGCGGGCCTGGAATACCGATAACGGCATTCAGGACGCCCAGCCGCCGGGCATGCATCAGCCGATCATCCTGCCGGGGCAGTGACGCAGGGCCGGTTTCCGACCTTCAGATATCAGGGCAGGGTGTTCATGGAACCCCCTGCCCTTTTTGTCTTTTTTGAGACGGGATATCAGCCGGCGCGGGCCGGGCGCGGCTCTGCCTGCGCTGGCGCATCCTGGTCCGGCCCGTCGGCGGCAATCACCCGGCCGGCCTGCATCCGGATATGGCGGTCGGCGATGTGGAAATACCGGTCGTCATGAGAGATGGCGATGATGGTGCGCCCCTGGGCCTTCAGCGCCGGCAGCAGTTCGGTATAGAAGATCCGGCGGAATTCCGGATCCTGATCGGCCGCCCATTCGTCGAAGACCAGCACCGGCCGGCCCTCCAGCCAGGCATGAACCAGGGCCAGGCGCTTGCGCTGGCCGGTGGACAGATCGGTGGTGGTGAAACGGCCGTCCTTCACCGAGACCTTGTGGGCAATCTCCAGGTCTTCGAGATAGCGCCGCGCCTCATCCGGCAGCACGCCGTCGGGCAGGTTCAGATCGTCGAAGAGATAGTAGTCGGTGAAGATGGTCGAAAACATCTGGCGGTAATCGTCGCGCAGCTCGGGCGTCAGCGGCCGGCCGTTATAGCGCACCTCCCCCGCCACCGGTTCGTAAAGGCCGAGCAGCAGCTTGATCAGCGTGGTCTTGCCGCCGCCATTTTCGCCGGTGATGAACACGATCTCGCCGCGGCGGATGGTGAGATCGATGGGGCCGAGTTCAAAGGCGGTGCCGCCCTCGGGCGCCGGGAAGGCGAAACGGGCGCCGGACAGGTCCAGCCGCTCCAGCGGTTCCAGAGCGGTGGCACGGTCGGTGAGCGGCAGATGCGGCTCCGCTTCCGAGAAGCGGGCGCGCAGATCGGCGATGCGGCGCAGCGAGACCTGGGCGCGGCCCAGCAGCGGCAGCATGGCGACGATGCCCTCGATCGGCCCCTTGACGTAGAGCAGGACCAGGACGAAACCGCTGATCACCTTCTGATCGGCCGAGGGCGACATCGACTGAATGGCGAGCATCAGCCCGATGACCACGAAGAACAGCGCCGAGCCGAAGGCATTGGCGGTGCAGAAGATCCTGACCGCCCGCATGCGCAGGTCGCGGATCAGGGAAATCGTGCGGTCGAGCTGAACATTGTACATCTCCGCCCGGCGGCGGCGGTTGATGCGCAGCTCCTTCGCCCCCTCGGTGATGGCGCGATACTGCTTCTGCAGCTCGTCTTCGGCCTCGCGCGCCGCGGCAAAGCCCAGAAAACCGTTGCGGCGGGCATAGGTGTGGCCGGCGGTGCCCAGAATGATCGCCACCAGCGCGATCAGGAACATCATGGGCGAGAGCACGGCCAGATAGGCGAAACAGCCGAGCGCGATGGCGATCGAGATCGCGAAGCCCGAGAAATTGAAGGTGAACTGGGTGATGGTGTCGACATCCTGGTTGAGGACGGCGGTCAGGCGATGCAGGCGATAGCGTTCAAGCTCCGCCACCGGCGCCGTCAGGATGCGCGCACAGAGATCATGGCGCAGCCGGGCGACCACACGCTGACCGACCAGGCTGTTGCCGATATCGGACACCGTCTCGCCCACCAGGGTCAGCACGGCGAGGCCGGCGAAGAGCAGCAGCAGCGCGGTGGTGGCGCCGCCCTGGGTGTGGAGCGCATCATTGATGGTGGCGAGCAGCGCGGTGGTGGCGAAGCCGCTGGCCGTGCCCATTAGGGTGGAGACCAGGGCGAGCGGCCAGAACGGCTTCAGGATCCGCAGCAGTTCGGCAAACATCCGGGACAGGTCCTTTCGGGGTTTGGGCCCGCAGCCACTTGCGCGGTGCCGGGTGCGGCGCTCAGGCGCGGCGCCACAGCAGCCACATGAAATACGGACCGCCGACCAGGGCGGCGAGCAGGCCGGCCGGCATCTGACGCGGGAACAGCAGGGTGCGGCCCAGCCAGTCGGCCCCGACCAGGATCGCCGCGCCGATGATCACGGCGGCGGCAAGCTGGGGCAGAACCCGGCGGAAACCGGCGAGACGGGCGATATGCGGGGCGATCAGCCCCACGAAACTCAACGGGCCGATCACCAGCGTGGCCGCGGCCGAGAGTGCGGCTGCAATCAGCAGCACCACCAGCCGCGCGACCTTGAGCGGGACACCCAGCGCCCGCGCGGTGGCGGTGCCAAGTGGCAGGATGTCGAGCCAGCGCGCGGCAAGCGGCGCGAGGAGGAGGAGTGCGGCGACGACCAGGCCGGTTGCGACGGCATCGGCCGGGCCGACGACATAGGTGGAGCCCACCATCCAGGCGAGCAGCTGGGTGGCGCGCGGATCGCCGGTGGCAAGCATGGCGACCACCACCGCATCGAACAGCGCCCCCATGGCGACGCCGGCCAGCAGCACGCGTTCAGGCCCGAAGCCCGAGCGCCGGGCCAGGCGGATGATGAACAGCAGGGTGAGCACGGCGCCGGCAGCACTGGCCAGGATCTGCGCCGGCCGGTCGACCACCGGCAGCAGGAAGCCGGCGAGCACGGTGGCGATGGCGGCCCCGCCCGAAATGCCGAGCACTTCGGGACTGGCCATGGCATTGCCGGTGAAGCGCTGCATCAGGCAGCCGGCCGCGGCCATGGCCGCCCCGGCGGTGACGGCGGCCAGCACCCGCGGCCAGCGCCAGCGCAGCATGTCGGAGGTCAGCGGATCGCTCCAGAGCCAGACGGACTGCCCCGTGACCGCGCCCGAGGGCGCGCGGCCGAGAGCCAGGGCGATGACCACCAGCAGGGCCAGAATGGCGAGGCCGATGATCGCCGCCGGCAGAAAACCCGGGGCGCGGCCGGGTTCGGCGGCCATCGGCGGGGTTTCGGGGCGACCGCCCAGCGCCAGCCGCGGCAGCATCCAGAGCAGCAGCGGCGCGCCGAGCAGGGCCGTGACCGCCCCCGTCGGCAGCTGTTCGCCCAGGAACCAGACCAGCTGATCGGTGAGGCAGAGCAGGGCCGCGCCGATCAGCGGCGCCCAGAGCAGCCGGTCACGCACGCGGCGGGCGCCGGCAAGCCGGGCGAGCGCCGGCGAGGCCAGGCCGACGAAGCCGATGACGCCGACGGCCGCGACCACGAAACCGGCGAGCGCCACCGCCAGCAGCAGGGCCAGGAAGCGCACCCGGCCGAGCGACAGGCCAAGGGCGGCGGCCCCCTCGTCATCCAGTTCGAACAGGGTGAGCGGGCGGACCATGGCGGCGATGAGCACCGCACAGACGGCCAGACGCGGCAGCAGCCAGAGGGTCGTCTGCCAGTCCTGCTGGACCAGCGAACCGCCGCCCCAGATGAACAGCGCCGTGAGATAGGGTTCGTACAGCAGGGTGAGCGCCGCCCCCAGCGCGCCGCAATACAGGCTGACGATCATGCCGGCCAGGATCAGCGACACCGGCGACAGCCCCCGGCGGGCGGCAAGGCCGAACACCGCCAGCGTGGCAAGGCCGCCGCCCGCCACCGCGACCAGCTCGCGGCCGGACCCACCCCACCCCGACTGGCCGGCGGCATCGACCGCGACCAGCGCCGGCGCCCAGAGCGTGGCGAGGGTGAGCGCCAGCCGCGCACCGGCGGCCACGCCCAAGGTCATCGGCGAGGCGATGGGGTTGCGCAAGACCTGCTGGAAAACCGCCCCGGCCAGGCCAAGCGCCGCCCCCGCGAGCAGCGACACCGCCACACGCGGAAGCATCGAATAATGGACCAGAAGTTGTGCCATATCGACGGCAGCGCCGATATCCGTACCGGCGCCGGGACCCAGGATCGCCGGCCACCAGCCCCCGCGCGGCAGGGTGAGATCCAGCCGCAGCAGCGCCAGCGCCAGCGCCGGCAGGGCCAGCAGCAGGACCAGAAGGCCCGGATGGAAACGCCGGCGGGGCAGATCGAGGGCAAGGCTCATGACACGGCCTCCGCAGCCAGCGCCTGGCTGAGACAATCGGCGAAGCGCAGGGTACAAGGCACGGCGCCGAAAGGAAAAACCGCCGGCAACCCCACCACCCTGCCCGCCCGGATCATGTCCAGATGGCGCCAGAGCGGGCTGGTCCTGAGGCGGGCGTCGAAGCCCGCGGGGCCGGGGGCGACATGGACCAGCCGGGCGTTCGGGTCGGCGGTCAGACGTTCCAGCCCGACGGTGGCCATGCCCCAGGGGCCGCTGTCGCCGGTCCAGGCATTGACAAGGCCCAGCCGGTCCAGCGCCTCCTGCCAGAGACCCGTCTGCCCCAGCACCCGGACATGACGGTCGTCGAGCACGTTGACGACATAGAGCGGGCGGCCGTCATAGTGATGGAGCCGCGCGCGGGCCCGGTCCAGGCGCGCCTCTGCCTCGACCAGGGCGGTTTCGGTGGCATCTTCCAGCCCCAGCAGCTGCCCCAGACGGCGGGTTTCGGCGATGGCGGCCGGAAAGGCCGGGCGGCCGGGGGTGAAGACCTGCAGGCGCAGCGTGGGGGCGATGCTCTCCAGCCGCGCGCGCACGGCTTCAAGGCCGGGCGCGATCAGGATCAGATCGGGGGCGAGCGCCTGGACGACCTCCAGATTGGGCTCCAGCCGCATGCCGACATCGGCGATACCCTCGGGCAGAGGCGGCTCCACCACCCAGGCCCGATAATCGGGAATGCGCACGATCCCCACCGGCGGCCGGCCGAGCATGATCAGGGTTTCGGCCGATGACCAGTCCAGCGCCACGATGCGGCGCGGCAGATCGACGGGACGGGCAGCCGCCCGGGCTACCGCCGGTAGAAACGGCACCGAAACCAGCCCGGCAATGAGGTGACGGCGGGTGATGGTCATGGTCGGCCGCACATCTTTTCGGGGAAGCCGGCGGCCGGCGGCAGGCTGGTCGCGGCGATCATGGCCGGCACCACGGTCCCGCCCCGCCTTCCGCCCCCTCTCCCGCCATCCCCGCGAAGGCGGGGATCCAGGTTTGCTGCCCTGTGGAGGACGGCGACATGGCGGGCACCGGCCGGGAGGACGGGGGTGTCGGAGGGCTGACAGGGGCGTGGTCGCGAGCGGTCATCGATCATTCCGGCGGTCATGTCCGACACCACCCCCACCCGCCTGCGCACACCCCCTCCACCGTCATCCCCGCGAAGGCGGGGATCCAGGTTTGCCGCCGCGTGAAGAACGGCGACATGGCGGGCGCCGGCCGGGATGACGGGGGCGGCAGCGGGCTGACAGGGGCGTGGTCGCGAGCGGTCATCGATCATTCCTGTGGAGGCCTACCTGGATCCCCGCCTTCGCGGGGATGACGGTGTTTCTTTTGTGCGGACAGGGTCGACGGCGGTGTCGGACAGGGGCGATGGTGGTCGGGCGGTGCGGGGGTGATCGACGGCGGTGGCGGGGCGGTGGGCAGGGTCGACGTTTCCGCAGAACCCGGCGGTCATGTCCGACACCCCCCCACCCGCCTGCGCACACCCCCTCCACCGTCATCCCCGCGAAGGCGGGGATCCAGGTTTGCTGCCCTGTGGAGGACGGCGACATGGCGGGCGCCGGCCGGGAGGACGGGGGCGTCGGGCGGCTGACAGGGGCGTGGTCGCGAGCGGTCATCGATCATTCCTGTGGAGGCCTACCTGGATCCCCGCCTTCGCGGGGATGACGGTGTTTCTTTTGTGCGGACAGGGTCGACGGCGGTGTCGGACAGGGGCAGTGGTGGTCGGGCGGTGCGGGGGCGGTCGACGGCGGTGGCGGGGCGGTGGGCAGGGTCGACGTTTCCGCAGAACCCGGCGGTCATGTCCGGCGGCGCCCCTGCCCGCCTGCGCACACCCCCTCCACCGTCATCCCCGCGAAGGCGGGGATCCAGGTTTGCTGCCCTGTGGAGGACGGCGACATGGCGGGCACCGGCCGGGATGACGGGGGCGTCGGGCGGCTGACAGGGGCGTGGTCGCGAGCGGTCATCGATCATTCCGGCGGTCATGTCCGACACCACCCCCACCCGCCTGCGCACACCCCCTCCACCGTCATCCCCGCGTAGGCGGGGATCCAGGTTTGCCGCCGTGTGAAGAACGGCGACATGGCGGGCGCCGGCCGGGATGACGGGGGTGTCGGAGGGCTGACAGGGGCGTGGTCGCGAGCGGTCATCGATCATTCCTGTGGAGGCCTACCTGGATCCCCGCCTTCGCGGGGATGACGGTGTTTCTTTTGTGCGGACAGGGTCGACGGCGGTGTCGGACAGGGGCGATGGTGGTCGGGCGGTGCGGGGGTGATCGACGGCGGTGGCGGGGCGGTGGGCAGGGTCGACGTTTCCGCAGAACCCGGCGGTCATGTCCGACACCCCCCCACCCGCCTGCGCACACCCCCTCCACCGTCATCCCCGCGAAGGCGGGGATCCAGGTTTGCTGCCCTGTGGAGGACGGCGACATGGCGGGCACCGGCCGGGATGACGGGGGTGTCGGAGGGCTGACAGGGGCGTGGTCGCGAGCGGTCATCGATCATTCCGGCGGTCATGTCCGACACCACCCCCACCCGCCTGCGCACACCCCCTCCACCGTCATCCCCGCGTAGGCGGGGATCCAGGTTTGCCGCCGCGTGAAGAACGGCGACACGGTGGGCGCCGGCCGGGATGACGGGGGCGGCAGCGGGCTGACAGGGGCGTGGTCGCGAGCGGTCATCGATCATTCCTGTGGAGGCCTACCTGGATCCCCGCCTTCGCGGGGATGACGGTGTTTCTTTTGTGCGGACAGGGTCGACGGTGGTGTCGGACAGGGGCGATGGTGGTCGGGCGGTGCGGGGGTGGGTCGTGTGGGGTGTGCGGTGCATCGTTTTCATCCCCGTCAATACACGAAGCCCACCGGCCAGCCGCCGGTGGGATGGGGCAGGATGCCCATGCGGACGCCGTAGATGCGGGCGAGCGCGTCTTCGGTCATCAGGTCGGCGGGGCCGCCGCGGAGCAGGACGTGGCCGGATTTGAGCGCCAGGATGTCGTCGCAGAAGCGCGCGGCCATGTTGACGTCGTGAAGGATGACGACGACGCCCGGCCCCTCCCCCGCCCCGTCTGCGCCGCCACCGCGGGCGAGGCGGTGGACGAGGTCGAGCACCTCGATCTGATGGGCGACGTCGAGGGCGGAGATCGGCTCGTCGAGGAGCATGAAATCGGCGTCCTGGGCCACCAGCATGGCGATCCAGACCCGCTGACGCTCACCGCCCGACAGGCTGTCGACCATGCGGTCGGCATAGCGGGTGGTGTCGGTGGCGGCGAGTGCCGCATCGACCCGGTCGGCATCGCGGCGACCGAAGCGGCCGAGCGCTCCATGCCAGGGATAGCGGCCGAGCCGGACCAGTTCGCGCACCGTCATGCCGGCGGCGGCCGGCGGGGTCTGCGGCAGATAGGCGACCTTGCGGCCGAAGGCGCGATCACCCCAGGCGGAGAGCGGCCGGCCATCCAGCGTGACCTGCCCCGCCGTCGGCACGATCTGGCGGGCAAGCAGCTTCATGAGCGTGCTCTTGCCCGACCCGTTATGGCCGATCAGCCCCAGCACCCGCCCCTTGGCGACGCCCAGATCGACATCGGCCAGCAGCTGCCGCCCGCCCACCGCGAAGCCGAGCCCGCGAGCCTGAAAGGCCCCCTCCATCACCGCCCTCACCGGCACGGCCGCCGGCGGCGGCAGGTCAGACCCACCGCCGCCGGTTGCAGAGTGATGCGGATGCTGATTACCACTGGTAGCTGAGCGTGGCATAGACCTTCCGGCGCGATCCGTAATAGCAGTTGGTGAGGTTCTGGCAGTCGGCGACGTAGATCTTGTCGGTGAGGTTGGTGGCGTTGATGCTGAACTTCGCGCCCTGAAGATCGGGGCTCAGATAGCTGAGGTCGTAGCGAACGGCCGCGTCATAGACCGCATAGCCCGGCACCTCGAAGGTGTTGGCGGCATCGCCCCAGGTCTTGCCAGACACGCGGATGCCGGCACCGAGGCCCAGACCCGCGGCGTAGCCGTCGAGGAAACGATAGTCGGCCCAGAGAGAACCCGAATGTTCCGGCATGTAGACGGGGGTCTTGCCCTCGGTCACGTCCGCAGGGCCGGCATCGGTCACCTCGGCATCCAGGTAGCTGTAGGCTGCCGTCAGGCTGAAGTTCTCATCGATCGCGATCTTGGCCTCGGCGTCGAGACCGCGGGACCGGACTTCGCCTGTCTGCATCGAATAGAGAAAGAACTCGCCATTTTCCTCACCGACATAGGAAGCTGCGACGTTCTGCTGCGTGAGATGATAGAGCGACACCGCGAAGAAGCTGTTCCAGCCCTTCGGCTGGTACTTTACACCCACTTCATACTGCTGACCGGTCGTCGGCTTGAACGGCGTGCCGTCGCGATCGGTCCCTGCCAGCGGTTCGAAGGATTCCGAATAGCTCACATAGGGTGCGATGCCGTTGTCGAAGAGATAGAGCAGGCCGGAGCGGACGGTCAACTCTGAGTCGTCAATGTTGGTATTTCCGCCATCTGGATCGCTGGGCCGGCGTGCGAAAGTCCTGGTTTCAAGCCAGTCCTGGCGAGCGCCCAGGGTCAGGCGCCACCGGTCGTAAGCTATCTGATCCTGGACATAAACGCCGGTCTGCTCCAGCCGCTGGCTCGACTTCAGCCAATCCCAAGGTGCCGAGAAGTCGATGCCCGGGCTGCCATATTGCGGATTGGTGTAGTCAATCGGATTGGCCGCATAATAGGCGACGTCACTCTCATTCTTATTGTTCTGGTAATCCAGGCCGAGGATGGCGACGTGCTTCACGTCACCCGTGCTGAACTTCGCCTGCACCTGATTGTCGACGGTGATGGCGTCGTTGACCTCGTCGGCAATAACCGCGTTGCGACGGATGTTACTCGTGCCCGCCACAAGCGGGCCGGTGAAAAGATATCCGAAATCGCCATCCGTCCGCAGAAAGCGGGCATTCTGCCGAAAGGTGAAAACATCGTCGAAACGATGTTCAAACTCATATCCCAGCGAATATTCCTTCCGCTCCTCCTTGTCGAAGGTCGGGTCACCGACATAAAGATCGGTCGGAATGTCGCCGAAGGCGCTGGAGAGCGCGGTGCCAATCGCCGGCAACCGCTGATAACCGCCCAAAGCCGGATCGTTCTGATACTTGCCAAGGATGGTCAGAGTGGTGTCGTCATCCATCAGCCAGGTGAGCGAAGGGTTGATCGCATAGCGTTCCTCCTTCACCTGATCCATCTGGGTATCGGCACCGCGGGCGAGGCCGGTGATCCGGTAGAGGACATTGCCGCGCGGGGTCAGTTCGCCGGTGCTGTCGAAGGCCGCCTGAAGGCGGTTGTACTCACCATACTGGAGCTGGACCTCGTTGAGAGCCTCGGCCTGCGGGCGCTTGCTCACCAGATTGGCGAGACCGCCGGGCGAGACCTGACCGTAGAGAACCGAGGCCGGCCCCTTCACCACCTCGATCCGCTCCAGCCCATAGCTGTCGATCTGCGGCACCGCCCAGGTGCCGTTGATCAAACGCAGACCATCCAGATACTGGCTGACCTGAAAGCCGCGCGAATACAGGAAGTCGGTGCGCTCGTCCGCGCCGTTGCGATCGGTCTGCATGCCGGCGGTATAGCGCAGCGCCTGTGGCATGGTCTGTGCGGCCTGGGCGTCCATCTGGTCCCGGGTCACGACCGAGATGGTCTGCGGGGTTTCGATCAGCGGCGTGTCGGTCTTGGTCGCCGTGGCGCCGCGGGTTGCCACGAAGCCGGCGACGGGCCCCCAGGGGCTTTCCACCCGCCGATCGGCATCCACCTCCAGCGGGTCCAGCACCTGGGCGCCCTGGCCGTCCACCGGCGTCAGGGTGACGGTGCGGGCGTCGACGAAGCGGTAGGTGACGCCCGTGCCCTGAAGCAGGCGGCGCAGCGCCTCTTCCGGCGTGTAGCTGCCGCGCACGCCGGGTGAGCGCAGATCGCCCGCGACGGCGGCATCCAGCGTGACCTGAAGGCCCGACTGCCGGCCGAAGCTGGTGATGGCGCCGGTCAGCGACTGGGCGGGGATGTCGTAGCCCTGCCCGGCCTGCGCCAGCTGCACACCATCGGCCCCGGCCGCGCGCGCCGCCGGGGCCTGGGCCAGCACCATGCCGGCCATGCCGACCGCAAGGGCCACATCCGCCACGATCTCGGCCCGCCGCCGGCGCGCCGTCTGCGCGCGTGCCTCTGTCCTGTTCCGACCAGTCATGGCCCAACCGGCTCCCGTCTTCTGCATTTTTTGCGTCAATCTTCCGTGTCCCGTTGCGACTGCCTGGCAATCGCATTCCCGGATAGGACGGCCGGCCGCGTGACTTTTTCAGGGCAGACGACATTTTTTTCCGGAGCGGCGTCAGTCGGGCAGGTCGAGCACGGTTTCGCTGCGGGCGGGGTCGGCGGCGATATCCTCTGCCGTGAAGGGCAGATCGTACAGCCGGCCCGCGGCGTAAAGCCGGGTCTGGTCGGTGTGGAAGGGCGAGGCCGGGTCGGCCGACTGGCCATAGGTGAGCAGGCCGCGCGCGACCGGCACGGTGCCGCCGTCGGGCAGAGCGCGCCAGCGGACCAGCTGCACCCAGCTGGTGCCATAGGCCCGGGCGGTGTCGAAGCCGCCTGCCGGGCCCAGGGCGCCGAGGCCCAGATTGTCGAGCATGCCTTCGGCATCGTCGCCGCCGCGCAGGGGAATGCCGTCGCGCTGCTGAAGGGCACCGAGCGGGGCATCCAGGGCAAGCCCGGCGGCGCGGAAATCGGCGACGGCCCCGCGGAGTGCGGCGCGCAACAACCCGGCCGTCGCCGGATCATGGGCATCGGGCGCGCGCGGGGTGTCGAAGGGCCGTGCGGGATCGAAGGGGACCGACCAGAAACGGCCGCTCCGGCCCGGATCCGCCCCGAGACGGCGCCAGAGCTGGCGGAACAGGCCCGCCCCGCGCGCGGCCGGCGCGCTCACCCGGTCCCAGCGGGCGAGAACGGTGCAGGCTTCGGCCAGATCGGCCTGCCCCGCACAGCTGGTGAGCACGGCATCCAGCGCCAGATCGGCGGCCAGGTTGCGTTCCGAGAACAGCATGGCTTCAAGATCCGAGGGCGCGACGGCCGGGCCGGGCCTGCCGGTCAGCTCACCCAGCTGGCGGGCGCTCATGCGGGTGCGCAGGCGCTGGGGAACCTCCGTCGGCCCCAGGATCGAGGCCAGCCCGGTGAGCGGCGCCTCGGGATCCGACAACCAATAGGAGTCATTTGCATTCATGAACAGCCTACGGCTGTTTCGGACCGGCATCATCGCGGCCGGCATCAGCCCCGGCACCGCGCAGGCGGCACGGTCGCCGGCCAGAATGGTGATGTGGCCGGCACGGGCGATGGCCTCCGCCCCGGCGGTGGGGGCACAGCTGCGGGCAAGCGCATCGGTCACCGGCGGCACGCCGGTCAGATCGGCATAGCCTGCCCGACCAGACTGGTCGGCCATCAGCGTGTTGGTCCAGGGCGTGCCGCGGGTGGCGATCAGCGCCGCCTGGGCTTCGGCGACGCTGCCCGCCTGGCCGAGGCGCAGCCATTGCGCCACCAGGCGGGTGTCGCTGCGTTCGGGATCGGCGATCGCCCAGGCGGTGTCGGCCGTCCAGGCGAGGCCGCGCGCGGGCATGGCCAGCACGGCGCCGAACCGGCTCTCCCACACCCGGCGGGTGATGATGGTCTCGCGGCCGTCAGCCAGACGGGCAGGGATGGCGATGTCTCGTGCCACCATCCGTTCCGGCACGCCGTCGACCAGATAGGCGGTGGGATCCCCCGGCACCAGGCGGAGTTCATGCAGCACGAAGCGCCGGCTGGTCGAGACGGTATGGGTCCAGGCGAGCCGGGCATTGAAGCCGATCGCGGGCAATGGCAGCGGCGCCAGCGTCGCGCCCATCACGTCGATCACCCCCGGGACGGTGACATGCAGGGCGAAGAACCGCAGGCTGCCGGCCCATGGGAAATGCGGGTTGCCGAGCAGCAGCCCGCCGCCATCGGCGGTGAGGTCGCCGCCCAGCGCATAGCCGTTGCTGGCGAGCGCCGGCGGCGGGGTCAGCGGATCGGTCGCGGCCTGCGGCGCGGGATCGGTGCCCGGCGGCGCCGCGGTGGCGATGGCTTCGGCGAAGCGGCCGCCGCTTGCCTGGATGGCCCGTTCCGCGAGCAGGCGACGGAGCGCCCCCTGGGTAGCCGGCACCACCCAGGGCGCACCGCGGCAGGCTTCCGGCAGCTTCTGCGGGTCGGTCCCGGCCAGAAAACGGTTATAGCCGGCGGCATAGCCGCGGATCAGCGCATCGGCCTCAGGATCGGCGATCGTCAGGCGCGCATCGTCGAGATAGGCCCGGAAGAAGGTGTCGGAGACGAGGTTCGACACCCGCCCGCCGACCAGATCGACGGTGGCATCGGGGCCGAAAACCCGCGATCTTTCCCCCCGCACCGTGACCAGCGCATCGGCCAGCAGGCAGGTATTGCCGGCCGCGGCATAGGCATAGCCGGCGCCATGGCCCGCCGCTTCCAGATCGGGGGCCAGGATATGGGGGATGCCATGGGTGGTGGTGGTGATGACCACCTCGCGGGCATGGACGGTTGCAGGCAGAAGGGTGAGGCAGAGGGCGGCGGCGAGGGGACGGAGGGGGGAGAGGAGCATTCAGGGGGGAGGTCCGGAAATCGGAGGGGGGCCCGCCCTACCCCCGCGCGGTGCGGGCGGCTTCGGCGCGGCGGCGTTTGGGGCAGCTGCCGCAGAAGTCTTCGCCGGGCATGGCATAGCGCAGGCAGCAGACCTTGCGGGTGCGCAGGCCGTTCATCAGGCGGACAGGTTCATGCAGCAGGTTGGGGCTGCCGTCGGGGCGATGGGGTGCGGCAAGCAGGGCCTGAAGCCCCGCGGCCGCGGCCTCGCGCCCCGGCCAGGCGGCCGCCAGGGGCACGAGCATACGGGCGGCGCGGTCCAGATAATCGGCGGCGTTGGACCAGATCATCCGCTGGGGCACCCCGCCCGCCGCGGCGAAAACCGGAATGATCACCGCCAGATGGTCGTCGATCAGCCCGGAAAACCGGGTGAAGCCGCACCCCGTCTCCCGCCGGTCGGGGCCGAGCGGCAGGGCGTCGCCGGGCAGGCGGAAGCGGGAGGGACGGCCGGTTTCGGCCAGCACCATGGTGATGCCGCCGGCCGGCGCCAGCGGCAGATCGCAATCGAGCAGGAGCGTCGCTGCAACCGAAGGAAGAGTCAGTGCCGCAAAATACGACTTTGTCCATTGCGACACCGCCGCCACCCGCCGGGCGGGCCCGAGCGGGGCGGTGAAGGCGGTGAGCGCCGCGCCCACCGCCGCGGCATCGGCGAGCGGAACCCCCGCCTCCCCATCCTCGGCCGCCAGGGCGAAACTGTCGCGATGGCCGGCGTAATCGCCGGTGAGGAACGGGTCGAGCGGGAGAAGGGCCGGAATCATTGGTCAGCCACCCGCCCCCGCCAGTACAGGCCGCCGCACCGGGGCTGCCGCATCATCCACCCGGTCCAGATGCGCCGCCAGCGCGGTGGCAATCTCATGCACCCGGATCACCACAACCGAAAGAAGAGTGTCACTCAACCCATGACTGTCCTCACAGGCGCCCTGGAGATGCAGCACCGGCCCGGACGGATCGGCCATGGGCACACGATAAAGCCGGTCCGGCTCCCAGCCGGTGACATGGGGGTCGAGCGCGCCGACAAGGTCGCGCGGCAGATCGCGGTCATAGCCGGTGGCAAGGATGACGGCCTGATAGCTTTCGGTTGCAGCGGCCCCCGAAAGCGTGTCGCGGGTGGCGAGCGTGATGCCGCCCTCCCCGGCCGAGACGCCGGTGATCCGCTGGCCGGCACGGATGCGCAACCGGTCTTCCCCCGTCACCTTCTGCTGATAGAGGTCTTCATAGATCGCCTGGATCAGATCGAGATCGACGACCGAATAATTGGTGCCGCGGAATTCATCGATCACCGCCCGCCGCCGGGCGGGGGCCTGCGAGAAGATCAGATCGGTGAAGCCGGGGTTGAAGATCTCGTTCACGAACGGGCTGTCATCGGCGGGTTTGAGCGCCGCGGCGCGGAGGACCAGATCGACTTTTACGCGCGGAAACCGGCTGCGTATATCCGAAAAGATTTCCGCCGCACTCTGCCCGCCACCGATCACCGCCACCCGGCCACCCGCCTGATCGGCCAGGCGGATGCGGTCCAGATGGCGCAGATAGCCCGAGGAATGGAACAGGCGCGGCTCCCCCTTCAGCGGGCGGAAGGGCTCCGGGATGCGCGGCCGGCCGCCCATGGCGACGACGGCAGACCGCGCCCGCACCACCCGTTCACGCCCGGCGGCATCGGCAATGCGGATCGCGAAGGCGGTGAGACGGCCATTGGTTGTAAATGGCTCTACAGCCACAACTTCCGTTCCATAGGTGGCGCGATCCTCGAACTGCGCCGCCGCCCAGCACAGATAGTCGTTGAACTCAATCCGGCTGGGGAAAAAAGTCTTCTGGTTGATGAAGTCCACCAGCCGGCCGCGGGCGTGGAGATAGTTCACGAAGGTGAAGCGGCTGGTGGGATCGTGCAGCGTGACCAGATCCTTCAGGAACGAGACCTGCATCCGGCTGCCGGGCAGCAGCATGCCGCCATGCCAGCGGAATTCCGGCTGTTTTTCGAAAAAGCACGACCGGCGGCCCGGCGCCAGCGCATCGAGCGCGATGGCCAGCGCCAGATTGGAGGGGCCGAAGCCGATGCCCGCCACATCCAGCATGGCGGCGGTGTCGTCGATGATCATCGGGCGATCGTCCTCGGTTCGGGGGTGGCGGCGGCGGCCCAGATGTCGGGGCTTGCGGTCGCGAAATCGGGCAGCCAGAGCCGGTCGCCGAAAAAGCGCTCGCGCAGCAGCATCACCAGGGTGGCGCGCTTGTGGGGGAAATCGAAATCCTTGATCCGGGCGAAGCCGCCGCGATCCAGGTTTCGCAACTGTTGGCTGTGATCAGACCGCGGTTCACCCACAATGCGCGTGGTGCGCGGATCGTCGAGGAACAGGTAATGCATCAGCGAGGGCAGCCAGGCGGCGACGTATTGGCGGCCGCGAAAGCTGTCGTCACCGACCAGCACATGCCAGCCGCGGTCGTAATCCTGCGCATCGTAAAAGGGCGCGATGCGGTTCTCCTTCGCCCAGTAGATCTCGAAATAGCCGAAGGGCCGGTCGCCGAAACAGCCGATCATCGGGATCATATGCGGGTCGGCGACCAGGCCCGACAGATAGGCGCGGTGATGGTCGATCGGCCCCGCCTCTTCCCAGATCGCGGCGACGCGCGGATCGTTCATCCAGCGGTGCACCAGATCGAGATCGGTATCCAGACCGGCAGCGCGGAACGAGATGTCGAGGCCGAGCCAGGGCACGAAGCGGCGATAGACTTCGCCCTGGGGCTTGGGCGGGCGCTGCGGATGACGGAAGGCGCCCGAGAGCACCGGCCGCGCGGGATAGGGCACGGGCGGCACCTGCGGTGCGAAACCCGCCGGCTGCTGCCAGAGCAGATCGACCGGCAGCACCAGCCGCCCGGCCGGATCGCTGAGCGCCAGACCGCGGGCACGCAGCCCCGGCGCCACCGCCGCCCACCCCGCCCCGGCCAGAACCAGGGTGGTGGCGGCGGGATGGCGGGCCGACAGCCGCCCGAGCAGGGCCGCCGCCCCGTCGAGCAGAAGGGCGGGATCGGCCACCTCCTCCAGATGCAGCGTCGCCTCGCCGGCGGCCGGGCCGGGGGTGACCGCAACCTCCGGCACGAAACGGGTGGGCAGGGGTGTCACGGTCATGCGGGGTCTCCCGAATGTGATGCGAAGGATGATGCCGGTTCGGCTGCCCGCGCCCCCTGCCCGCCCGCCCACGGCCCCGTCATCGTCCTCCGGGCGAAGGCGGCATCCGGCCGGGATGACGAGGGCATCGGGCGGCTGACAGGGGCGTGGTCGCGAGCGGCGTTCATCGTCAGTCCTGTGGTCATGTCCGACACCACCCCCACCCGCCTGCGCACACCCCCTCTACCGTCATCCCCGCGAATGCGGGGATCCAGGTTTGTCGCCGTGTGGAGGACGGCGACACGGTGGGCGCCGGCCGGGATGACGGGGGCGTCAGGGGGCTGACAGGGAGGTGGTCGCGAGCGGTCATCGATCATTCCTGTGGAGGCCTACCTGGATCCCCGCCTTCGCGGGGATGACGGTGTTTCTTTTGTGCGGACACGGTCGGCGATGGTGTCGGACAGGGGCGGCGGTGGTTGGACGGTGTGGGGGTGGTCGACGGCGGTGTCGGACAGCGGCGGTGGCGGTGGCGGTTGGACGGTACGGACACGATCGACGGCGGTGGCGGACGGTGGCGAGGCGGCGGGCACGTTCGATCGTTGCCGCAGAACCCGGCAGTCATGTCCGGCGCCGCTCCTGCCCGCCTGCGCACACCCCCCTCTACCGTCATCCCCGCGAAGGCGGGGATCCAGGTTTGTCGCCGTGCGAAGAACACCGACAAACCGGGCGCCGGCCGGGAGGACGGGAGCGGCAGGGGGCTGACAGGGAGGTGGTCGCGAGCGGTCATCGATCATTCCTGTGGAGGCCTACCTGGATCCCCGCCTTCGCGGGGATGACGGTGTTTCTTTTGTGCGGACACGGTCAGCGATGGTGTCGGACAGGGGCGGCGGTGGTTGGACGGTGCGGGGATGGTCAACGGCGGTGTCGGACAGCGGCGGCGGTGGTTGGACGGTACGGACACGATCGACGGCGGTGTCGGACAGCGGCGGCGGTGGTTGGACGGTACGGACACGATCGACGGCGGTGGCGGACGGTGGCGAGCACGTTCGATCGTTCCCGCAGAACCCGGCCGTCATGTCCGGCGCCGCTCCTGCCCGCCTGCGCACACCCCCTCTACCGTCATCCCCGCGTAGGCGGGGATCCAGGTTTGCCGCCGTGTGGAGGACGGCGACATGGTGGGCGCCGGCCGGGATGACGGGGGCGGCAGGGGGCTGACAGGGGCGTGGTCGCGAGCGGTCATTGATCATTCCGGCGGTCATGTCCGGCGCCGCCCCTGCCCGCCTGCGCACCCCCCCCTCCACCGTCATCCCCGCGAAGGCGGGGATCCAGGTTTGTCGCCGTGCGAAGAACACCGACAAACCGGGCACCGGCCGGGAGGACGGGAGCGGCAGGGGGCTGACAGGGAGGTGGTCGCGAGCGGTCATCGATCATTCCTGTGGAGGCCTACCTGGATCCCCGCCTTCGCGGGGATGACGGTGTTTCTTTTGTGCGGACATGGTCGGCGGTGGTGTCGGACAGGGGCAGTGGTGGTTGGGCGGTGTGGGGGTGGTCGACGGCGGTGGCGGACAGCGGCGGTGGCGGTGGCGGTTGGACGGTACGGACACGATCGACGGCGGTGGCGGACGGTGGCGAGGCGGCGGGCACGTTCGATCGTTGCCGCAGAACCCGGCAGTCATGTCCGGCGCCGCTCCTGCCCGCCTGCGCACACCCCCTCTACCGTCATCCCCGCGTAGGCGGGGATCCAGGTTTGCCGCCGTGTGGAGGACGGCGACATGGTGGGCGCCGGCCGGGATGACGGGGGCGGCAGGGGGCTGACAGGGGCGTGGTCGCGAGCGGTCATTGATCATTCCGGCGGTCATGTCCGGCGCCGCCCCTGCCCGCCTGCGCACACCCCCTCTACCGTCATCCCCGCGAAGGCGGGGATCCAGGTTTGTCGCCGTGCGAAGACCGCCGACAAACCGGGCGCCGGCCGGGAGGACGGGAGCGGCAGGGGGCTGACAGGGAGGTGGTCGCGAGCGGTCATCGATCATTCCTGTGGAGGCCTACCTGGATCCCCGCCTTCGCGGGGATGACGGTGTTTCTTTTGTGCGGACATGGTCGGCGGTGGTGTCGGACAGGGGCGGTGGTGGTCGGGCGGTGCGGGGGCGGTCAACGGTGGTGGTGGTCGGACGGTGCGGCCACGGTCGACGGCGGTGCCGGACGAAGGCGGTGCCGGACGAAGGCGGTGCCGGACGAAGGCGGTGGTGATGGGCCGGCGGGGTCAGGTGGTGGGTGGGGGCGTGGCGGAGATGGTGTGCAGCACCAGGGCGGCCGTGTCGGGATCGGCCAGGATGGTGTCGTGGGTGGCGGCGAGGTCGTGGAGGGTGAGGCCGGCCGGGGCGGCGTTGTGCCAGCCGGCCGGGTCGAGCGCCCGGCCGGCGGCGGTGGCGCGGAGCAGGGTGACGGGGAGGGCCAGGCGCGGCAGGGTCCAGCCGGTGAGCAGGCGGGCGTGCAGGCCCACGAGGTCGACGGCGGCGGCGACCAGGGTGTCGTGATCGCCGGTGCCCATGGTGCTGGCGGCCTCGGCGGCGAGGTCGCCGATGCTGCCGGCGGCCAGGTAGGCGCGGATGCGGCTGGCGGTCTCGGCGGGGTCGGTTGCAACTGAAGGCACGGTTGATTGTGTGTCGATAATGGTAAGGGTTGCAGCACCCTGCCCGTCTTCCCGGTCGGCTTCGGCCGCGATCGCCGCGGCGAGCCAGCCGCCGAGCGACCAGCCGGCGAGGTGCAGCGGGCCTTCCGGCTGCACCAGGCGCAGCCGGGCCAGATAGTCGCGGGCAAGTGCGGCCAGGTCGGCCGGCGCCCAGGCGGGATCGGAGAGGCGCGGCGCCTGAAGGCCCCAGACCTCTACCCGGCCATCCAGGGCGGCGGCGAGGTGGCGGTATTCACGCACCAGCCCATAGCCCGGATGGATGCAGAACAGACGCTGCGGCGCCGGGCCGTTGAGGCGGCGGAGGCCGGCGGGCGGTGTGGCCCCGGCCGGGTGGGCCTGGGCCTGATCCTCGGCCAGGCGGCGGGCCAGGCCGGCGATGGTCGGCGTCTCGAACAGGGCTTCGAGGGAGAGGCCGTCCAGCCCGTCGGCCCGGGCGGCAGCGGCCAGACGCAGCGCCTTCAGCGAATCGCCGCCGACCGCGAAGAAATCGTCGGTGACGCCCAGCGCCCCCACGCCTTTCAAGTCCTCGGAGGCGAGCACCTTCCGCCAGAGGCCGAGCAGGCGCGCCTCCAGCGCATCGCGCGGGGCGACCGCCTCGGACAGGGTCTCGGGCTCGGGCAGGGAGGCGAGGTCGATCTTGCCCGAGGGCTGAAGCGGCAGAGCGGCAAGGCGGATGACCCGCTGCGGCACCATCCAGCCGGGCAGGTGCCCGGCGAGGCGAGACCGCAACTCTATTGGGTCGATTTTCTCATCACCCGCAACCCAGGCGAGCAGGCGATCCCCCCGCACCGCCACGACCGCATCCTCGACACCGGGTTCGGCCCTGAGCAGCGCCTCGATCTCCCCCGGCTCGATCCGGAAACCGCGCAGCTTGACCTGGGCGTCGATGCGGCCGAGGAAGACCACCACACCATCTTCGCGCAGGCGGCAGAGATCGCCGCTGCGGTAGAGCCGCGCGCCCGGCGCCCCGAAGGGATCCGGCACGAAACGCTCCGCCGTCTGGCCCGGGCGGTTCAGATAGCCGCGGGCCAGCGCCGGGCCGCCGATGCAGAGTTCACCCATGCCGCCCAGGGGCACGGGGCTGCCGTCGGTGCCGAGAATGACGGCGCTGCGGCCGGGATAGGTGCGGCCGATCGGCACCGGCGGCCGGGCCCCGTCTTCGGCCCGGGTTTCGTGATAAAGCGCCGAGATGGCGGCTTCGGTGGGGCCATAGCGGTTGTCGAGCCGGACATGCGCCAGGGGGCCGGCCTTCCAGCGCGCCAGCGCATCGGGCGGCAGCGCCTCGCCGCCGACCGTCACCCGGCGCAGATGCGGCAGGTGAAGCGACGGGTCGCGCGCCCAATGCTGCCAGAAACCGGTTGGAATGTCGGCGATGGTCAGCCGTTCCGCGACCAGCACGCGGGTCAGCTCTTCCGCCGACCACATCCCGGGCCCGCGCAGCACCACCCGACCGCCCAGGGTGAGCAGCGGCAGCATCTGTTCGATCGCCGCATCGAAATTGACCGTCGAGAACTGCAGCCCGGCATCCTCTGGCCCATAGGCGAAGGCCGGGATGAAGTCGTCGAAATGGCGGCTGAGCGCGGCATGGGAAATGCCGACCCCCTTGGGCAGGCCGGTGGAGCCCGAGGTGTAGATGACATAGGCCAGCTGATCGGGCAGGACCGGCATCGTCACCGGGCTGTCGTCGAGAGGGTCGGGGGCGTCGAGGGCGGTGACGTCGATCAGCCTGCAACCATTTGGAAGCGTTTCCACAACCGGTGCGAGCAGTCGCGCCGCTTCGGGACCGACCAGCAGCAGGGTGAGCCCGGCATCGGTGATCATGTGGCGCAGCCGGTCGGCCGGGTAGTCGGGATCGAGCGGCACATAGGCCGCGCCCGCGCGGAGCGCACCCAGAATGGCCGCGACCAGCCCGACCGAGCGTTCAACCGCAAGGCCCACCCGGGTTTCGGGCCGCACCCCCGCCGCCAGCAGCGCCCGGGCGATGCGGCTGGACCAGCGATCGAGCTGGCCATAGTCGAGGCGCCGGTCGCCGCAGGCCACCGCCTCGCGATCGGGCAGGCGGGCGGCGATGGCGGCGAAACGCTCATGCACCGGATGAACATCGTGGATGACGGCCGGGGCCGGCACCGGTGCCGGCAGCGCCACCGCGCCGAGCGGCAGCCGGGCGGCATCGGCGGCGGTGAAGGCCGTGAGCAGGTCGAGGAAGGCATCGGCCAGACGGGCGACCGCATCGCCCGCCAGCCGCGCACCATCCCACCCCCAGCGCAGATCGAGCCTCGTGCCGGGTAGATCTGGCCGGGCCCCGGGCACTGCCGCCAGCACCAGCGGGTAATGGGTGCGCTCCACCATCGACATGGCGCGGGTGCGGGCGCCGAGGCGGGTGCCGCCGGCGGCGGTTTCCACCGGATAGGTTTCGATCACCAGCAGGCTGTCGAACAGGCCGTCGCCGGAACGGCCGGTCTGGCGCTGGATGTCGGCAAGACTGCTGTGTTCAACCGAACGCATTTCTACGTTCAACTTTTGGATGTCGCGCAGCCAGTCGCCCAGCCGGGCGGCGGGGGGCAGATCGATCCAGACCGGCAGGCTGTTGATGAACGGCCCGGCCATGCGCTCCACCCCCGGCAGATCGGCCGGGCGGCCCGAGACGGTGAGGCCGAATCCCGCCTGGCCCCGCCCGCCCATGCGGCCGAGCAGCAGCGCCCAGGCGCCCTGAAGAACGGTCGCGAGCGTCACCCGCTCGCGCCGCGCCAGTGCCTCGACGGCGCGGGTCAGCGCTTCGGGCGCCGGGCGGTCCAGGCGGTGCGTGGCGGGGACCGGCGCGCCAGGGGAGATGCCGGCAGGCGGGGGCAGTACCTGGGTGATGCCGGCCGGGTCGGCGATGCGTGCCGCCTGGGCCCGCCACCAGGGCGCCGGGTCGGGCTGGCGGAGCAGCCAGGCGATATAGTCGCGATAGGGGGTGGGGGCCGGAATGCCGGCACCGGCGCCGGCCGGCTCCGGATCGGTGAAGGCCTCGTAGTCGCGGGCGATTTCATGGAGCAGACGGGCGGTGCTCCAGCCATCGGTCAAGGCATGGTGAAGGGTCCAGACCAGATCGTTCCCGCCATCCGGGCGGCGGAACAGGGCCAGGCGCATCAGCGGGGCAATGGCGGGGTCGAAGCCGCGGGCGCGGTCTTCGGCCAGCCAGCCGGCCAGTGCGGCCTCGTAATCCTCTGCCCCCGACCATTCATGCACGTCGATCGGCAGGGTGACGCGGCGGTGGACCAGCTGCAGCGCCGCGCCGCCATGGCGCCAGTCGAAACTGGTGCGCAGGATCGGATGGCGGGTCATCGCCGCGGCGAAGGCCCGGCCCAGCGCATCGATATCGGGCGTGCCGTCCAGCGTGACGCGCAGCTGGTTGACATAAACCCCCTGCCCCGGATGGCGCAGGCTGTGGAAGAGCAGGCCCTGCTGCACGGGGGTGGCGGGGTAGATGTCCTCCACCTCGCCCGGCGCCAGTTGAAGCCGGCCAAATCCGGCCTCATCCAGAGCTGCCAGCGGGAAATCGGCCGCGACCGGGATCGGGTCGGCGGTCAGGCAATGGCTGACGAGATCGGTCAGCGCCGCTTCGAAGCCCTCGACGATCCGGGTCATCACCGCTTCGGTCACGACGGCCGGATCATGGCGCCAGCCGATGCGCAACCGGCCGTCGGTCACCGCGGCGTTGATCTCGATCGCATGACGCATGGGGCCGCGGCGGCCGATATTGCGGCCGGCGGTTTCGGTGCCGAGCGAGAAACGCCCCCCCTCTTCCAGACTGCCGTCGAAGCGGCCGAGCCAGTTGAAGCCGATATCGGCGGCCGGCAGCGCCCGGGCGGCTTCGACGATGGCGGGGTCTGCCGCCAGCGCCAGCAGGCCGCGATCGGCACCGCGCGCCGGCAGGCTGCGCAGGCGGCTGCGCAGATCGGCCAGCAGGCGGGCATCGTCGCCCCCCCTCTCATCGCTCCCGGTCGGCAGAGCGACGTCGTAATGGGTGGTGAACCAGCCGATGGTGCGGGAGAGATCGGCTCCGCCGTTTTCCCCCGCGCGATCGTCTCTGCCATGGCCCTCCAGCGCCACCAGCACGCTGTCGCGGCCGGTGGCCCGGCCGAGCGCGCGGGCAAGGCCGGCCAGCAGCACCTCTTCGACCGTGACCCGGTAGCGGCGCGGCACATCGCTGAGCAGGCGGCGGGTGACGGCTTCGGCCACCACCCGTTCCTGTTCCAGCCGGCCGCCGGAACGGGCGGGACCCCAGACCGGGGCTGCCCCCGAGAGATGATCCTGCCACCAGCGGAGTTCGGCGCCGAGCGCCGCGCCATCGGCCAGGCGGCCCGCCTGGCGCAGGACATGGCGGCTCCAGGCCGCGGGCGGGGCCGGCAGGTCGATCGGCCGGCCGGCCAGCGCGGCATCATAGGCGGCCTGAAGGTCGTCGAGCAGGATGCGCCACGACACGCCGTCGACGGCCAGATGATGGATGGCGATCAGCAGGCGGTCGCCCCCCGGTTCCCCACCGGGTTCGGCACCGTGACCGGGGAGGCTGAAACAGCCGGCGCGGAGCAGCGGGCCGGTCCTGATGTCCAGGCTGGCCTGCACCGCATCCCCCGCCGCATCCAGGGCCGCGGCATCGTCGAGGCGGGCGACGCGGAGCAGATCCGCGGTCTCGATTTCGGCCACATGCTGCCGCCAGCGCCCGGCCTCGTCGGTTTCGAAGCGCAGGCGCAGGGCGTCGTGACGGGCGACGATCGCCTTCAGCGCCCGGTCGAGGGCGGCGATGTCGATGGCCTCACGCGAGCGCAGCAGCACCGACTGGTTCCAGTGGTTCGGGCCGTCGGGATGGCGGTCGAAGAACCAGGCCTGGATGGGGGTCAGCGGCAGGGGCGTGCCGGTCATTTCCGCCTCGGCGGCGGCGGCTTCGGCGGCACGGGCGGCGCGCGCCAGACGGTCGATGCGCGGATGGTCGAAGATCTGGCGGGCGGTGATGCGGATGCCGGCGCGGGCGGCACGGGCGACCACCTGCAGGCTCATGATCGAATCGCCGCCCAGATCGAAGAAATCATCGGTGACGCCGATATCGCGCCGGTTCAGCACGCCCTGCCAGATGTCGAGCAGCGCCGCTTCAAGCGGGTCGGCGGCGGCAACGCCCTGCCCCGCCTGGCGGTCGGGATCGGGCAGCGCCCGGCGATCGAGCTTGCCGTTGACGGTCAGCGGCAGATCATCCAGCAGCATGACCTGCGCCGGCACCATGTAATGCGGCAGCCGCGCCGAAAGATGGGCGAGCAGGGCCGCCGGATCGGCGGCCTCAGCGGATCTGGGCACGGCATAGGCCAGAAGGCGCAGGGCGCCGGCGGGGCCCGGGCGCGCGATCACCGCGGCGCGGGCGACGGAGGGATGGGCGGCCAGCACCGCCTGAATCTCTCCCGGTTCAATGCGATGGCCGCGGATCTTCACCTGATCGTCCAGCCGGCCCAGATAGTCCAGGCTGCCATCTTCCCGCCAGCGGGCCAGATCGCCGGTGCGATAGAGACGCGCCCCCGGGTGGAAGGGGTCGGGCAGGAAGCGCTCGGCGGTCAGGCCCGGGCGGCCCGCATAGCCGCGGGCGAGCCCCGCCCCGCCGATATAGAGCCCCCCGGCCGCGCCGTCGGGCAGCGGGCGGAGATCATCGTCCAGCACCAGCAGGCGGGTATTGGCGATCGGCCGGCCGATCGGCATGATGTCGCCGGCAAGATCGGCCGCGGTGACCTGATGCACGGCACAGCCGACCACGGTTTCGGTGGGGCCGTATTCGTTGATCAGCCGGGTGGCCGGGGCGTCGGCCAGCCAGGGTGCCACCGCCGCGGCGGTCAGCGCCTCGCCGCCGATGATCAGGGCACGGGCATGGCCGGCATAGGCGCCGGCCGGGTTCAGATGGTTCAGCGCCTCGACATGGGCGGGGGTCAGCTTGACCAGGCTGAAGTCATGAGAGCCTGAGAGACGAGAGCCTGAGAGAAGGGCGGCCAGGGCCTCGATCTCCCCCGTCTCGGGCAGAAGATGGACCGCGCGGCCGGTGACCAGCGGCAGAAACAGGCTGGTGATGGTGGCATCGAAGCCGAGCGCGGTATTGACCGGCGCGCCCGCCCCCGCCGCCCGGCCGGGTTCCGCCGTGTCCGCATCCATATAGGCCGCAGCGCCATAGCGCAGATAGTTCACCGCCCCACGATGCGGGATCATCACCCCCTTCGGCCGGCCGGTGGAGCCGGAGGTGAAGATGACATAGGCGAGCGTGTCGGGCGTGGCCGGGCAGAGCGGCGCTGTGGCCGGGTGGTCGCCGCCATCGGGGCCGATCACCGGATGGGCGGGGAACCGCGCCGCGGCATCGGTCGCAGCGATCACCAACCGGGCACCGGCCGTTTCGACCATATAGGCCAGGCGGTCGTCGGGCAGGGCCGGATCGAGCGGCAGCCAGGCGCCGCCCGCCTTCATCACCGCCAGCATGGCGATCACCGCCTCGGGCCCGCGCGGCAGGCACAGGCCGACCACGGCGTCGGCACCGATGCCGGCGGCCTGAAGGCGATGGGCCAGCCGGTTGGCGGCGGCATCCAGCCCGGCATGGTCCAGCACCCGGCCATCGGCGGCGATCACCGCGGGGGCATCGGGGCTGCGGACGGCCCAGGGCGCGATGAGGTCGTGGATGCGGCAATCCAGATCCCAGGCTTCGGCGGTGCGGTTGCGGGCCAGGACCAGTTCGGCGCAATCGTCGGCATCGAGCATGTCGATGCGGCCCAGCACGCCCTCCCCCTCTGCCAGACGGTCGAGCAGGCGCAGGAAATGGCGGTGCAGCTGCGCCACCTGCGCGTCGCCGAGACGGGCGGCATCATGGTTCCAGCGCAGATCCAGCCGGTCGCCCGGCACCACCATCAGTTCCAGCGCATAATGGCTGCGGGTCCGGGCATCGGCATCGGCCAGCCCAAGCTGGGTTTCGAGATCGGCCAGTGCCGCCTCGACGGGGAAGTTCTGGAACACCAGCAGCGTGTCGAACAGCCCGTCACCCGCAAGGCCCGACCAGCGCTGGACATCGGTCAGGCTGGAAAATTCAACTGAACGGAGTTCAGCATTCAACTTTTGGATGTCGCGCAGCCAGGGGCCGGGGGCGGCATCGGCGGGCAGGTCGATCCAGACCGGCAGGGTGTTGAGGAAGGCGCCGGCCATCGCCTCCACCCCCGGCAGATCGGCCGGCCGGCCGGCGAGGGTCACGCCGAACACGGCCTGGCTGCGGCCGCCATAGCGGCCGAGCAGCAGCGCCAGGGCGCCCTGGATCAGGGTGTTGAGGGTGACCCGTTCGCGCTGCGCCGCGGCGGTGAGGCGGTCGGTGATGTCGGTGTCGAGCAGGACACGCAGCTGATGGTGGTCGGGGGCGGCCTCTGCCGGGGCGGCCAGGCCATTGGTGATTAGGGCTTTGGTGATCAGCGCTTCGGTGATCAGGGCCGGCCGGTCGATGCGGGCGATCTGGCGGCGCCACCAGGGCTCGGGGTCGGGCTGGGCGGCAAGCCAGACGGCATAGCTGCGGCTGTGGGGCGGTGCCGGCAGATCGATGCTGCGGCCCTCGATGCGCGCGGCATAGTCACGGGCGAGTTCGGCCAGAACCAGGCTGGTGCTCCAGCCGTCGGTGATGGCGTGGTGGTTGGTCCAGACCAGGTCGTCGCCGCCATCGGGACGCCGGATCACGGCAAGGCGCATGGCGGGGGCGCGGGTCAGATCGACGCCGCGGGCGATGTCGTCGGCCAGCCAGTCTTCCATCCGCGCCAGGGCCGCCGCCGCCGGCAAAGACGACCAGTCGAGCACGGTGACCGGCGCCGCGGCCGCTTCATGCACGATCTGGAGCAGGTCGCCGCCATGGCGCCATTCGAAGCGGGTGCGCAGGGCCGGATGGCGCGCGATCGCCCCCGCCCAGGCGGCATCGAGGGCGGCAGGATCGATGCGACCGCGGAAGGTGAGGCGCAGCTGGTTGACATAGACGCCGGAGCGACCGGCATCCAGCGTGTGGAAGATCATGCCGCGCTGCACGGGGGTGGCGGGCAGGATGTCGGTCACGCCGTCGAGGCTTTGGCCCACCCCGCTTTGGGCCACACCGCTTTGGGCCACCCCGCTTTGGGCCAAAGCTTCGAGAACGGCGACATGCTCGGGCGGCAGGCGCGGGGCGTCCGGCTGCGCGGCCGGGGCGACGGCCGGTGCCGCGCCGTCGATCAGCGCCGCCAGACGCGCAATCTCGGGATGATCGAAGACCTGTTTGGGGGTGAGCTTCAGCCCGGCCTTGCGGGCGCGGGCGACCAGCTGAAGGCTGAGAATCGAATCGCCGCCGCTTGCGAAGAAATTGTCGGTGACGCCGATATCGTCGCGCTTCAGCACCTGGCACCAGATGGCATGAAGCGCGGTTTCGGTGGCGGTGCGCGGGCCCGGTGTCGCGGGGGCCGCCGCCGCCGCCTCGGCGCCCGGCTCGTCGGGCAGTGCCTTGCGGTCGATCTTGCCGTTGGGGGTGAGCGGCAGGCGGTCCAGCACCATCACCGCCGCCGGCACCAGCGCATCGGGCAGGCAGTCGGCCAGCGCCTGGCGGAGGGCGGCGCCGTCGAGCCCCTGACCCGCGGCATAGCCCAGAAGCCGCAACCGGCCATGGGCATCGGGACGGGCGATCACGGTTGCAGCCGCGACGCCGGGCAGACTGCGCAGCACGGTCGCAACCTCTTCCGGTTCAACGCGATAGCCCCGGATCTTGACCTGATCGTCGAGCCTGCCCAGGAAGTCGGTCCGGCCGTCGTCGCGCATGCGGCCGCGATCGCCGCTCAGATACACCCGGCTGCCGGGCAGGCCGGCGTCGTCGGGGATGAAGCGCTCGGCCGTCTGGCCGGGGCGGCCGACATAGCCATGGGCGAGCGTTGCGCCGCCGATGACGATTTCGCCGGCCATGCCCGGGGCGACCGGGTTGCCGGCACGGTCGAGGATGCGGACCGTGGCATGGTCGAGGGGGCGCCCCAGAGGATGGCGGCCGGCATCGGCCGTGCCGCCTTCGTCGGTGAGCACGCCGACGGTGGTTTCGCTGGGGCCGTAATGATTGATCAGCCGGCAGCCGGGGGCGAGGTCTGCGATGCGGGCGGCAAGCCCTGCCGTCAGCGCCTCTCCCCCCAGCACCAGCGCCCGGCGGGGAAGGATGCGGGCGGGCTCCGCCGCCTCCAGCAGGGCCGCCAGATGGGCCGGCACGATCTTGATCAGATCGATGGCATGATCGGCCATCCAGGCGCCGAAGCGGTCGGGATCGAAGATCCGCGCCTCGTCGGCGATATGCAGTTCGGCGCCGAGGCGGAGCGCGCCGAAGAGCGCGGTATGGCCCAGATCGGCGGCCGGCGTCGACACCCAGCCGACCCGGAGCGGATCGTTGCCGAGAGCGAGCCGGGCCACCAGCCCCTCCAGATAGGCGGCGAGCGCGCCATGCGACACGGCGATGCCCTTGGGCCGGCCGGTGGAGCCCGAGGTGAAGATGACATAGGCCTCGGCCGCCGGGTGCAGCGGCACGGCCGGGGCTTGCTCATCGCCCCACCCGGCCGGATCGGCCGGCAGATCGCCATCGGGGCCGATCACCGCGCGGGCCCGGCAATCGCCGATCTGATCGGCGAGGCGTGACGCCGGGGCCGCGGGGTCGAGCGGCACATAGGCCGCACCCGCCCGCCAGATGCCTGGAACCGCCGCAACGAACCCGGCCGAGCGGGGGGCGATCAGCGCCACCCGGTCGCCGGGCCTGACCCCGAGCGCGCCGAGCCGGGCGGCGAGCCGCGCGGCATCGCGGGCGAGGTCCCCATAGGTGATGGCGCGGGCGCCGTCGACCACCGCGACCGCCGCCGGATCATGGCGCGCCAGATGGTCGGGCAGCACTGCGGCCGGCACCGGCGACGCCCGGCGCGGCGCCGCGCCGAAGGGGGAGAAGCAGCCGAGCGGCCGGTCGGCGGCGGCGGGCAGCGCCGCCAGCACCTGAACCAGCTGCGCCATCAGCCGGGCGATGTCGTCATGGCCATAGCGGGCGAGATCATAGGCCAGAACCAGTTTCAGCCGCGGGCCGGTTTCGGCGATCAGGCTGAGTGGATAATGGTTGCGGCCGTCGGTGGCGATGACGCCGTCATCGGGCATGGCCGGGCCGGGCACGCGGATGGTGATGTCACCGTCCGCCGCACCGAGGGCCGCATCGACCGGGAAGTTCTCGACCACCAGAATGGTGTCGAAGAGCGGGCCGTCCACCGCCGGCGCCAGGCCGCGGATGCGGGCGAGCGGCACATGGTCATGGGGGCGAAGCGCATTCATCCGCCGCCCGGCAGCCGCCAGCCAGTCGGTGACGCTGAGGCTGCGATCGAGCGTGACGCGCAGCGGCAGGGTGTTGATGAACAGGCCCGCGATCTGCTCCACCCCGTCGAGTTCCGCCGGTCGGCCCGAGAGGGTGACGCCGAAAAGCGCCGTATCGGTGCCGGCATGGGTGGCGAGCAGCCAGCCCCAGGCGGCCTGAAGCAGGGTCGACAGCGTGGTGCCGGCCCGCCGGGCCAGCCGGTCGAGGGCGGCGGTGGTATCGGCCTCCAGATGGCGGATACGCTCGGCATGGCCCGCGCTGAACGGCCCCAGGGCGGGGGGCAGCGGGGTCGCGGCCTCGACGCCGGCCAGCTCCGCCTGCCACCAGGCATCGGCGGCGGCGAGGTCGCGCCCCTCCAGCCATTTGATGTGGCTGCGGAACGAGGGCGCCGGGGCGGCCGGCGCCTCGCCCCGATAGGCGGCCAGCAGGTCGGCCAGGATGCGGGCGACGCTCCAGCCATCCAGCTGGACATGGTGAAAGCGCCAGGTGAACCACCAGCGGTCATCGGCGATGCGGATCAGCTGCACGGCCGGATCGGCGGCGCGGGCGAAATCGAAGCCGGCCGCACGGGCGGTGGCCCGGTCGGCATCCAGCCGCGCCGCCTGCGCCGCCGGGTCGAGGCCACGCCAGTCGGCCGTGGCGAGCGAACCGGCGGTGCGGCGATAGACGATATGCACGGGCTTCGGGATCTCGCGCCAGCGGATATCGGCGCGGAGCATGGCATGGCGGGCGACCACCGCGCCCCAGGCCCGGGCGAAGCGCTCGGGATCGAAATTCCCGGCGATTTCGAAGACATGGCGGATGTGGTAGGCGTCGTCGCCGCCCTTCAGCGCATGGGCGAGCATGCCCTGCTGCAACGCCGACAGATAGAAGATCTCGGCCACATTGCTCTTGTCGCGGAAACCAGGCAGGGAAGCGGCCGGGGTCGTGTCCGGCGCGTCGTCGTGGCGGTGATGGCTGTCCATGGTCATCCGTCGATCTCCGCGAGCAGGTCGTCGAGCGCGTCCTGGTCGATATCGATGTCGAAATCCTGCGGGGTGGCCCGCATCTCGTTGGCAAGGGCGTGGTCGATGAGGGCGGCAAGCCGCACCGCGAAACGCCCGGCCAGGGCGGCCAGCCGGTCGGGGCCAAGCGCGCCGGTATCGTGGCGCCACGACACCGACAGCCGGCCGTCGACCACCATCGCGTTCACGTCGAGCGCCAGGCCCGCCGGTGTCTCGACCCCCACCGAGCGGCCGGCGGCCTCTCGTGAGAAGCCGAAGCGGCTGTCGGCCCCGTCACCGGCCCCGGCCTCGCCGAACCGACCCAGATAGTTGAAGCCGATATCGGGCGCGGGCAGCGCCCGGGCGGCGGCGGCCAGCGCCGGATCGGCGCCATGGCGCAGCCAGCCCCAGTTCAGCCCCTTGACCGGCACCGATCGCAGGGCGGATTTGACCCCGGTGAGCAGGTCGCCCGGATCCTCCCTCACCGGCACGACCACCGGGAACCGGGTGGTGAACCAGCCGATGGTGCGGCTGAGATCGGCGCCTTCCACAACCTCTTCACGACCATGGCCTTCAAGAGATACCAACAGTTGCGAACCCGCCTCGGCGAGGCTGGCGGCGAGTGCGGCGAGCAGCACCTCGTCGACGCCGATCCGCCAGCGGCGCGGCAGATCGGTGATCAGGCGGGTGGTGAGCGCGGTGTCGAAGAGCTGGTCGTGTTGGCGGCGGTCGCCGCTGCGGGTGGCGGGGAAGGCCGGCGCGGCCTGGCCCAGGGCCGCCTGCCACCAGGGCAGTTCGGCGGCGACGGCCGGCCCCGCGGCATAGGCCGCCTGGGCGTCCACCCAGCGGCTCCAGGGCAGAACCGGGCGGGTGGCGGCGCCGCGGGCCAGATCTTCGAGCAGGATCCGCCACGAGACACCGTCCACCGCCAGATGGTGGATGGCGATCAGCAGCCGGTCGCCCGATGGGCGGCGGAACAGCCCGGCGCGGATCAGCGGGCCGGTACGGATGTCGAGCGAGGCCTGGATCGCCTCGCCCGCCCGGTCCAGATCGGCCGCCTCGTCGCCGATCGCCATGACCCGGAGCAGTTCTGCCGTCTCGTCCGGTGCAACGCTCTGGGTCCAGCGCCCCTGACCGTCGGTGGCGAAGCGCAGGCGCAGGGCATCCTGGGCGGCAACCAGCGCGTCGAGCGCATCGCGGAGATCGTCGGGCCCGACCGATCCGTCGATGGTGAGCAGCACGGACTGGTTCCAGTGCGACGGACCTTGCGGGTACATCTCGAAGAAGGCCGCCTGGATGGGGGTGAGCGGCAGGGCGCGGCCGATGATGTCGCCCTGCGCCAGGATCCCGCCGCCCCCCGCCGCGTCGATGCGGCCGGCCGCGGCCGCGAGGTCGCGGATGCGGGGATGTTCGAAGACCCGGGCGGGGGTCAGCACCAGCCCGGCACGGCGGGCGCGCGAGACCAGCTGCAGGCTGAGGATCGAATCGGCGCCGAGGTCGAAGACGTCATCGTCGATGCCGAAATCCGCGCGCCCCAGCAGGCCGCGCCACAGATCGAGCAGAGCGGTTTCGACGGCATCGCGCGGCAGGGTGACCGGCAGCGCCGGGGGTGCCTCCGGGGCCGGCAGCGCCTTGCGGTCGAGCTTGCCGGCCGGGGTCAGCGGCAGCCGGTCGAGCACCACGATCGCCTGCGGCACCATATGGCCGGGCAGACGGTGGCCGAGGGCCTGTTTCAGCCGGTCGGGATCGGCCGTGCCGGTGACATAGGCCACGAGCCGTGCGGCCTCGCCATCCCGGCCCTGATCCGCCAGAACCACCACGGCATCGCGGATGCCGGCCTCGTTGCGCAAGGCGGCCTCGATCTCGCCCGGCTCGATGCGGAAGCCGCGGAGCTTGATCTGTCCGTCCATGCGGCCCAGGAAGCGGATCGCGCCGTCGGGGCCCCGGCGGGCCAGATCGCCGGTGCGGTAGAGGCGGCCGCCGCCGGGGGCCGGCACGAAGCGTTCGGCGGTCAGCCCCGGCCGGCCCGGATAGCCGCGGGCCAGCGCCGGGCCGCCGATGCAGAGTTCACCGGTTCCGCCTTCCGGAACCGGGTCGCCCTCGGCATCCAGGACGGCGAGGCTCCGCCCGCCCCAGGCGGTGCCGATCGGCACCACCGGCAGCAGGGCGTCGGCCGCCCGGCTGCGATGGGCCGAGACGGTGATGGTCGCCTCGGTCGGGCCATAGCTGTTCAGGAAGGGCACGTGGCCGAGGGGGCCCGCCAGCCAGTCGGCCAGCGCCGCCCCGGCCAGCGCCTCGCCGCCGGTGGTGACCAGGCGGAGGGCGGGCAGATCCGCCCGGCCCGGCGCCGCCTGCCACATCCGCCAATAGCCGGTGGGCAGATAGGCGACCGTCACCGCCTCGGCGGCCAGTTCGGCGGTGATTTCTTCCGCCGACCAGAGGGTGGGACCGCGCATCACCACCCGTGCCCCGATGGTGAGGGCGGGCAGCAGCTGCTCGATCGCGGCATCGAAGCCGAAGGTCGAGACCTGCAGCACGCGATCCTCTGCGGTCAACCCATATCCGGCGATGTAGTCATCGACATGAACCGCCAGCGCGCCATGCGACACCGCAACCGGCTTGGGCCGGCCGGTGGAGCCGGAGGTGTAGATCAGATAGGCGATTCGGTCAGGGTGAAGATGGGCGACGACCAGCGGCGCGCCCTCGCCCGCGACGTCGACGAGGATCAGATCCCGGGCAAGGCCAGAGAGGCGCGCGCGGCCCATGGCATCGACCACCACCCGGGTCACGCCGGCATCTTCCAGCATGAGATGCAGCCGGGCATCCGGCAGATCGGGATCCAGCGCCAGCACCGCCCCGCCCGCCGCCAGAATGCCCAGGAAGCCGGCGACGAGGTCGGGCCCGCGCGTGACGCAGAGACCGATGGGGGTGTCGGGGGGCAGGAGGTGCCCCTCGGCAGTGGCCCGATCGGCAATGTTCTTCGGGCGGTGAGGAACCTGGATCCCGGCCTTCGCCGGGATGACGGTATTGATTTTGGAGAACGGAACGGCACCGCCCTCGTGTGACAGCGGCGATGGGGCGGCCATGGCCGGCACGGCGGCGCCGCCCTGCCCTCCTTCCTCTCCCCCGTCATCCCGGCGAAGGCCGGGATCCAGGTTTGCGGTGGCAGGGGCCGTGATCAGCCGCCGCGCAATCCCGCCGGCCTGGTGGCCGAGGGTGGCGCCCTCATCGTGTGACAGCGGCGATGCGGCGTTCATGGCCGGCACGGCGGCGCCGGCCTGCCCTCCTTCCTCTCCCCCGTCATCCCGGCGAAGGCCGGGATCCAGGTTTGCGGTGGCAGGGGCAGAGCGCAGGCGCCGCGCGATCCCGCCGGCCTGGTGGCCGAGGGTGGCGCCCTCATCGTGTGACAGCGGCGATGCGGCGTTCATGGCCGGCACGGCGGCGCCGCCCTGCCCTCCTTCCTCTCCCCCGTCATCCCGGCGAAGGCCGGGATCCAGGTTTGCGGTGGCAGGGGCAGAGCGCAGGCGCCGCGCGATCCCGCCGGCCTGGTGGCCGAGGGTGGCGCCCTCATCGTGTGACAGCGGCGATGCGGCGTTCATGGCCGGCACGGCGGCGCCGGCCTGCCCTCCTTCCTCTCCCCCGTCATCCCGGCGAAGGCCGGGATCCAGGTTTGCGGTGGCAGGGGCAGAGCGCAGGCGCCGCGCGATCCCGCCGGCCTGGTGGCCGAGAGTGGCGCCCTCATCGTGTGACAGCGGCGATGCGGCGTTCATGGCCGGCACGGCGGCGCCGGCCTGCCCTCCTTCCTCTCCCCCGTCATCCCGGCGAAGGCCGGGATCCAGGTTTGCGGTGGCAGGGGCAGAGCGCAGGCGCCGCGCGATCCCGCCGGCCTGGTGGCCGAGGGTGGCGTAGTCGCAGCCCTCGCCGCCCGTGCGGAGCGCGATGGTCGCGGGGGTGGCGGCGATCCGGGCGGCGATGCGGGTGACGACGTCCGGGCTTGCGGGGGCGTTGACCTCTGGCATGCCCTGGTCGGTGAGGCGGAGCGCGCCGAGAGGCGTATCATCGGCCGCTTCCGCCAGACGCCCCAGCAGGTCGCGATAAAGGCCGGCGATCCGCGCCACCAGATCGGCCGGCAGCCGCGCCGGATCGAAGCCGAAGCCCAGGGTGATGGCGGCATCGGGCGCGATGGCGAGCGTCAGCGGGTAATGGGTGCGCTCGGTGGTCTCGACCCCGGCGATGCGGCCGCCGAAGGCGGTGTCGCCCAAAGCGCGGTCGGCGGGGTAGTTCTCGAACACCAGCAGGCTGTCGAACAGCGCATCGCCGCTCCGCCCCATCCAGCGCTGCACCCGGGCCAGCGGGCTGTGTTCCACCTCGCGCAGCGCGCCGCCCAGCGCATGGAGATCGCGCAGCCAGGCGCCGAGCGCCCGGCCCGGGGCGGTGTCGACCAGCAGCGGCAGGCTGTTGATGAACGGCCCCTGCATGGCCTCGACCCCGTCGAGTTCGGGCGGGCGGCCGGCGGTGGTGATGCCGAACAGCGCCTGCCGGCCGCCGCCCGCGCGGGCCAGCAACAGGCCCCAGGCGCCCTGCATCACCGTGGCGAGGGTCACGCCGTTCCGACGGGCGAGACGTCGCAGAGACTCCGAAAGATTGTCATCCAGGATAATCAAATGATCATCGGTTGCAGCCGGCTCGGCCGGGGTGACGTCGCCGAAAGCGGTGGCCAGCGTCACCGGATCGGCCAGCCGCGCCGCCTGTTCCTGCCACCACGCCGCCGCATCGGGGCGGGCGGCCGCCCAGGCGACATAGTCGCGCCAGGGGCGCGGCGCCGGGATATCGGCCACGCCGCCGGCCCGGCGGGCGGCATAGTCGGTGGCGATTTCGGCCAGCAGCCGCGCGGTGCTCCAGCCGTCGGTGATGACGTGATGGGCGGTCCAGATCAGCTCGTTGCCGCCATCGGGACGGCGGAGGATGGCGAGCCGGGCCAGCGGCGCGCGGGTGAGATCGAAGCCGCGGGCCAGATCTTCCGCCCGCCAGGCGCGAAGCCGGCTCTCATGCGCCGCCAGGTCGGCAAGGCCGTGATCCTCTTCGATCACCACCGGTTCAGCGACGCGCTGGACAACCTGCAAGGCCTCGCCGCCATGCCGCCATTCGAAACGCGTGCGCAGGATCGGATGGCGGGCGATCGCCGCCCGCCAGGCGCCGGCCAGCGCCTGCCGATCGACCGGGCCGTCGACGGTGATGCGCAGCTGGTTGACATAAAGCCCGTCGCGGGCACCGGTGCGGGCGTGGAACAGCAGGCCCTGTTGCAGAGGGGTGGCGGGATAGACATCCTCGACCGCGTCGAAAGGCTCGCCCAGCTCGGCGAAGACCTGGCGGACGGCCGCGAAGGGATCGGCGGCCGCGCCATCGGCCACCGGAAGATCAGGCGTTTCGCTGATCGGAACGGCAAGCCGGGCCAGATCCTTGATCCGCGGATGTTCCAGGATCTGCCGGGTGGTGAGCTTCAGCCCCGCCGCGCGGGCACGGGCGACCAGTTGCAGGCTTTGGATCGAATCGCCGCCGAGCGCGAACCAGTCGTCGGTGACGCCGGGATTTTTAATGCCGAGCACGGCCGACCAGAGGCCGGCCATAAGGCGTTCGGCCCCGGTCCGCGGCGCCTGATGCGCCGGGAGATCTGCCGCCGGTACCGGCAGGGCCCGGCGGTCGAGCTTGCCCGCCGGCGTCAGCGGCAGCGCGTCGAGGGGCAGGATCGCCTGCGGCACCATCCAGCCCGGCAGATCGCGGGTAAGTGCGGCACGCACCGCCTCGGGCGTCGCATCGCCGACGATATGGGCGACGAGGCGTGCCGCCTCCCCCTGCCCGATCACGCCGGCCGCGGCATCGCGGATGCCGGGCAGGGCACGGATCCGGGCCTCGATTTCGGCCGGTTCGATCCGGTAGCCGCGGAGCTTCACCTGATCGTCGAGACGTCCCAGATAGCGGAACACATCGCCGGCCTCGCGCCGGCAGAGATCGCCGGTGCGATAGAGCCGCGCGCCGGGGCGGCCGGTCGCGTCGGGCACGAAGCGCGCCGCGGTCTGGCCGGGGCTGCCGCTATAGCCGCGGGCCAGTGCCGGGCCACCGATGCACAACTCGCCGATACCGCCTTCGGGCACCGGATTACCATGGGTGTCGAGGATCAGCACCCGCCGCGACGGCCAGGCCCGGCCGATCGGCACCTGGGCGGCGGCGATGTCGGCAGCCCCGGTCAGATGGCCGGTGGCGGTGATGGTGGCCTCGGTCGGCCCATAGGTGTTGAGCAGCGGCAGATGGCCGAGCGGCCCGTCCCGCCAGCGGCCGAGCGCGGCCCCGCCCAGGGCTTCCGCCCCCACCGCCAGCATGCGCAGCGATGCCGGCGCCGTCGCGGGCAGGCCGGAGAGCCAGCCCCGCCAATAGCCGGTCGGCAGATAGGCGACGGTAACGCGATCGGCGGCAAGTCGCTGATTGAGCGTGGCGTAATCCCACAGATCGGGGCCGCGCATCACCACCGTGCCGCCCAGCGCCAGGATCGGCAGCAGCTGTTCGAAGGCGGCATCGAAGGCGAGGGTCGAGAATTGCAGCACGCGATCATCGGCGCTGAGCCCGAAACGGGCCGCATGGTCATCCAGATGGGCGGCCAGGGCACCATGGGGAATGGCGACACCTTTGGGCGTGCCGGTCGATCCGGAGGTGTAGAGCAGATAGGCGAGCGCCTGGGGGTGGCGGACGGCATCGACCGCCGGTGCCGCGTCGCTGCCCTCTTCTGCGGAGATGATGGTCAGGCCGAAGCCGGCGAGACGATCGCGACCGGCGGCATCGGCAACGACCAGCGACAGCCCGGCCCCGGCGATGATCTGCGCCAGACGCGCATCGGGCAGATCGCCGTCCAGCGGCACCGCCACGGCGCCGGCCTTCAGAATGCCGACCAGCCCGGCCACCAGCGCCGGCCCGCGGGTGACGCAGAGGCCGATGGGGGTGTCGGTCAGGTCGGGGGTGCCGGGGTGGGCGGCGGTCTTCGGGTGGAAAGGAACCTGGATCCCGGCCTTCGCCGGGATGACGGTATTGGTTTTGGAGAACGGAACGGCACTGTCGGCGCGTGACGGGGGCATCGTGACGGTCGCAGGTGCTGCTGCGTCGATGGCCGGCAGGCCGGTGCCGTCGCCCACCCCGGCCTCTTCCCCGTCATCCCGGCGAAGGCCGGGATCCAGGTTCGCGGTGGCCGGGGCGGCGGCCACGCCTTCGGTGGGCAGCATCGCCGCGACGGCTACCACATGCCCTTTCGCCGGGATGACGGTATTGGTTTTGGAGAACGGAACGGCACTGTCGGCGCGCGACGGGGGCATCGTGACGGTCGCAGGTGCTGCTGCGTCGATGGCCGGCAGGCCGGTGCCGTCGCCCACCCCGGCCTCTTCCCCGTCATCCCGGCGAAGGCCGGGATCCAGGTTCGCGGTGGCCGGGGCGGCGGCCACGCCTTCGGTGGGCAGCATCGCCGCGACGGCTACCACACGTCCTTTCGCCGGGATGACGGTATTGGTTTTGGTGGACGGAACGGCACTGTCGGCGCGTGACGGGGGCATCGTGACGGTCGCAGGGGCTGCTGCGTCGATGGCCGGCAGGCCGGTGCCGTCGCCCGCCCCGGCCTCTTCCCCGTCATCCCGGCGAAGGCCGGGATCCAGGTTCGCGGTGGCCGGGGCGGCGGCCACGCCTTCGGTGGGCAGCATCGCCGCGACGGCTACCACACGTCCTTTCGCCGGGATGACGGTATTGGTTTTGGTGGACGGAACGGCACTGTCGGCGCGTGACGGGGGCATCGTGACGGTCGCAGGGGCTGCTGCGTCGATGGCCGGCAGGCCGGTGCCGTCGCCCGCCCCGGCCTCTTCCCCGTCATCCCGGCGAAGGCCGGGATCCAGGTTCGCGGTGGCCGGGGCGGCGGCCACGCCTTCGGTGGGCAGCATCGCCGCGACGGCTACCACACGTCCTTTCGCCGGGATGACGGTATTGGTTTTGGTGGACGGAACGGCACTGTCGGCGCGTGACGGGGGCATCGTGACGGTCGCAGGGGCTGCTGCGTCGATGGCCGGCAGGCCGGTGCCGTCGCCCGCCCCGGCCTCTTCCCCGTCATCCCGGCGAAGGCCGGGATCCAGGTTCGCGGTGGCCGGGGCGGCGGCCACGCCTTCGGTGGGCAGCATCGCCGCGACGGCCACCACACGCCCTTTCGCCGGGATGACGGTATGAAGGTTGGTGGACGGAACGGCACTGTCGGCGCGTGACGGGGGCATCGCGACGGTCGCAGGTGCTGCTGCGTCGATGGCCGGCAGGCCGATGCCGTCGCCCGCCCCGGCCTCTTCCCCGTCATCCCGGCGAAGGCCGGGATCCAGGTTCGCGGTGGCCGGGGCCGGGGCGGCGGCCACCACACGCCCTGCCACCTGGTTCGCATGGCGATCCAGCGCGGCATGGGTGATCGACACGCCCTCGCAGGTGATGGCGATGGCATGCGGGTGTGCGGCCGCGGCCGCGGCGAGGCGGGCGGTGACGGGCCGGAAGGGGTGTTCCGCCGCCTGGGGGGGCACATCGCCCGCCCAGGCGAGGCGGCCCAAAGCCTGGTCGAGATGGTCGGGCAGCGCCGCCAGCAGGTTGAGGAAGCAGGCGGTCAGCCGATCGGCATCGGATGGCGAAACGCGGGCGCCGTCGAAGCCCCAGCGCAGATCGAGGCCACGGCCCGGCACGGCAGCCAGGGTTGCGGCGTAATGGGTGCGTTCCTCCATCGCCAGGCTGCGCACCAGCCGCCCCAGCCGGCTGTCGGCCAGCGCACCGTCGACGGGGTAGTTCTCGAACACCAGCAGGCTGTCGAACAGGGCATCGCCGGCCAGCCCGGTGACGCGCTGGACGGTGGCGAGCGGTGTCGCCTCGGCAGCACGAAGGCTGGCGGCGTCGGTCTGGATGTTCTGCAACCATTGGCTGACCGGCATCGCCGCGGGCAGATCCACCACAAGCGGCAGACTGTTGATGAACAGGCCGATCATCCGGTCGATGCCGGGGAGGTCGGCGCCGCGGCCGGACATGGTGACGCCGAACACGGTCTGGTTCCGATGGCCGAGACGACCGAGGGTCAGCGCCCAGGCGGCCTCGACCAGGGTGGCGAGGGTGACGCCGGCGCGCGCGGCCGCGGCGGCGAGGCGGGCGGTCGCCGCCTCGCCCTGCGGGGTGTGGCGGGTGAAGGGGCCGGCGGCGACCTCGCCGGCCGGTAGGGCGGGCGCATTCAGCAGCGGCAGCAGCAGGGCCGGATCGTCGCGGCGCGCGGCTTCCGCCTGCCACCAGGGGGTGAAGCGGCGACCGGCATCCAGGGTGGCGGCGACATGGTCGCGCCAGGGGCGGACCGGCGGCAGACCGGCCGGCGCGCCGTCGATGCGGGCGGCATAATCGGCGGCAATCTCGCCCATCAGCAGGGCCAGGCTCCAGCCGTCGCTCAAGGCATGATGGCTGGTCCAGAACAGGTCGTGGCCGCCGTCGGGGCGCGCGATCACCGTCAACCGGGCCAGCGGCGCCACGGCGGGATCGATGCCGCGGCGACGGTCTTCGGCGGCCCAGGCGGCCAGGCGGCGGTCGTGGCCGTCGGCGTCCAGAGCCCGCCAGTCGAGACGCGCGACCGGCAGCACGGCATCGCGCATGACGATCTGCAGCGCGGCACCGCCATGATCCCAGGCGAAGCGGGTGCGCAGGATCGCATGCCGGCGGATGGCGGCCCGCCAGGCGTCGATCAGGACACCGATATCCGCTTCCGGTTCAAGAACCAGATGCAACTGATTGATATAAAGACCGTCCTGTGCGTCGCCGGCATGAAGCAGCAGCCCTTCCTGAAGGCCGGTCGCCGGATAGACATCTTCCGTCGCGCCAAGGGTGAGGCCAAGCCGCGCCAGGGCCGCCGCGTCCAGCCCGGCCAGCGGCACATCCGCCGGCACCAGCGCCGGCGGCGTGGTGCGGCAGGTTTCGACCAGTTCGGCCAGCAGGGCGCCGAACTGCTCGGCCAGGTTGCGGAGCGCGGCGGCATCGGCAAGGGCGCCGTCGGAGCGCCAGTCGATCACCAGCCGGCCGTCGCGGATCAGCGCGTCGGCGGCAAGCGCATGGCCGCTGCCCCCGATGCCCGGCGCGGTGCGCCGCCCGGTGCCTTCCGGGGCGAGCGCGAAACCGCTGCCGCCGGCAAGACCCAGATCGACCCGGCCCAGATAGTTCAGGCTGACATCGGCCCGCGGCAGATCGTCCAGCGCCCTGATCCAGCCCCGATCGCGGCCGCCATGGGGCACCGATTTCAGCATCTGGCGGATGGCGGCCAAGACGGCGGCGGCATCCCCCGCCCCCGGCAGCGCCAGGGTATAGCGGGCGGTGAACCAGCCGATGGTGCGCGAGAGATCGGCGGCCGGTGCAGTATCGGCAGGGTCCGTATCGCGGCCATGGCCTTCCAGATCGATCCCGACATGGGTGCGTCCGGTGATGGTGGCGAGCAGACGCGCAAGGGTTGTGGCCAGCAGCTCTTCGACCCCCAGGCCGAAGCGGCGGGGCAGATCCTGGATCAGGGCGGCGGTGAGCGCGGGATCGGCCTGCCAGCTCAGGGTCAGGCCGCGGGGGCCAATGTGCTCTGGGAAGGCGTTGCGCTCAGGGAAGCAGGGGGGCTCAGGGAAGCAGGGGCGCTCAGGGAAACAGGGTCCGGCCCCCTCTGCCGCCCGGCGCCACCAGGCGGCCTGGTCATCCAGTGCGGGTGTCGCGGCCAGGGCGGCACGCCCGGCGACCCAGCGGCTCCAGGGGGTGGGCACGGGGGCCAGCGGTGCACCCGAAAGTGCCGTGGCGAGATCCGCCCCCAGGATGCGCCACGACACGCCGTCCACCGCCAGATGATGGATGGCGATCAGCAGCCGGCGTTCGCCGCCGGGCAGGTCGAAGAGGCCGGCACGGAGCAGCGGCCCGGTCCGGATGTCGAGGCTGGATTGCACATCGCTGCAGGCGTCTTCAAGCGCATCGGCGGCGATGGCGCGATGAACCAGCAGCGTCGCGGTTTCAACCGGCGCAACGCGCTGGGTCCAGCCCCCGGCATCGTCGGCCGCGAAGCGCAGGCGCAGCGCATCATGGCGCGCGACCAGGGCGGCCAGCGCTGCCCCCAGGGCCTCGGGCGTCACGGCCGGGTCGGGGATCAGCAGAACCGCCTGGTTCCAGTGTGACGGGCCATCGGGGTGGCGGTCGAAAAAGCCCTGCTGGATGGGGGTGAGCGGCAGGGGCGTGTCGGTGATTTCGGCCGCGACCTCTCGGGTGACCGCAGGGGTGGCGACCGCGGCCAGGCGGTCGATGCGCGGATGGGTGAAGATCTGGGTGGGCGTGATCACCCAGCCGGCGGCACGGGCGCGGGCGACCACCTGAAGGCTCAGAATGCTGTCGCCGCCGAGTTCGAAGAAGCCGTCGGTGACGCCGAAATCGTCGCGGCCCAGCACCTCTTGCCAGACATCGAGCAGGGCGGCTTCGGCGTCGGTGGTGGCCGCGACGGCCTCGCCCGCCGCGGCAAGCCCGGGCTCGGGCAATGCCTTGCGATCCACCTTGCCATTGGGCATCAGCGGCAGCGCGGCGAGCGGGGTGATGGTGGCCGGCACCATATGGGCCGGCAGGCGCCGGCCCAGCGCAGCCGCCACCATGGCCGGGTCGGCCGTGCCGGTGATGTAGCCGGCAAGCCGCGCGCCCTCTCCCGCGCCGATCAGGGCAACGACGGCATCCGCCACGCCCGGGCAGGCACGCATCGCGGCCTCGATCTCGCCGGGCTCGATGCGGAACCCGCGCAGCTTCACCTGGGCGTCGAGCCGGCCCAGGAAGTCGACGGTCCCGTCGGCGCGCATGCGGCAGAGATCGCCGGTGCGGTAGAGACGCGCCCCCGGCGCGCCGTTCCCGCAGGCCTGTTCGTCGGGCACGAAGCGCTCGGCGGTCTGGCCGGGGCGGCCCAGATAGCCGCGAGCCAGGCTGTCACCCTGGATGCAGAGTTCCCCGTAACCACCGACAGGTACGTGATTTCCGTCGGCATCGATGATCGCGACCGTCCGGCCGGGATAGGCGGTGCCGATCGGCACGATCAGGCACGCCGCATCCTCCTGCGTGGTGATGCGGTGCATGCAGGCGACGGTGGTCTCGGTGGGGCCGTAAAGATTGTCGAGACGGATATGGCCGAGCGGCCCCTCCCGCCAGCGGCGCAGCGCATCGCCGGGCAGGCCCTCGCCGCCGACCGTGACCTGGCGCAGATGCGGCAGGTCGCGCGGCGGATCGCGCAGCCATTGCTGCCAATAGGCGGTGGGAATGCGCGAGACGGTGACCCGCTCTTCCGCCAGCACCCGGCTGAGGGTCGCGAGGTCCCACATCGCGGGACCACGCATGACGATGCGGCCGCCCATGATCAGCGCCGGCAGCATTTCGTGCAGCGCGACGTCGAAATTGAGCGTCGACTGCTGCAGCACCACGTCGGTATCGGCGATGCCGTAGGTGGCCAGGAAATCGTCCATATGCAGGCTGAAGGCATCCTGCGAGATGGCGACACCTTTGGGCCGGCCGGTGGAGCCGGAGGTGTAGATGACATAGGCCAGCTGATGGGGGTGGACCTGGGCCAGCACGGGTGCGACGGGGCCTGCCGCCCGATCCCCGTCCGGCAGGGCGTCGAGGCGGATGACCTGCCGGCCGGCCAGCAGCGGCCCCAGGGCCGCGTCGGTCGCGGCATCGGCCAGCACCAGGCGGATGCCGGCATCGGCAGCCATATCGGCCAGCCGGTCTTCCGGATAGGCGGGGTCCAGCGGCACGAAGGCGCCGCCGGCCCTGAGCACGCCGATCAGCGCGGCCGGCAGTTCGGCCGTGCGGGTGAGCAGCAGGCCGACCCGCTCTTCCGGCTGAAGCCCGGCGGCGATCAGCGCCGCGGCGACGCGGTTGGAGAGCCGGTCCAGATCCCCATAAGAGACCCTTATACCCTCGCAGGCGACCGCCTCCCGGGTGGGAAGCTGCGCGGCACGGCGCAGAATCCGGGCCGCGACGGGGTCGAAGCGGTGGCGGACCGGGGCGGCAGGCAGGGCGGCGGGGCGCGGTGCCGGCAGGGCAAGAGCGGCGATCAGCGGGTCGGCGCCGCTGGTGATCTGCCCCAGAAGATAGAGGTATTGATCAGCGAGACGCGCAACAGTGGTGGCCTCGAAGATGTCGGCGGCATAGTCGAAGGCCAGCCGCAGCCCGTCGGGGCGCTCCACGACATCGAGCACCAGATCGAAACGGGCGGTGGCGACCGGGTTTTCGACGATGTCGACATGGATGCCGTCCCCCGGCGAGGCGGCGGAGGGATCCTGCTGCTGCAGGTTGAACATCACCTGGAAAAGCGGCGTGCGCTCCAGGCTGCGCTCGCCCCCCAGCCGGTCGACCAGCACGGCAAACGGCACATCCTGGCGTGACCAGGCCTCCAGGCTGCGGCGGCGGAGCTGATCGACCAGATCGCCGAAGCGCATGCCGCCGGTGATCTCGGCCTTCAACACCAGGGTGTTGACGAAAAAGCCCACCATGTCCTCGGTGCCGGGGCCGGTGCGGCCGGCGACCGGCACGCCGATGCGGATATCGCTGTCGCCGCCCTGGCGGTGCAACAGGATGTCGAAGGCGGCGAGCAGGGTGACGAACAGCGTGGCACCGCGGCCGGCGGCACGGATGCGGGCCATGGCGGCGGCATCGATCCGGCGCTCGACCCGGCCGCCGGCATCACTGCGGGCGCCCTTGCGCGGGCGATCGACGGGCAGGCGCAGCACCGGATGGTCACGGCCGAGTTCGGCCTGCCACCAGGCGATCTGATCGGCGAGCCGGCCCTGATCGAGCGCCGCGCGCGCGGCCGCCGACCAGTCGCCCCAGCCCGAGACCGGCGCCGGCAGCGGGCGGCCCCGACAGAGGGCCGCGATCTCGCGTGCCAGAACCGTCATCGACCAGCCGTCGGCGACGATGTGATGGGTGGCGAGCGCCAGCACGCGATGGTCGGGCGCGAGCCTGACCAGCCGGGCGCGGAGCAGCGGACCGGCGGTGAGGTCGAAGGGCTCGGCCGCGAAACCGGCAAGCAGATCGGGCAGCGTCTCCGGCGCGGCGGTGAGGTCGATCTCCTGCCAGACGAAGCGCGGCGCGGGGTCGATCAGCTGCACGGGGCCGGCCGGGGTGTCGGCGAACCGCACCCGCAGCGCCTCGTGACGCGCCACCACATCGGCCACCGCCCGGCGCAGGGCCGCGGCATCGACCGCCGCCGCCCCGGCACCCGCACCCGCCCCCGCACCCGTCAGCGACAGCGCGCCGGCGACGGTATAGGCGGTGCTGGCCGGATCGAGGCGCCAGAGGAACCACAACCCGTCCTGGCCGGGGGTGAGCGGCGCGCGGCCGGCATCCGCACGCAACGGCAACAGCTGAAGATCGTGCTTTGCGGCCTCATCAACAACTTTTGCGAGTTCCGCCACCGTCGGATGGTCGAACAGCGCCTTGAGGCCCGGGTCCACCCCCAACTCGCTGCGGATGCGGGCGAGCGCGCGCATGGCCAGCAGGGAATCGGCGCCGTTCACGAACGGATCCTCGGTGCGGCCAAGCTGTGCCAGGCCCAGCACGGAGGCCCAGATCCGGGCCAGCGCCCTCTCGGTCGCATTGGCCGGCGTCTCGTATGCCGGACCATCCCCCTCACCCGCTTCGGGGGCGAGGGTCATGGGCAGGCGCGCGCGATCGAGCTTGCCGTTGACGGTGAGCGGCATGCGGTCGAGGGCGATGAAGCCCGCCGGAATCATATGCGGGGCGAGGCGCGCGGCCAGATGGCCGCGCAGGGCCGCCGCATCGAGCACGGCGCCCGGCTGCATCACCAGCCAGGCGAGGATGCGCCGGCCCCCCGCACCGTTATCGACCGCCAGCGCCGCAGCCTCGCGGATGCCGGGCGCGGTGAGCAGGGCGGCGTTGATCTCGCCCAATTCGATGCGGAAGCCGCGGATCTTCACCTGGAAATCGTTGCGGCCGACATAGTCGAGCATGCCGTCGGCCATCAGATGAACCAGGTCGCCCGAGCGGTAGAGCCGCGCCCCGGGCGCGCCGAAAGGGTCGGGGATGAAGCGTTCCGCGGTCAATGCCGGCCGGCCCAGATAGCCGCGGGCAAGGCCCGGCCCGCCCACCAGCAGTTCGCCGGTGCCGAAGAGCGGGGTGGGGTTCAGATCGGCATCGACCACGTGAAGCGTAAGATCGGGGATCGGCACGCCGATCAGGCTGCGCGGCGGCAGGCGGGTGGCATCGGCGGCAGTGGTTTCGCGATACGTGACATGCACGGTGGTCTCGGTGATGCCGTACATGTTGACCAGCACCGGCGCGGTCGCCCCGCGCAACGCCAGCCAGCCGGCCAGGCTTGCCGGTTCCAGCTTCTCGCCCGCGAAGACGATCACCCGGATATCGGTCAGCCGTTCCGCGGCGGCCGTGTCGGCCTGCATCAGCGGCAGGAAGGCGGACGGCGTCTGGTTGAGCACGGTGACCCGCTCGGCGCGGAGCAGCGCGTGGAAGGCGCCGGCATCGCGCGCCGTCCACCAGGGCACCACCACCAGCCGGCCCCCCGTGCTCAGCGCGCCGAAGATTTCCCAGACCGAAACGTCGAAGGCGAAGGAATGGAACAGCGGCCAGACGTCGTTCGGCCCGAAGCCGTACCAATGGCTGGTCCGGGTCAGCAGCCGGGCGAGGTTGCGATGGGTGATCCCCACCCCCTTGGGCCGGCCGGTGGAGCCGGAGGTGTAGATGACATAGGCGAGCTGGTCGGGGTGGATGGGGGTTGCCAGCGGGCGATCGTCGGTTTCATCAGGCGCATCGACCAGGACCAGGGTCCGGCCGGCGAAGAGGCCGCCCAGGGTATCGGCGGTGGCCCGGTCGGTGACGATCACGGCCAGGGCGGCATCGTCGAGACTGCCGGCCAGCCGCTCGGCCGGATAGGCCGGATCGAGCGGCACATAGGCGCCGCCCGCCTTCAGAATGCCGAGGGCGCCGGCCACCAGCGCCGGCGACCGGTCCAGGCAGAGGCCGACCAGCCGGTCGGTGGCGACGCCCGCGCGGGCGAGCTGCCGGGCGATGCGGTTCGACAGCCGGTCGAGCGCGCCGCGGGTCAACCGGTCATCCCCCATGGTGACGGCCGGACGGTCGGGATCGGCCGCGGCATGCGCGGCGATGGGGGTGAGGATGGGGGTGAAGGGGGTGGCGGCACCAGGATCGGCGATGTCCTTCGGGCGGACAGGAACCTGGATCCCCGCCTGCGCGGGGATGACGGTATGGGTTTTGATGGATGGAACGGCACCGTTTGGATGTGACAGGGGCGCCGCAGTGTCGAGGGCCGGAGCGGCGGCATCCGGCAGAACCAGCGCGATATTGCCCAGATTCTGGTTGATATCCGCCGCCAGCCGCCCCAGCAGACCGGCCAGCCCCTCCGCCAGGGCGGCGATGGTCGGGGGGTCGATGCGGGTGGCGTCGTGGTCGAAGCGCAGCGCCAGGCGCTCACCCTGCCCCCCAGTCCCTTCGGCAGCAGTCCCTTCGGCAGCAGCCCCTTCGGCAACTGCCCCTTCGGCCGCCGCCTCGGGGATGACGGCGAGAGTGAGGGGGAAATGGGTACGCTCGACCATTTCCGCGGCGATGACCGGGGCGCCGAAGCCGCGGGTCATCAGGCGCGGGTCGAGGGGGTAGTTTTCCACCACCAGCAGGCTGTCGAACAGCCCCTCGGCACCAAGGCCGGTGATGCGGCCGATCTCGGCCAGGCCGGCATGGGCCTGGTCGGCCAGGTCGATGGTTTCGGATTGCAGACCGCGCAGCCAGGTGGCGAGCGGTGCCGCCCCGGGCAGATCGACCCAGACCGGCAGGCTGGCCAGGAACGGCCCCTGGATCGCTTCCACACCGGGCAGATCGGCCGGACGGCCCGACACGGTGACGCCGAACGCCACCTGATTGCGGCCGCCCAGCCGGGCGAGCATCAACGCCCAGGCGCCCTGCACCAGGGTGGCGAGCGTCACGCCGGCCGCGGCGGCGGCGGCCTTCAGCGCGGCGGTCCGGGCGGGATCGAGCCGGATGGTCCGGCAGGCGCGACCGGGCACCGGGGCCTCGGGCCGGCCCAGCGCCGGCAGCAGCAGAACCGGGTCGGTCACCGCCGCCGCCCGCGCCCGCCACCAGCCGGCATCCACCGGCCGGGCGCCGGCCCGGGCGACATGGTCGCGATAGCTGCCCCCCTGCCCGGCCCCTGCCGGCGCAGTATCGGCCAGACCCGCGATCTCGGCCAGCAGGCGGGCGGAACTCCAGCCGTCGGTGATGGCGTGATGGCAGGTCCAGACCAGGGTGTCGGCCCGCGCGCCACGGAGCAGGGTCAGGCGCATCAGCGGCGCCGTGGCGGTGTCGATGCCACGGGCGGCATCGGCGCTGAGAAATGCATCGACGTCGATGTATCTGCCACCGGATGCATCGACATCGATGTAATGTCCAACTGCATCGATATCGATGCAGGTGAGCCGAAGCTGTGCCTCCGGTTCCACGATCTGGATCAGACTGCCATCCCCGGCTTCGGCGAAGCGGCTGCGCAGGACGGGGTGGCGGGCCAGGGCCGCGTTCCACGACGCCTCCAGCCCGGCCGGATCGACCCGGCCGGCGAGGTCGAGACGCAGTTGGTTGATGTAGAGCCCGTCCGCGGGGGCAAGCCGGGCATGAAAGATCATGCCCTGCTGCATGGGCGTGGCCGGCCAGGCATCCTCCGGCAGGGCCAGACGGCCGAGCCTGTCGAGGGCGGCGGCGAAACGTTCCGCGAAATGATCCAGATCCGGCACCACCTCGTCGGCATCGAAACGCAGATGCAGCCGGTCGCCGATGGTCAGCGCATCCAGCACCAGAGCCTGTTCCGGGGCGATGCCGCCGGTGGGGTCGCCGATCATGTCGGTGACAAGGCGCAGCACGCCCGCGCCTTCGGGGAAGCGGCCGAGATTGTTGACGGCGATGTCGGGGCGCGGCAGGTCGTCGAGCCCGTCGACCAGGGCGTGCGCCGCCCCGCCCAGCGGCAGACCGATGCGGGCAGCCCGCAGACTTGCAACCAGAACCCGGTCGTCATCCTGGGGAGTGACAACCATCGGATGTGTAGCGGTGAACCAGCCGACCGTGCGGTCAAGGGGCGTGTCGGGGCCCGCCAGATCGCGGCCATGGGTTTCGATCTCGACCAGCGCCGGGCGGCCGAGGGCGCGGGAGAGGGCCGCCAGCAGCAGCTCGTCGCGGCCCGCGGCGGCATCGACGATCAGCTCCACGCGCCGGCGGCGGCCGGTACGGTGAGGGCCGAATGTCGGGGCGGCCCCGGCAAGACGGCGGCGCCAGAGACTGGTCTGGTCGTGATCGGCCCGGCCCTGAACCGCGGCGGCGCGGGCCGGCTGAGCGGCGGCCCAGCGGCTCCAGGGCGTCGTGGCCGGGGCCGGCTCGCGCCCGGCAAGCAGGGTTGCAAGATCATCGAGCAGGATGCGCCACGAGACGCCGTCCACCGCCAGATGGTGGATGGTGATCATCAGCCGCCGGGGGCTGCCTTCGATCAGCGCGGCGCGCAGCACCGGCCCATGAACCGGATCGACCATGGCATGAAGATCGGCCGGATCGGCGGGGGCGACGAGCAGTTCCGCGCCCTCCTCCTCCGCAATCTGCTGGTGCCAGCCCCCGTCCGGGTCGCGGCGGAGACGCAGGCGCAGCGCATCATGCAGGGCGACGAGCCGGCCGAGGGCGGCGGCGATCGCCGCCGCCGCGACGTCGTCGGCCCCGATGTCGTCGGCCAGCTCCAGCAGCACGGCCTGGTTCCAGGGGCTGGCCGGTTCGGCATGGCGGGCAAGGAAACGGCCCTGGATGGGGGTCAGCGGCAGGTCGGTGCCGGTCAGCGGTGGCAGCGATGCCGGGGCGGCGGCGGCCCCCGCAACGGCGGCCAGACGATCGATGCGCGGCCGGTCGAACACGGCGCGGGGCGTAAGGGCAAGCCCGACGGCACGGGCACGGGCGACCAGCTGCAGCACCAGGATCGAATCGGCCCCGGCCGCGAACAGATCATCGGTGACGCCCAGATCGGCGCGGCCGAGCAGCTCGCGGGCGATGGTCAGCAGTAGCGTCTCATTGGTGGTTTTTGCTTCCTCTCCCGCAACTTCTGCGAGCGCAGGCTCGGGCAGCGCCCGGCGGTCGATCTTGCCCGCCGGGGTCAGCGGCAGGGCATCGAGCACCAGGATGGCCTGGGGCACCATCCAGCCCGGCAAGTCGGCGGCCAGCGCAGCGGTCAGGGCGGCGGCATCGGCCTCGCCCGCCACATGGGCGACCAGCCGGCCGGCGATCAGCCCGACCACGGCATCGCGCACGCCGGGCTGGCGGCGGAGCGCCGCCTCCACCTCTCCCGGCTCGATCCGATAGCCGCGGAGCTTGATCTGGCTGTCGGCGCGGCCGAGGAAATCGAGCGTGCCATCGGCGCGCGGCCGCACCAGATCGCCGGTGCGATAGAGCCGCCCGCCGCCCGCGGCCGGCACGAAACGTTCGGCCGTAAGCCCGGGGCGGTTCAGATAGCCGCGGGCAAGCGCCACACCGCCCAGGCAGAGTTCGCCGACACCGCCGACCGGCACCGGATTGCCATGGGCATCCCGCAGCTCGGCCAGGCGCCTGGGCCAGGGGCGGCCGATGGCGACCTGGGGCGACGGGATGTCGGCCGGGCCGGTCTCGTGATCGGTGGCGGTGATGGTGGCCTCGGTCGGGCCATAGCTGTTGCGCAGGGGGATATGGCCGAGCGGGCCGGCGCGCCAGAGGCCGACGGCATCGCCACCCAGCGCTTCCGCACCCACGACCATCAGGCGCAGATCCGGGAGTGACGCCGGCAGATCGTCGAGCCAGCGGCGCCAATAGCCAGTGGGCAGATAGGCGAGCGTCACCCGGTCTGCGGCAAGGCGCGTGTTCAGCGTGGCATGGTCCCAGATCTCGGGGCCGCGGAGCACGGCGGTGCCGCCCGCGGCCAGCACCGGCAAGAGCTGCTCAAACGCGGCATCGAAGCCGAGGGTCGAGAATTGCAGCACGCGATCGGCCGCGGTCAGGCCATAGCAGGCTGTGTAGTCGTCGAGATGGGCCGAGAGGGCGTCCTGCGGAATGGCAACACCCTTGGGCGTGCCGGTGGAGCCGGAGGTGTGGATCACATAGGCGATCTGACCGGGGACGACCGGCTCCAGAACGCGCGGCAGATCCGGGCCATCGGGTTCGGTGGCATCGGGTTCGGTGGCATCGGTCAGCACGCGGCGGATGCCGGCATCGGCCAGGATCAGGGCGCGGCGGGCGGGCGGCAGGGCCGGGTCGAGCGGCACCACCGCACCGCCGGCCTTCAGGATGCCGAGAAGCCCGGCGACCATGGCGGCACCGCGCGGCAGATCGAGCCCGACCCGCTCTTCGGGGGCAAGCCCGGCATCGAGCAGGTCGCGGGCGATATGATCGGACCAGCGGTCCAGACGGCCACGGCTCCAGCTCTCGCCTTCCACAATCAGCGCCGGGGCGGCAGGGTCGGCGGCGGCCCGGGCGGCGATGCGGGCGGCCGCCGGCAGGAAGACGGGCGTCGCCGCCGGATGCGGCGCGGGCAGGCCGACCGGCAGCGCGCCCAGCGGCCGCGCGGGGTCGGCGGCCAGGGCCTCCAGGATGGCCAGATAGTCGTCGGCCAGGCGTTCGATGTCGGCGGCGGCGAAGGCGGCCGCGGCATGGTCGAAGGCGACGGCCAGGCCGTCGGCGGTTTCGCTGATGCCCAGCGACAGCTCGATCTCGGCCGTGCCCGGGTCCAGCTCGATGCCGGCAAGCGCGGCCGGGCCATCGGCCAGACGCCGGTCCAGCCGGCCGGGCTGGTGGTTGAACATCACCCTGACCAGCGGGTTGCGGCCGGCGCGGCGATCGGGGCGCAGCGCCGCCACCAGCCGCGGGAAGGGCAGATCGCCATGGGCTTCGGCCTCCCTCAGCCCGTCGCGCACCCGGTCGATCAGCCCGCCGGCATCAAGCCCCGCAGGCAGATCCGTGTGCAGAACCAGGGTGTTGACGAAGAAACCGACGACGTGACGTGAAGCGGCGCCACCCCGCCCCGCCCGCGCGATGCCGATACGGGTGGCGGCCGTACCGCCATGACGGTGCAGCAGCGCGGCGAAACCCGCCAGCAGCACGACAGCCCGGGTGGCGCCCCGCGCCCGCCCGGCCTCGGCCAGGCGGGCGGCGAGCGTCGCGGACACCATGCGCGACACGCGCCGCCCGGGGCCACCCGGCGTTGCACCCGCACGCCGGGGCAGGTGAAGTTCAGGGGTTTCACCGGCAAGCCGGTCGCACCACCAGGCCAGCTGGCGGGCAAGGTGATCCGGATCGAGCGCCGCCGCCCGGATGGCGGCGGCATAGTCGGGCGCCGGGCGCAGCCGGCGCCCGGCCAGCGCCATCATCATGTCGCGCAGCATGATGCCCGCCGACCAGCCATCGGTGACGGCGTGATGAACGACCACCTGCAACAGGTGCCGGCCCGGCCCGTCGGCGACCAGATCGGCGCGGAGCAAGGGCCCGCGGGCCAGATCGAAGGGCCGGCGGGCGGCCTCGTCCAGATCGGCATCGGCACCGGCCCGCCACTCGAACTGCGGCTCGGGCGCGATCAGCTGCCAGAGCGTGCCGTCTTCCTCGGCGAAGCGGACGCGCAGCGCATCATGGCGGGCGATCATGACGCCGATCGCCGCCCGCACGACCTCGGGCGCCAGATCACCGGCCAGGCTGAGCCGGGCGGAGACGTTCCAGCGGGCATCCGTGGGGTCGAGCTGCCAGTCGATCCAGAAGCCCTGCTGGCCGACGGTGGCGGGGATCGCGGCGGCGGCCTTCGCGCGGAGAGGAACCTGGATCCCCGCCTGCGCGGGGATGACGGTATCAGGGTTGGGGGACGGATGGGCAGCGTCGGCGCGGGACAGGGTCGTTGCCGGCTCAAGGGCCGGTTCGCCATCGCGGGACGGGGGCGCTGACGCCTCAAGGGCCGGTGCGTGGTCGCGGGACGAGGGCGTTGCATCCGTGGCCGGCACGGCGGCGCCCGTCACCGCACCGCCCTCTCCCCCGTCATCCCCGCGAAGGCGGGGATCCAGGTTTGCGGTGGTCGGGGCCGGGTCGGCGGTGCCGGCCGGTTCTTGCAGGCCGGGCCGCGTCGCAGTCGGGACGGCCGGGTCGGCGGCGGCCTTCGCGCGGAGAGGAACCTGGATCCCCGCCTGCGCGGGGATGACGGTGGACGTGGCAGAGGATGGCGCGGCGCCGGTGGTGTCCGACATGGGTGCCGGCGCGATGAGGATCGGGGTGTCGGTTGCACCGCAGACCAGCAGTTCGCCGTCGATCAGGGCGCCGAGGCTGCCGGTTCGCAACCAAGGCGTGTTGTCGCTGTCGTCACTACCGGCAATGCGAGCATCGAACGTCGCGGCGGTGGCGTCGGAGCGGTTCCAGTAGCCGCGGGCGATGGCGGGGCCGCGGGTCCAGATCTCGCCGATGGTGCCGGCCGGCAGGCGGTGGCGGGTGGCGGGGTCGATGATGGCGATCTCGTGGCCGGGAGCGGCCGGGCCGCAGGCGATCAGGCGGGGGGCGGCGGCGGTGACGGTGCCGATGCGGGCGGCATTGCGGGGGGCCGCGACGATGCGGGCCCCCTGGCCGGGCCGGTCACCCGCGATCAGCAGCCCGGCCTCGGCCAGGCCGTGGCAGGGGTGGAAGGCGGTGGCGGGCAGGCCGGCGGGGGCGAGACGGTCGTGAAGGGCCGCCGGCATCTCTGCCGGCAGGGCGCCGCTGGCGCACCAGGCGACGCGCCAGCGGGAAAGGTCCAGCCCGGCCAGATCGGCGGTGCCCACCCGATCGAGGCAGAGCCGCCAGAGGGCATCGCTGCCGCCGGAAACCGTACCACCCTGCCCGGCGATCGCCCGCAGCCAGAGGACGGGATCGGCCTGCACCCGGTCGGGATCGGCCATCACCAGCTTCAGCCCGGCGAAGATCGCCGCCAGCACCCCGCCGATCAGCCCCGCCGCCCGGTCGAGCGGCAGCACATTGACCACCACATCGCCGCGGGCGAGCCCCAGCAGCCGGCGGGCGACCAGCAGTGCCGCCATGACGCTGCCATGGCTGTGCATCACCCCCCGGGCTGCGGCAGAGCCGGGCGCGGCCGGGCCGGGTTCGTAGAGCAGAAAGGCCAGGCTTTCCGCCGAGGCAACCACAGGTTCGAAGCTGCGGGGAGCCGCGGCGAGGTCTGTATCAGAATAGATGACTGTTTCATCACCTGTTGTGGCCATATTGGCCACAAGCCACCCGGACGCCTTATCCGCCAACAGGATACGCGGACCGGCATCGGCGCGGATCGCCTGCAACCGAGCCGGATCGGCCCCCCTCCCTGCCCCGACGGGCACGGCGATCAGACCGGCATAGAGGCAGGCGAAAAGGGCTGCGACATAGTCCGGCCCCGGGGACAGAAGCAGCATCACCCGGTCGCCCGGGCGGGCATGATCGGCCAGCCGGGCGGCCAGATCGCGGGCGCGGGCGTCGAGCCGGCCATAGGTCAGGTCGGGGCCATAGGTCAGGTCGGGCCCATCGGTCACGACGGTGATCGCTGGCAGATCGGCCTGATGGCGGCCGCGGCCCACCAGCAGGGCGGTCAGCGTGTCGGCGAAGCTGCGGTCGCGCCGGACCAGGAAGGGGCAGCGCCCGGCTTCCGGGTCGTTGCCGTCGGCCAGGAAATACTGCTTCCATTCCCGGTTGTCGGTGTCGCCATAAACGCCCAGATCGGGATGGACCGGCTGGCCGTCCCAGGCGAGCAGGCGTTTGCGCACCACCGCCCGCGCCTCGGCCCCGATCTCGCGTTTGGTGATGGTGTCGATGAACACGCTGCGCGGCTGGAACAGGATCACCATGCCCGGCCCCAGATTGCGGCTGTCGCGCGCCTTATAGGACGGCGCGCAGCCGACCGCGAACATCTGCTCGCCGCCGAAACCGAATTCCCAGGCGGCGTCGTCGGGCTCGGTCTCCAGCGTTTCGAAAGTGGGCGCCGGGTCGTGATCGTGCAGGTGCTGCAACACCCGCCAGAAACGGTCACGATAGCCGGCATGCGGCAGCGGCTCGGGATCCGGCGGGAAGAACAGCGCGAAGTTGTTCTTCTCCTCCGGCCGTTCGGCGGCCAGCCGCAGGAACGTGGCCATCGCCGCGGGCACGCCCGAGAGGTCATCCGCCCGGTCGACCCAGGCATAGAACATCTCCCCCTTGCGCTCGGCCAGGGTGCCGAAGAAGCAGGGATAGGCGGGGTCGGTGACCTTGGCATGGAACAGGTCGTAGAACGGCGGCAGCCAGGCCGGCGGCGGCGTCGCCACAAGCCCGTCATCCCGGATCAGCCGGGCGGTCCAGGGGGTGGGCTTGCGGCGGCGGTCTTCGGGGAGGATGCGCCCGCTGTTCATGGGGGTCCGTACTCCAGGGTCCTGTCGGCGGCGGGGGAGAAGCGAGACGGCGGAATTGAACCGGCTCAGGCGCGGACGCCGAGCTTCAGATCAGCAACCAGAGGATGTATCCATTCCTCGGGGATAATCGGCTGGTGGTAGACGCATTCCTCGGAGAGGATCGAGGAGCCGTGCAGCCGGCCCATGGGCACCAGCACCATCTCGCCGGGCGCCAGCTTCAGCTCCATGCCCAGATTGCCCCAGAACACCATGTTGCCGGTCTCGATCGCGACCAGCCGGTAATCGTCGTGGACATGGGTGGTGGAGCACATCTCCCGCGGCTCGACGAAGGTTTCGCGGTCGATATCCGGGCATTCGGCCTGGATGCGGGCATCGATCTTTCCCGCGATCTCGCGATAGGCGGGAATGGCCGACAGCCATTCCAGCTGCTCGCCCAGATCACGCTCGGCGGCATCGCGCAGCCGCGCGGCCGCCGCCAGGCCCTGGCCGATCCGGGCCAGCCCCTCTTCGCCCCAGCGGGCCTCCGCCAGCTCCAGCGCCCGGCCGAAACGCCGGCCCAGATCCTCCAGCGCCTCGGCCGGATGGCGATTATGGCCGGCGGGCGCGGCGCCCTCGATGCCCAGCGCCTCGCCCGCCTGGGCGAGCAGGCAGCCGAAGGCGATCCATTCCGCCTCGGCCGCGAAACCGGCCCCCCACAGAGCCAGCGCCCGGTCGGGCCGGCGGGCCAGCGCGTGGAGCAGATTGGCACGGGCCATGCTGGTCGAGAGATAGAACTGCCAGTAGGAATGCGGCTTGAGATCGGCCCCGCAGCGCCGCGCCAGGCGCGCGATCGCCCGGTCGTCGACGGCATCGAGCACAAGGCGGGGCGCGCCGTCGCCCAAGGGCGCGAACCAGCCGCCCGCCCCGGCGCGGGCCATGGCGAGCCGGCGGCTTTCGGCCAGGCACCAGTGCTGGATGAGGGTGAAGCGCATGCCCTCTTCCAGATAGTCGGCGCGGTTCAGATGCGCGAAGAGCTTGCCGAGGAAACCGGCCTCGCGGTTCAGCACGTCGCGAAGCAGATCCGCCTGATCGGCCGGCGCCACCGGGGTATCCCCCGCAGCCAGATGGTCGAAGACGAAATCTTCCAGGAAGGGCCGGATACGGGCGCCGAGCAGGCGGCTTTCCTCGCTGTAGAAATGGTCGAAATCGGCAAGAGCCTCGGGCGCGCCGTCGCGCGGCAGCCGGGCGATGTCGAGTTCGTTGATCGACAGCAGCAGCCGGTGCGAGGCGAGCGAGGGCAGCAGGGTGACGGTGTCGGGCGTGACCGCCTCGTCGAAGCGGATGAAGGAGAGGTCTTCGGGGCGCAGCGGCCGGCGGTAGAAATCCTCGTCCAGAACAAGCTCTTCCACCATGGCGCTGCGATAGGGGTGGAGGTCGGCGAAGCTGCGGATCAGGTCGAGCTGGTCATCGGCCTGGTGCACGCGCGGGGCGAAATCGAAAAGGCGGGTCGCAGACATGGCGGAGATGTCCCGTTGGGAAGCAGGGGAGACGGCGGAAGCAGGAGATGAGGCGGTCTGGTCAGGCGGGGCCGGTGGCGCCCCAGGGTTCCGCCATGGCGACCAGGATCCGCCGCGGCCCCGAGAACGGGGCCCGGCCATGGGTCATCAGCATGTTGTCGAGCATCAGCACGTCGCCGCGCGCCCAGGGGAAGCACAGCATTTCGGCCGCATAGGCGGCGCGGATCTCGTCCAGCACCGCATCCTCGATCGGGCTGCCGTCGCCATAACAGGCGTTGCGGGGCAGATCCTCTTCATCGACCACGGCGAGCAGGGTGTCGCGCAGATCGGGCTCCAGCGCCGAGACGTGGAAGAGATGAGCCTGGTTGAACCAGACCGTTTCGCCCGTGCGCGGATGCACGGCTTCCGAGGCGCAGATCTGACGGGTGCGCAGCCGGCCGTCATCCTGCCATTCCCAGGCGATGCCACGGGCCCGGCAGGTGCGCTCCACCAGGGCCGGGTCGTCGGTGCCGAAGACCTGTTGCCAGGGCAGATCCAGCCCGCCGCCGTAATTGCGGACATACATCACGCCATGGCGGGCAAAACGGCGGCGGATCGCCGGATCGATCCGGGCCAGCACCGCCCGGGCATCGGCAAGCGGGGTCTCGCCGCGATCTTCGGGCGCCACATCGCAGAAGAACCAGATCCGCATCGCCCAGCGGTCGGTATAGGACTGTTCGTTATGCTGGGGGATCCACTGATGGGCGGGATATTCGGTGGAGGAATAGACCCCCGCCCCCACCCGGCTGCGCGGGGTGGAGCCGAATTCATAGGTCAGCAGATCATGGCCGAAGCCGCGGGTGAGATCGTAGAAGGCGGCGGCATCGGCGACATCGAAGCCGCGGATCAGCAGCCCGCCCGCGGTCTCGACATGGCAATCGGCCAGGCGGCGCAGCTCGTCGAGCCGCGTGGCCGCCGGCATGGGGCGGGCGGCCCGGACGGTGACGATGCGGGTCGCGCCGGCCGCAAGACTGCCGACCGTGAGGTCGGCAGCCAGAGGGGGAACGGTGGCGTTCACGGGGATCTGACCCTTCGCAGGCGGGGAGTGCGTCAGGACGGGATACAGATCACGGCGCCGACGGGCCGGCATCTCCGGCCGCGCGCGCCTCCATGGCCCGGCGCAGGCTCAGGGGCCGCATATCGGTCCAGACCTCGTCGATATAAGCGAGGCACTCGGCCTTGGGCCCCTGCTTGCCGACCGCGCGCCAGCCCTCCGGAATGGGCTTGTAGCTCGGCCAGATCGAGTACTGCTCCTCGTGATTGATCACCACGTCGAACACGGTGGTCTCGTCGCCCCAGCTCATGCCGTTTCACCTCTGCTGGTTGTGATAATGCAAACGATTCTCATTTGCAGTACCTGAGGAGACGGATGGGCTTCCGGAATTTTCAGGGGGTGGGACGATTTTTTTGCAACCGCAGGCATAGTTTTGCCGCGCCACAGGCATGGTTTTGGCGAGGCAGGTTGGCTGGGCTGCAAGCCCGAGGCCAGGCGGCCATCCAGGAGCCGCCTCTGAACATCCTGATCGCATCTGTCAGGCGCCGTCGCTGCCGGGGTCGCCCCACCCTCGCCGCCGTCGTCCGCACATGTCAGGTGCGGGCCCCGCCATCTTCGCCCCACACCCCACCACCGTCATCCCCGCGCAGGCGGGGATCCAGGTTGGTTTCCGCGAGAATGAACGGGCGACCAGATGCGCGGGCGGTCATGTCGGCCATCACCGGTGGACCGGGGGGGGTCGGCGTTCTTTATGGGGGGACGAACCTGGATCCCCGCCTTCGCGGGGATGACGGTATAGGGGGTGTGCAGAGGCTGGCCGAGGCAGGGCCGGACAGGAGCACCGTATGCTGTGGCGTGTGGCGGTCAGACGGGCCCATGGTGCTGCTCCACACTGCTCGTGTCAGGCGCCGTCGCTGCCGGGGTCGCCCCACCCTCGCCGCCGTCGTCCGCACATGTCAGGTGCGGGCCCCGCCATCTTCGCCCCACACCCCACCACCGTCATCCCCGCGCAGGCGGGGATCCAGGTTGGTTTCCGCGAGAATGAACGGGCGACCAGATGCGCGGGCGGTCATGTCGGCCATCACCGGTGGAGCCGGGGGGGGGCAGCGTTCTTTATGGGGGGACGAACCTGGATCCCCGCCTTCGCGGGGATGACGGTATAGGGGGTGTGCAGAGGCTGGCCGAGGCAGGGCCGGACAGGAGCACCGTATGCTGTGGCGTGTGGCGGTCAGACGGGCCCATGGTGCTGCTCCACACTGCTCGTGTCAGGCGCTGTCGCTGCCGGGGTCGCCCCACCCTCGCCGCTGTCGTCCGCATATGTCAGGTGCGGGCCCCGCCATCTTCACCCCACGCCCCACCACCGTCATCTCCGCGCAGGCGGGGATCCAGGTTGGTTTCCGCGAGAATGAACGGGCGACCAGATGCGCGGGCGGTCATGTCGGCCATCACCGGTGGAGCCGGGGGGGGCAGCGTTCTTTATGGGGGGACGAACCTGGATCCCCGCCTTCGCGGGGATGACGGTATAGGGGGTGTGCAGAGGCTGGCCGAGGCAGGGCCGGACAGGAGCACCGTATGCTGTGGCGTGTGGCGGTCAGACGGGCCCATGGTGATGCTCCACACTGCTCGTGTCAGGCGCTGTCGCTGCCGGGGTCGCCCCACCCTCGCCGCTGTCGTCCGCACATGTCAGGTGCGGGCCCCGCCATCTTCGCCCCACACCCCAATACCGTCATCCCCGCGCAGGCGGGGATCCAGGTTGGCGTCCACGGGAATGGTCGGGCGACCGGGTGCGCGGGCGGTCATGTCGGCCATCACCGGTGGACCGGGGGGGGTCGGCGTTCTTTATGGGGGGACGAACCTGGATCCCCGCCTGCGCGGGGATGACGGTATTGGGGGTGTGCAGAGGTCGGCCGAGGCAGGGCCGGACAGGAGGGCCGTCTGCTGTGGCGTGTGGCGGTCAGACGGGCCCATGGTGCCGCTCCGCACCGCTCGTGTCAGGCGCTGTCGCTGCCGGGGTCGCCCCACCCTCGCCGCCGTCGTCCGCATATGTCAGGTGCGGGCCCCGCCATCTTCGCCCCACACCCCACCACCGTCATCCCCGCCTGCGCGGGGATGGCCGGTTCAGATGATCTGATCGAACAGATCACGCCAGTCGGGGTTGGCCTCCTCGATCAGGCGGATTTTCCACGCCCGTCGCCAGCGTTTCAGGTGTTTCTCGCGCCGGATGGCGTCGTCGATCCGGTCGGGATGTTCGGCATAGACCAGCCGCCGGGCGTCGTACCGGCCGACGAAGCTCTCGCGCCCGGCGTCGCGATGCTCGCTCATCCGTCGGGCAAGATCGGTGGTCACGCCGATATGAGAGTCCCCAGGTAGCCGCTGGCCAGGATGTAGACGCACGGCCGGCGGGGCATCCCCCTATGCCCCACCCACGATCAGCACATAGGGGGTCAGCGTCGAAACCCGCCCGCCATGGGGGAGAAGGGCGGTGCGCAGGGCGGCTTCCGGGTTGCGCAGGTCGTAAACGCCGGTGACGCGGCGGGTCATCAGGGCGTCGTCGCGAACCAGGATCAGGCCGGGATAGCGGCGGCGGATCTCTGCCACCACATGGCCCAGGCTCTGGTTTTCAACCACCAGCAGCCCGTCGCGCCAGAGCGCGATCTGGCCGGGTTGAACCTGATCCTGGTTGAACCGGCCGGTGGCACGGTCGATCTGCAGCCGCCCGCCGGGATCGAGCCGGGCGTCACGGGGGCCGCCATCAGGCACCGGGCCGGCCCAGGCGACATGGACCGCGCCGCTTTCGACGCCGACATCCAGTGTCTCCGGGTCGATGCCCACCGCGAAGGCGGTGCCGATATCCACCACGCGCAGATCCTCGCCCGTCACCGCGAAGGGCCGGCTGCGGTCTTCGGCGACGGTGAAGAAGGCGTCGCCGTCGATCAGCTCCACCCGGCGTTCGGCCGGGCCATAGGCGACACGGATGGCGCTGTCGGCGGCCAGCACCACCTCGGTGCCGTCTTCCAGCACGATCCGGCGCTGTTCCCCGCGGGCGGTGACATAATCGGCCTGAAGATGCCGTTCGATCGCCGGCAGCAGCGCCACCACCACCGAAGCGGCGAGCGCCGCAGCGGCGGTGACGGCGACCATCCGGCCCAGGCTGCGGCGACGGCGGCGCATCGGCACCACGCGCCCTGCCCCGGCAGCACCGGCGGCCGGGCGGCCGGGCAGTGCGCCGGTCAGCTTCCAGACCCGTTCGGCCCGTCGCCAGGCCTGTTCATGGGCGGGATGTGCCGCACGCCAGACGATGGCAGCCGCACGCAGCCGCTCGTCATGCGGGCATGCCCTGGTCTTCAGCAGCCAGTCGACGGCGGTCTCCAGGATCGGATCGACCGGTGCGTCTTGATCTTCCTCGGCGTGGCCCGTCATGGTCCTGCGGCGTCCGGAGCGTTCAGCCTTCTGGGGTGACCGGGTGATCCCCCCTCCCTCCGTTCAGACGGGCCGGCCGCGGGTTTTTTCAGCCATATAATGCGCGGACGCAAGTTCAATCACACGCGTCGAGGCGTTGTGCACAATGAACCAGGGCCTTCCTGACCATCTGATGCACCAAAGTGACGGACACACCCAGATGATCTGCAACCTCTTGCAGGGACTGGCCGGCCATGCGGTGCATTTCAAAGGCGATGCGGGTGCGTTCGGGCAGTTCGTCCAATGCCTCGGCCACCACCCGCAATTCGTCGCGATCGATCGCCTCCTGCTCGGGCGTGGGGGTGGCGGCCGGCAGGGCCTGGAGCGCATCGTCACCGACATCGGCGATGCGGGCCAGCGCGCGGTGGCGATCCCAGTCCATGGCAATGTTGCGCACGATGCGGTAGAGATAGGCGACGGGATGCAGGATCGGGCTGCGCCCCCGGCGCTCGGCCTCTCCCGCGCCCACGAAGCGCAGCCAGGCTTCCTGAACGGCATCTTCCGCCCAGGCTCGGTTGCCGAGCAGCGGGGCGGCATAATCCACCAGGGCCGCGCGATGGGCCAGGTAGACTTCGAGCTTCCGATCGGCATCGGTGGTCGGCGGGGTTACCATGCGGCCGCTCGCTCATCGTCGGTTCCGGACGCCGGCCGCGCTGTTTCGTCGCAGCCTGTGCAATTGCAACTTACTCGCATCTTTTGCAGAGGGCAACGGCAGAAGCGATCAACCTGCGGCGGACCGGGTGGACCGTCGGTTACGGCCAGATCAGGTTCAGGCTGCGATCGGCCACGCGCAGCAGGGCCGGCGCCGGCGGCAGCGGGTCGCCATCGGCCTGGATGGCGAGGCCGGCGGGGCCTTCCACCACCAGTTCGCGGGCGGGCAGGATGCGCACATCCGAAAGCCGGTCCAGCCGCCCGGCCGCCAGGGCCGCCCCCTGGCGGAGCAGGGCCGGCACGCCCCGGCCACCCAGCAGCACCACATGCATGCCGGGCCGGGTGATGTCGCCCTCCGGCACCGCGCGGAAGGCGCCGCCATAAAGCCGGCCGTTCACCGCCACCACGCCATGGGCGCGATGGGGCGCGCCGTCGATGCGCACGGAAATCTCGGGCCAGTCATAGTGGCGGATGCGGTCCAGCACCGGCGGCAGATAGGCAAGCTTGCCCCAGCGCCATTTGAGCGCCGGCCGCGCGGCCAGCGCCGCCACCACCGCCCCGTCGAAACCGGCGCCGACCATCAGCAGGGCATGACCCGCGGGGGTTTCGATCGGCGTCACCCGCCGCAGCCGGCCGTTGAGGAAAGGGGCGGCCAGCGCCCGCGGCGTGCGCTTCAGCCCCATTTCCAGGGCCATGACATTGGCCGTGCCCACCGCCAGCACGCCCAGTGGCAGCGGAAACGCATTCTGCATCAGGCCGTTGGCGGCGGCATTGACGGTGCCGTCACCGCCGGCCGCAACCACCGCATCGGCATCTTCGGGCCCGGTGCCGCCGGCCAGCGCGGTGATCTCTTCAGGCGTGCGGGCCTCGGCGATCAGCAGCCGGCAGCCTTCGGCGCGCAGCACGTCCAGCGTCCGCTGCAACAACCGCCGCCCTGCCCCGGTGCCGGCCAGCGGATTGGCGATCACCAGCAGCCGCGGCGCATGCGGCAGGGCACCGCCGCCCTGGTCCAGAACGGCGAGGTCATGGGTGGATCTCATCCTGCGGCACATCTCCGGGCGCACGACGCCGCCCCCATCGGGCCGGCCGCCGCCGAGTGTCGCAGAGCGGCGGGGAAGTTACCAGTGACGGTGGTGCTACAGTGGTGGGAGGCCCAGGGGGGTCATATGCCGTGACGTATGGGCGGTGTGGCATGCGGGGCGGCAGATCAGCCGGACCCGCGCCAGCGCTCCGCGCCGCACATGTCAGGTGCGGGCCCCGCCATGTTCGCCCCACACCCCACCACCGTCATCCCCGCCTTCGCGGGGATGACGGTATTGGGGGTGGAGAACGGAACGGCACCGTCATCGCGTGACAGTGGCAGGGCGGTGCCGTCCCCCTTTTCCCCGGCCCCTCACCGCCCCTTGAATTCCGGCGTGCGCTTGTCGAGGAAGGCGCTGACCGCTTCGTGCTGGTCTTCAGTGCTCTGGACCAGGGCCTGCATGCAGGAGGCCATTTCGAGGGCGGTGGGCAGCGGCACGCCCTGGCTGTCGCGGAGCAGGCGCTTGTTCAGGCGCAGGCTGTGCGGCGGGTTGGCGGCGATGCGGCGGGCGAGTTTGCGGGCCTCGTCCATCAGCTGGTCGTCGGGCACGATGCGCGAGACCAGACCGATGCGCTCGGCCTCTTCCGCCTTCACAAAATCGCCGGTGAAGGTCATCTCGGCGGCACGGGAATAGCCCACCACGCGCGGCAGGAACCAGGCCCCGCCATCGCCCGAAACCAGGCCCACGCGCATGAAGCTTTCGGCAAAGACCGCCTTCGTATTGGCAAGCCGGATGTCGCACATCAGGCTGAGATCACAGCCGGCGCCGACCGCCGCCCCGTTGACCGCCGCGATCGCCGGAACTTCCAGCGAATACATCGCCATCGGGATGCGCTGGATGCCGTACCAGTAGCCGCGGCGGATCTGCACCGGCTCGTTGCCGAACATGCCCTCGCGGTCGCGCATCTGCTTGACGTTGCCGCCCGACGAGAAGCCGTCGCCGGCCCCGGTCACGATCACGCAGCGCACCGACATGTCGGTGTTGATCCGCTCGATATGGCCGACCAGCGCATCCACGATCGCCGGCGAGATGGCGTTGCGGGTCTCGGGCTCGTTGAGGGTGAGGGTGACGACGCCGTCGACTTCGTCGTAGAGCACGGCTTCGGACATCTGGGCGTTTCCTTCCGGGTTATCGAGGCGGCAGAGCCGGGGCGACCGGCCGATGGCCGCGCTCAGCCTATATGGAGCGCGATCCCCTCGCGCAGCAGGGCGACGAACCGGTCGAGATTGGCGTCGAGCACGCTGGTCAGGCCGGCCAGGCCGATCACCAGGGGCTTGTCGCCGGGCAGCGTGGGCAGAAGCATGGCGATCAGCCCGCCATTCGCGGTGACCTGATTGGCCGAGAAGGCATACCCCTTGGCCCGGACATCGGCAATCACCTCCATCAGCTCGTTGATGTCCACACGCTTGCCGGGAAGCGACAGGGCGCCGGTTTCGGGCGAGGCGACGGGGGCCACATCGGCATTGTGGCGCTGGGCGAGCTTGCGGATCGTGTCGTCGTCGAGCGTGGACAGCAGCATCCAGCCCGATCCCGACCAGCAGAGCGGCCGGACGGTGCCGTGGCGCACCGACATGCGCATGGTGTTGGTGGCCTGGATCACCTGGATGTAGTGGACACCCAGGCCGTTGCGCGCCGCGAGCACCACGGTCTCGCCGGTCTTCTCGCTCAACCACTCCATCAGATGCATCAGCTGGCCGTCCTTGAACAGGTTGGCCTGGATCCAGTTGCCGAGCAGGGCGACGCGGGTGGTGGGCATGTAGGTGCGGGTGCCCGCCTCGTAATCGAGATAGCCAAGCGTGACCAGAGAGCGCATCAGCACCGAGGTGCTGGAGATCGGCCAGTCGTGATGCTCGGCAATCTCGGACACCGACGCCGCCCGGCGGACGTCGTCGAAGTATTCCAGCACGTGGATCACACGCGCCGCCGACTTGACCACGTCGCTGCTCATCAGGGCTCTCCCGAGGGGGCTGGTTCCTTCGCACCCTACCGGTGACGTGTCGATTTGTCAAAACTCATATATGAAATCGCACTGCACAAACGAATTTTTGCCTACACAGATAACGGCGTTTCGGGCTGTCATTGCCGGGCAGAACAAGCACGAGAGCATATTGGCCAGCCCTTTGATGCCGCACGTCTTCCCCCGTGCGGTATGAGGGCAGAGGTATGCCCGCCACCCGGCGGGCCTTCCGGCCGCCCGCTTTCGCCGTGCGCATCCCCCGGAGAGAGCCGAGATGCAGGAATTCACCTTCGCACCGACGGCCATGCCGCCGGCCGCCGAAGCCATCAGGACCGAGGTCCGCGCCTTCCTGAAAGAGGCACGCGACACCGGCCTCTACACGCCCAGACGCCATTCCTGGTCGAGCTTCGACCCCGCCTTCAGCGCCGAATGCGGCCGCCGCGGCTTCATCGGCATGACCTGGCCCGAAGAGTATGGCGGGCGCGGACGGTCGGCGCTGGAACGCTATGTCATGACCGAAGAAATGCTGGCGGGCGGCGCGCCGGTGGGCGCCCATTGGGTGGCCGACCGCCAGAGCGGCCACCAGATCCTCCACCACGGCAGCGAGCGCGCGAAGCGCGAGATCCTGCCGAAGATCTGCGCCGGAACCTGTTTCTTCGGCATCGGCATGTCCGAGCCGGATTCAGGCTCGGACCTCGCCGCCGCCCGCACCCGGGCGGTGCAGGTCGATGGCGGCTGGCGGATCACCGGCCGCAAGATCTGGACCAGCAACGCCCACCGCGCCCATTACCTGATCGTGCTGGCCCGCACCGCGGCCCGCAGCGACAGCAACCGCCATGCGGGGCTCAGCCAGTTCATCGTGCCGCTCGACGCCGAGGGCATCGAGGTGCGGCCAATCTACAACCTCTATGGCGGGCATGATTTCAACGAGGTGGTGTTCGACGGCGTCTTCGCCCCCGACGACATGATGATCGGCGAGGAAGGCAGCGGCTGGACCATGGTGACCGGCGAGCTGGCCTTCGAACGCTCCGGCCCCGACCGCTTCCTCAGCACCGTGCAGCTGCTGCTGGAGATCATCGACGGCGCGGGCCCGCAGCCCGACCGGATGGCGGCGGTGGAAATCGGCCGCAAGGTCGCGGAACTGGCGACGCTCCGCCGCATGTCGACCTCCATCGCCGGCATGCTGGATCGCGATCTGCGCCCGGCGACCGAGGCGGCGCTGGTCAAGGATCTGGGCACCGCCTTCGAACAGTCGATCCCCGAAATGGCCCGGCGGCTGCTGGCGCTGGAACCCCGGATCGACCGCGAGGATGCCGATCTGGCCGCGCTGCTGGGCCACACGATCGTGGCCGCACCCGCCTTCACCATCCGCGGCGGTACCCGCGAGATCCTGAGAGGCATGATCGCAAGGGGGCTCGGCCTCAGATGAGCGACGATATCCTGGACATGATGCTGCGCACCGTCGACCGGCTGGTTGCGGGAGAGGCGACCCGCGATATGCGCGAGGGTGCCGATGGCGGCGCTTTGCCGGAACGGTTGTGGCAGGCGATGGAAACCGCCGGCATCACCGATGCCGACACCATCGACGACGACATGACCGGCCCGACCGAAATGCAGGCCCTGGTGCGCCACGTCGCCCGCCATGCCCTGCCGGTGCCGCTGGCCGAGGTGATGGCGGCCCGCCGGCTGCTGAAAGCGGCAGGGCTGGCCGAGGCCGCAGAAGGGCTGACGGGGATCGGGGTCGGCGATGCCGGGGGCATGTCTCTGGACGGCGGGCGGCTGACCGGCACGCTGCGCCGGGTGCCCTTCGGCCGCCATCTGTCGCAGGTGGTGTTCGCCGCCCGCGACGGGAACGGGGCCGAACACATCGTCGTGGCGGCCCGGCCGGCTTCGGTCTCTGCCGACGTCAACCTGGCCGGCGAGGCCCGCGACGACCTGACTTTCGCGGGCGATGCGCCGGTCGCCTCGGCGGCGGTCGAGGGCGCGGCCGATCAGGTGCTGGCGATGGGCGCCGCCTTCCGGGCGGTCCAGATCGCGGGCGCCCTGTCGGGCGCACTCGTCCAGGTGCTGACCTATGCGGGCGAGCGCGAGCAGTTCGGGCGCCCGATCGGCAAGTTTCAGGCGGTGCAGCACATGCTGGCGGTGCTGGCGGCCGAAACCGCCGCGGCAAGCGCCGCCGCCGGGATCGGCTTTGCCGAGGACGGCAGCAGCTCGGCTCTCAGGGCCGCACTCGCCAAATCGCGCGCCGGTCAGGCGGCGACCGAGGGGGCAGCCCTCGCCCATCAGATCATGGGCGCGATGGGCTTCACCCGCGAACACCCGCTGCACTATCAGACCCGCCGGCTGTGGAGCTGGCGCGACGAGTTCGGCAACGAGGCGATGTGGCAGGAACGGCTGGGCCGCGAGATCGCGGGCCGGGGCGGCGATGCGCTTTGGCCGATGTTGACGAGTCTGTGAGTCCCTCGGCCCAAGCGGGCGCTCCGCGCCCTTGGCCGCCGCCGCCGCAATGGCGGCTTGCAGCCGCGCAAGGTGCGCGGCTGCGGCTGGCCGGCCCGGCCGTACCGCGCACCACCGATGTCGGCCGCCGCTCTTTCCACAATCTGGACAACATAGATGCCGTCATCCCGGCGAAGGCCGGGATCCAGGTTCGTCACCGCGTGAAGGACATCGAACAATCTGCCCCTCCCCAGATCGACGGGTTTACCTGAAAAGATGACATGCCTGTCCTCAAAATACTCACTGTCCATTCTTGTGGACACCTACCTGGATCCCGGCCTTCGCCGGGATGACGGTTTAAATGTCGTGCAAAAGACGGCCAGGAGCGAATCGGACAAAGCGCCGATCAACGACTAAAATCCGCGCCCTTCCCTCCTTCCCAAGATGGTGATCCGTCCGATATGACCACCACAACTTCCCAAAGCGCCGATATCGCCCGCCTGCTCTCCCCGAAGCGGATTGCGGTGGTCGGTGCCTCCGACGATATCGTGCGCATTCGTGGCCGGGTGATGCACCTGCTGTTGAAGCGGGGCTATACCGGCGAGGTATTTCCCGTGACCCCCAGCCGGGCCGAGGTTCAGGGCCTGAAGGCTTATCCGCGGGTGGGCGATGTGCCGGGCGGGGTGGATCTGGCGCTGGTCGCCGTGCCCGCCGGTCTGGTGCTGGGCGTGCTGGAGGATTGCGCCGCGGCGAAGGTGGGGGCGGCGGTGATCTTCTCGTCCGGCTTCGCCGAAGAGGGCGGCGAGATGGCCGAGGTTCAGGCAGAGATGGTGGCGCTGTCGCGCCGCACCGGCCTGCGCATCATCGGCCCCAATGCCATGGGCTTCTACAACATCCTGGACCGCACCGCCGCCACCTTCAGCCCGGCGGCCGAGATCGCGCCGGTCGATGCGCCCTTGCCCGATCACGGTATCGCCGTGGTCGCCCAGAGCGGCGGGCTGGGCTTCGCGCTCTACAATCGCGGCGTGCGCCGCAGCCTGCCTTTCACCCATGTCGTCGCCACCGGCAACGAGGCCGATCTGGAGGCGCTGGATTTCGCCGATGCCCTGCTCGACGACCCGCGGGTCGCCCAGCTGATGATGTTCATCGAAGGGGTGAAGAACGGCGACAAACTGGTTCCCCTGGCACGGAAAGCCGCACGGCTGGGCAAGCCGGTGATCATGGCCAAGGTCGGCCGCTCGGTCGCGGCCCAGCGGGCCGCCGCCTCTCATACCGCAAGCCTGACCGGATCGGATGCCGCCTATGACGCGATCTTCGACCGCTATGGCGTGATCCGCGCCGACGATCAGGACGAGATGATCGACATCGCCGCCGCCTTTTCGGTGGGCCCCCTGCCCCGCGGCCGGCGGGTGGCGATCGTCACCTCGTCGGGCGGGTCGGGCTCGTGGATGGCGGATGCGATCGAACAGGCCGGGCTCTCCGTGCCGCTGCTGTCGGAAGAATTGCAGGCCCGCATCCGCCCCCTGATCCCAAGCTATGGCGCAACCCAGAACCCGGTCGACATCACCGCCCAGGGGCTCGCCGCCTTCGATACCGTGATCGAGGCGCTGGCGGAAAGCGCCGAGACCGATGCGGTGGTGATCGTGGCGCCGCTGGGCAGCGTGGGCGCGGTTTCCGCCTTCTCGCCCGAGGCGCTGAAAGCGGCGATCGCAAAAGCCGGCAAGCCGGTGGTGTTCTATTCTTACACCCCGCCTTCGCCCGATGTTTCTGCCCTGATGGCCGGGCTCGGCACCACCATCTTCACCACGCTGACCGGCTGCGCCGCAGCCCTTGCCCATCTGGTGCGCTATCGCGAGGCGGTGGAACGGCTGGCCCATGCCGATCCCGGCCCCGCCGCCGCCCCCGACAGCTCAGAGGCGCTGGCCGGGCTGCCGGCGGGCGCCTGCATGCTGACCGAGGTTCAGGCCAAGCGCCTGCTCGCCGCCGCCGGCATTCCGGTGACCGAGGAAGAGCTGGCAACCAGCGCCGATGCGGCCGTGGCCGCCGCCACACGGCTTGGCGGCAAGGTCGCGCTGAAGCTGATGTCGCCGCAGCTGCCGCACAAGACCGATGCCGGCGCGGTGCTGCTGAACATCGAGGGCGAGGCGGCCATAAGGGATGGTTATGCGCAGTTGACCGGCCCGGTCGCGGCCGCCCTTCCCGGCATCGACATCCATGGCGTGCTGGTCCAGCGCATGGCCGCCCCGGGGGTGGAGATGATCGCCGGCGTCACCGTCGACCCCGATTTCGGGCCGCTGGTGATGATCGGCGCCGGCGGCATCTTCGTCGAGATCCTGAAGGATGTCGCGGTCTCCCCCGCCCCGATCGACCGGGCGGAGGCGCTGCGCATGATCGGCCGGCTGAAATCCATGGCCCTGCTCGACGGCGCCCGCGGCCGGCCGCGCGCCGATATCGAGGCACTCGCCGATCTGGTGGTGCGGCTGTCGGATCTGGCGCTCGCCACCGCCGACCGGGTGCGGGAGATCGACGTGAACCCGATCTTCGTGCGCCCGGACGGGGTGGTGGCGGTGGATGCCCTCGCCCGCCTGGAGGCAGCCGCCCGCCCCGCACCCGCCATCCGGCCTCAACCGCTTGCCGCCGCCGGGGAGTAACCCCGGCAGCGGCACCGCCTACCACGCCAACGACAACGCCGGGCAGGCCTCCGTAAAAGAAGAGGTCCGCCGGCACTGGGAGGAAGAAAACCCATGTCATCCTGGACCCGCCGGCTTGCCGGCGCCGCCACCTTCGTCGCCGCGGCCGTCGCCCTGACCACCGGCCCTGCTGCCGCAGAGGATCCGATCACGCTGCGCGTCGCCCATTCCTACCCGACCCGCCACACCGGCGCGATCGCGATGGAATACTGGGGCAAGCTGGTTGACGAACAGTCGAACGGCCGTCTGAAGTTCGAGATCTATCCCGCTGAACAGCTTGCGAAATCATCCGATCTTCTGGATGCCGCGATCAACGGCATCTCGGACATTTCTTATGCGGCGCCGCTCTATATCTCCGACCGCCTGCCGCTGTCGACGGTCTCGGCCATCCCGCTGGTCGGCAACAAATCGGACCCGCGCGAACAGGGTGCCGCCTATTCCGAACTCGCCCTCGGCACGCTGAACGAGGTGGAATACGTTCCCCAGGGCGTGCGGGTGATCCAGGCCTCCGTCACCCATGCCTATCAGCTGATGACCACCAAGACCAAGATCCTGACGCCCGACCAGTTGAAGGGCGTGAAGCTGCGCTCGTCGGGCGGCATTCAGGAACGCAGTGTCGAGGCGCTGGGCGCCATCGCGGTCGCCATCCCGGCGCCGGACCTGTATCCCGCACTTCAGCGCGGCACGGTCGACGGCTCGCTGTTCAACATCCCGACCGCCGGCGGCTACAAGCTGGAAGAACAGCTGCGCTATTCGACCAGCAACCTGAATTTCGGCCTGTTCCCGACGCTCTATGTGATCAACGAAAACGTCTGGCAGAAGCTGCCCAAGGATCTCCAGGACCTGCTGATCAAGACCGGCAAGGAGATGGATGAATACGTCCAGAAGCTTTATGTCGAGCGCGCCGAGACCTTCGCGGCCGACCTGAAAAAGCGGGGTGGCGAGGTCTATGCCATCCCGGCCTCGGGCGTGCCGGTCTGGGCCGGCAAGCTGAAGCCGGTTCAGGCCGCCTGGGTGAAGGATTATGACGGCCGCGGCCTGCCCGGAACCCGCGTCTTCCACGAATGGGAAGAGCTGATGACCAGCCGCTGAGGGCCGGCACCGGCCCTTTCGCCGCACCGGCAGGCCCCCCTCGGGACCTGCCGGCATTGCTGCATTACCCCTTCGCAACCGGCCCGCCCCGGGAAGGAGACGCGCCCCATGAGACTGATCGACCGCGCGGTCAGCCATCTGGAAACCCTGCTCGACGGCGCCGCGATGGCGGCGCTTATCCTGATGATGGTGCTGACGGTGGCAGATGCCGGCGGCCGCTATCTGTTCGCCTCGCCGGTGACGGCGGCTTACGAGATCACCGAATTCTATCTGATGATGGCCGTGGTGTTCTTCGGCCTGGCCGGCACCGAACGGGTCGACGGCCATGTCCGGGTCGACATCCTGCTGAACCTGATGCCGGTGCGGCTGCGGCTCGGCCTGGACGTGATCTACATGATCGCGGCCGCCCTGCTGTTCGGCGCCATCGCCTGGAAGGCCGGCGACACCGCCTGGATGAACTTCAAGGCCAATCGCTGGACGGGCGGCGCCATGCCGCTGCCGACGGCGCCCAGCTGGGCGCTGGTGGCGATCGGCTCGGCGCTGCTGGCGCTGCGCCTGACACTGCGCGGGATCGCGCTGGTGCCGCATGTGGTGGACGGGCGTATGCCGGTGCTGCCCCATGACGCGCCGGCCGACGAGGCGATGCCCCAGGCCCCGGCAGATGCCGGGCCGACGGTGCCGGCGGGCGACCACCTGCCCCGGACGAATTGAGGAGACGCCCCGATGGAAGTCGCCCTCCCCATGATGGCGCTGGTGGTGCTGATCTGTATCGGCATGCCCATCGCCTATGCGCTGGGTGTGACCGGCGCGGTCGGTGCCGCGATGGCGATCGGCTGGATCCCGACCCTCGGCGTGCTGCAGACCACGCCCTATCGCACCGCCGCCAATTTCCTGCTCTCGACCATCCCGCTGTTCATCCTGATGGCGGAGCTGCTGGCCCGGTCGTCGATCGTGGCCAATCTCTACCGGATGTGCTTCCTGTGGATCGGCCATGTCCGCGGCGGGCTGGCGCTGGCCGCCGTGGTCGCCTCCACCGGTTTTGCGGCGCTTGCCGGCTCCAGCACCGCGGCCGCGGCGGCGATGGCGCGGATCTCGGTGCCCGAGATGCGCAAATACGGCTATGACGACCGGCTGGCGGTCGGCACGGTCGCGGTGGCGGGCACGCTGTCGATCATGATCCCGCCCTCGATGGGGCTGATCATGTATGGCGTGCTGACCGAAACCTCGATCGGCAGCCTGTTCATGGCCGGCGTCATCCCCGGCGTCCTGACCGCCATCGCCTATGCCACCGTCATCCTGGTCTGGGTGAAGCGCCGGCCCGAAATTGCCCCCGCGGCGCCCAAGGCCAGCCGGCAGGAGCGCATGGCCTCGATCCTGCCGGTCTGGCCGGCGGCGATCCTGGTCTGCCTGGTGCTGGGCGGGATCTATTCGGGCGCCATCACCGCGACCGAAGCTGCCGCCGTGGGGGCGGCCGGCGCGCTGGTCATCGGCCTCGGCTGGGGCGGCCTGGGGCGGAAGGAATTCGGCGTGGCGCTGCGCCACACGCTACGCTCCACCGCCATGATCTTCGCGATCATCATCGGCGCGATGATCTTCGGCTATTTCCTGGCCGCCACCCGCGCGCCCCAGAACCTGATCGACTGGGTCGGCACCCTGCCGCTGCCGCCCTGGGGCATTCTGCTGGTGATCATCGGCATCTATCTGCTGCTCGGCTTCTTCATCGACCAGCTGGCGATCATCATCCTGACCCTGCCGCTGACCTTCCCGCTGGTCATGTCGCTGGGTTACGACCCGATCTGGTTTGGCATCATCGTGACCAAGACCGCCGAAATCGGGCTGGTGACGCCACCGCTGGGCATGAACGTCTTCGTGGCCTCGGCCGCCGCCAATACCAAGGTCGAGGTGGGCTTCAAGGGGGTGATGCCCTTCCTGGTGGGCGAGGTGATCGTGCTGGGGCTGCTGATCGCGCTGCCGGAGCTGAGCCTGTATCTGCCGGGGCTGGTGGCGTATTGAGCCGTTATAAGAACTCAAGGAGCTGATCCATGTTCGCATCCGGGCTTCTTCAGGGCCGTCGGGCGCTGATCACCGGTGGCGGGTCGGGGCTGGGGCTCGCCATTGCGCGGCGCTATGCCGAACTCGGCGCCGATCTGGTGCTGGTGGGACGGCGGGCCGCCGTGCTGGAGGCGGCGGCAGAGGGTATCCGCGCCGATCACGGCGTGGCGGTCGACTGCCATTCCTGTGATGTCCGCCATGCCGATGCGGTCGAGGCGATGATGGACCAGGCCTTCCGGAGCCGGCCGGTCGACATCCTGGTCAATTCGGCCGCCGGCAATTTCCTGGCCCGGTCGGAGACGCTGTCGCCGCGGGCGATCGATGCGGTGGTCGATATCGTGCTCAAGGGCGGGGCCAATGTGACCCTCGCGGCCGGCCGGCGCTGGATCGCGGCCGGCATGCCGGCCGCGGTGCTGTGCATCCTGACCCAGTCGGCCCTGACCGGCGCGCCCTACAAACTGCCCTCGGCCATGGCCAAGGCGGGGGTGCTGGCGATGATCCGCTCGCTGGCGGTGGAATGGGGTCCGGCGGGGATCAGGCTGAACGGCATCGCCCCCGGCCCCTTCCCCACAGAAGGCGCCTTCGGCAGGTTGCGGCCCGCGGGCACCGACCTGCCGCCGGCCGAGGCCGGCGTCGCGCTGGGCCGCACCGGCAGGCCGCAGGAACTGGCGGATCTGGCCGCCTTCCTGGTTTCCGACGGCGCCGGCTATATTACCGGCGAGGTGCTGGCGATCGATGGCGGCCGGCGCCTGGAAGGTGCCGCCGGCCCCGATCTTCCCGCCCTGCGCAGCTGGACGCCCGACACCTGGGCGGCGCTGCGCAATCTTGGACGACAGCCCGCCACGCCGGCCGGCGAAAAGGAGACGGCATGATGCCCACCCCCCTGCCCACAGTCCCGCTCGGCCGCGGTGGCCCGGCCGTGCCGGTGCTGGGCCTGGGCTGCATGGCGATGACCGGCAGCTATGGCGCGCGCGACGGGCAAGAGGCCCTGCGCACCATCCACCATGCCGCAGACCGGGGCGTGACCCTGATCGACACGGCCGACATGTATGGCTGGGGCGCGAACGAGGAACTGGTCGGCCGGGCGCTCGCCGCCCGCCCCGGCCTGCGCGCAGAGGTGCAGATCGCGACCAAATTCGGCTTCGTACAGCCCGAGGGCGGCGGCAATCTCCGCGGCATCGACGGCCGGCCGGAACGGGTGCCGGCGGCGCTGGAGGCAAGCCTCCGCCGGCTGGGCACCGAGGTCGTCGACCTCTGGTATCTGCACCGGCTGGACCCGGATGTGCCGGTGGAAGAGACGGTCGGCGCCATGGCCGAAGAGGTCCGGAAGGGGCGGGTGAAACAGATCGGACTGAGTGAGGTTTCAGCCGCAACCCTTAGAAAAGCCTCAGGAATTCACCCGATCGCCGCGGTGCAGAGCGAGTTTTCCTTGGTCTCTCGCGAGCCCGAAAACGGCCTGCTCGCCGCCTGCGCCGAAACCGGCACCAGCTTCGTCGCCTATGGCGCGCTGGGCCGCGGCCTGCTCGCCGGGGCCGTCGGCGGCGGCGGGCTTGCGGCCGATGACGGCCGGAAGATCTACCCCCGCTTCGCGCCCGAAAACCTTGCCCGCAATGCCGATCTCGCCGGCCGGCTGGCGGCGCTGGCCGCGGAACGCAACACCACCCCCGCCGCCCTGGCGCTCGCCTGGGTGTTCTCTGCCGGCACCCCTGCCGCCCCGGTGATCGCCCTCTTCGGCGCCTCGCGGCCGTCGCGGGTCGACGACAATCTGGCGGCGCTGGCCCTGCAGCTGACGGAAGAGGACCGGGCGGCGATCAGTGCCGCTGTGCCGCCCGGCCTCGTTGCCGGGGAACGGTATGCCCCCGACCGTATGGCAGCCATTGATCGCTGACCCTCAGGCTCGGCTCTTCAGCCACGGGCCATCAGGGCCGGACCGCGGTCACCATCGACAGGCCGGACTTGCCGACCGGACCGGTGGTGATCCCGGTGAAGCCTGAGCGTTCGGCGAGTGCCGCCATCTCTTCCAACGTCCGGCTGTGGCCGCCGCTCCACAGCGCGAGCGCCGAAAGATTGTGCAGGGTGGCAAAGAGCGGCCCCGTCCGGTCGGGCTGGACGAAATGCCCCTGCACCACCACCCGCCCGCCGGGCCGGAGCGCATCGCGGGCGCGGCCGAGCATCGACAGGCAGACCATGTCGCTTTCCTGATGCAGCACATTCGACATCAGCACCAGGTCCAGATCCTCGCCGAAACGATCCAGGCGGTAGTCGATCACCCCGGTATCGATCCGGCCGGTAAGGCCGTGGGCATCGACCATCGCCCGGGTGATGTCGAGCACCGGGGCCAGGTCGAGGACGGTCAGCTTCAGCGCCGGCGCCGCATTGGCGAGCGCGATCGCATAGGTTCCGGCGCCACCGCCGACATCGACCCCACGCCGCAGCCCTTCAAGCGGAAGGGCGGACGGCAGTTCCGCCGCTCCGCGGCGGGCATATTCATGCATGCCCAGGATGAAGTCGCGCATATAGGCGGGATCGTCGCCCAGTCGCAGGCCCTGATCCTCGACCGTGGCACCGCTGCGCACGGCATCGGCCAGCCGGCTCCAGGGCCGGGACCAGCGGCCCATCACCCGCACCCAATGGATGAGGGTATCGGGCGAACCGGAGGTCAGCAGCTTCGTCGCCATCTCGGTATTGCGATAGCGGCCATCGGTCTCGGGGTCACGGGTCAGCAGCCGGAGCGCCACCCCGGCATCGAGCAGCCGGACCATGCCGTCGGTCGAGGCGGCAAGCCGGTCGGCGAGCGTCGCCGCCCGCGCCGGCCCTTCGGCCAGGGCGTCGAAGACGCCAAGCTCGGCCATGGCATAAAGCGGCTGTCCCTCCCAATAGCCGAAGGCGAGCCGGCTGAGGGTCATGAAGGCGATGTCCATCAGATATCTCCCGGAGGATCTTTTCAGCCGGCCCGCATCGTGACGGGTGCAGCCGCAACGGTCAGGTCCGTCGCCGCCGCGTTGCGGCCGGCCGCGAAACCTGTGGCCAGACGGGCGACGATGGCAGCGGCGGGCTCGATCCGGGTAACGGCATCGCACCCCGTGCCGCAATAGAGCGCCATTTCCTCGATCCGGCCCGAGCTGTGGATGGTCGGCACGGCCGCAGAGCCGCGCGGTACCGGATAGGGCCGGCCGAACAGGACCGTGCGGCCGATGAAGGCAGGCTCGGGTGGCACTGCCGCCTCGGTCACCGCATTGCGCAGCACCCGGTGCGGCCGGCCGGGCCAGCCGATTTCGAAGCGGTCGCTGACGACGGTATCTGCCGCGCGAGCCGCCATCACCTTTGCGCGGTAGACATCATGCGCCGCACTTTCCGCCGCGCAGATGAAGGCCGTGCCGGCAAGCACCGCATCGGCGCCGGCCGCGGCGGCGGCCGCCGCCGCGTCACCCGAGGAGATGCCACCTGCCGCAATCACCGGGATCGCGGGCAGGCGTTCGACCAGGGCTGCGACCAGATCGGTCATCGGCCGGCGCGACAGATGGTGGCCGCCCGCCTCGTGACCCTGGATGATCAGCTGGGTGGCGCCGCGGTTCACCGCCTCCACCGCATCGAACACGCTGCCGATCTGCACGATCACCTCGCGCCCGACATCGCGTGCGGGTGTGATCGCCGCCCGGGGCGGCAGGCCATAGAAGCTGACGAAGGGCGGCGTCTCTGCCGGTGCCGCCAGCACTGCCCGTACCTGATCGACCAGCACCGCTTCCGAGACGACCTCGGGCACCAGATTGATACCGAAGGCACGCCCGGTCAGCCCGGCCGTCTCGGCGATCAGGGCCGTGATCTCCTGCGGCGGATGCTTGTAGAGCCCGACGATGCCGGCGCCGCCGGCCTCGGCTACGGCTGCAACCAGCCGCGGCCCGGCGATACCGCCCATCCCCGCCTGGAAGACCGGCAGGGCTGCCCCGACCCTGCCGGCTGCCCGTCCGGCCGCCCCCTCACCGGGGGCGGACCGGAGGGCCGGAGCATCGGCGTTCACGCCTCCGCTCCGGCGGGGGTGCGCTTGCGCGGCGCCTGGGCGACATCGGCCGTGGGCGGCGACACCATCGAGCCGGCGTCGAGGCCGAGCGCGGCATCCTCGGCCGCCTCGTCGGCGATCGCGACCTCGAACGCTGCCCGGGCGCGTCGGGCATCGCCACCATGCTGATCCAGCAGGGCATGCATCCAGCGCTCCAGACCGAAGGCGACACAGCCGCTGAAGGCATGTTCACCATCGGCCGTGCGGATGTCGCACCGCTCGCCGAAGAAGTTGCGATGGAAGTTGACCGAGGCGATGGCGAGCGAGCCGCCATAGACGAACTCTTCCTTCACCGGGAACAGCTTCTGCATGGCGGTACGCGCCGCATCTGCCGAGAAGAACGGATCGGTCGCCGCCTCGATCCCGAGCGGCAGATCCAGCCGGTCGGCGAAGGCGCGGATCTTCGCCCGGAAGGTCTTCAGATGCGCCTTGACCGCATCCTGCGGACCGATGCAGACGATCTCGCGCATGCTGAAGCCCATCAGGCGGCGCAGACCGTCGTAATGGGTCTCGCGGCGGAAGCAGCGACCAATGGTGGTGGTGAAACGGGGGCCGTCGAGCCGGCTGCCGCGCAGGTCAAGATAGATGTTGTAGCAGGCGGCGGTGGGCAGCAGATGGGTGGCATCGGTCAGTCGATCGCCCGCGATCACGCCGACCGGGCCGGCCTTGGCCTCTGCCGCCACCGCCGCCTGATGCGGTTCGGCGATGCCGGCGGTCATCACGCCCAGATGCGGAAAGTTGTGGAAGAAGTCGAGCGTGTCGAGATCGGCCGCACGCATCAGCGGCGGATAGATCATCGGTCGGGCCGGAATCCTCCGGGCCCAGGACCGGATATGGTCGTCGAGCGCGGTCATCAGTTCGGTGACGTCGGGGCCGAGCGTCACCAGCCCGTCTTCGGCCGCACGATAAAGGGGGGTATCCGCCGCAGCCTGGCCGTGGCCGCAATCATGTTCGGTGCACATCGGGGGAACTCCTCAGGATCGTCCTCAAGAGGGTGCTGCAGATCAGCCGGCAAGGAAGGTGCTGCGGATGGCTGCCAGACTGCGAAAGGCATCGACCGAGACGCCGTCGAGCAGGTTCGACCGTCCGGTGACCTCTTCGAGCAGAAAGACGAATTCCATGAAGTCCAGGCTGTCGATCACCCGATTCTCGATCAGGTCCATGTCGTCGGGGATGGCCTGGAGTTCGGGATTGCGGGCCAGAAGCCAGTCGAGGATACGGGCCTCGGCATCGGCGGCGGGGGTGAGGTCGGTCATCATGCGGCCTCCCGTACGGGGCGAAGGATACCGGTGGCGGTCATGAAGTCGGTGGTCCGACGCAGCACCTTCGCATCGAATGCGGCGCGGGCCGGATCGGCCATCAGGCGACGGCGCAGCGCCAGCGGTTCGGCGATACCGGCATCGCGATAGACGTCGGGCGAATAGAAGCCGCGCACGCTGGCGGTCATGTAGCGGCGCAGATATTCCGACACCTTGTCGAGCAGGGCTTCGTCACCCTTGGCGCGCAGCTCGTCATGCAGCAGCACCATCAGCTTGCGGCCGAAAGCGATGTGGCGGCTTTCATCGACATGGTGGACGTGGTTGATCTTGCGAATGGCCGGGTCGAGCCGCTCGTCAGAGCCCATCGCCGTGTTGTAGAAGTCGACGATCTCTTCGAAGATCGTGATTCGGGCGAAGGTGAGGAAATTTTCGATCGCCGGATCAGTCGCGGTCTCGATCCGCACCTGACGATCGGGGTAGAGCTTGCCGGCATAGCGCATGCAGAACTCGGCGAAGAACCACATGTGGTCGTTCTCTTCGCCGACGAAATGGTGGAAGAACTTCGATGCCACTTCATAGCCGGGCTCGTGCAGGCGGGCGATGACCGCTTGAAGCAGCTCGCGGATGCCGTGCACGTTCAGGCTGTAGAAGTTGATGCTCTCCCACTTGGCGAGCCTGCGGAGGGTGTCCTCGTCCAGCTCGGCCCCCGCCTCGGTTCCCGAAACCGAGAGCAGTTCGGGCGACATCCACCAGCTGTCCGCGTCGATGGCGTCCGGCCAGTCGAAGCTGCGATAGGGGTTGTAGTAGCCGTCGACGGACAGCTGCGACAGCCGGTCGATGGCCCGGGCGAAGGCGGGTTGGGCGAGCACGCCCGGCGATGCTGGCACGGTGCTGGTCTGAAGCATGATGATCCCCTTGGCCGGCAGCACGGTCCAGGCCCGCTACCGGTTCGATCGATTCCAGATGTTCAGGGTGAAATGTCGATCTGCCTGCCGGGCCGGCAGCGGCACCTCCCGAATGCGCTCAGGAGGCACGGGCCTGGCCGGACCGTGGCAGCCGGCTCAGCGTCTCGTGAAGGCGAGCGGGAACATGATCATATCTTGCGTCTCCCCGTTCAGCCTGGAAATCGACCCGTTTTTTATTATGAGGCACAGTTTGCGACTTTGTGTCGCCCACAGCCGTTCGAGCGATCGTACCAGGCATTACCCTTTTCATAAATACAACCACAGGACGGGCGATTCAATCCGTCATCTCAAAATAATTGACGCATGGTCCATATAATGGACAATGTAAAGGCATGTCACAACAACCGCGGGTGACTCCGGTTTCCAGGGAAGCGGACACCGCCCTGACGGCAAATCCCGGGCATTTTCGCAAAAAAGGCCAGCATTTCTGTCCAATTCTCCAGGAATGGCGTCGATGTGCAGCTGAAATTGCTGGCCATGTTCACGTGCATGGCGGCGCCGAGGCCCTCTCATCCTCCGAATTCCCTCGTCGATCGAATTTTTTATTCCATATTATGGACTTTTTAGTGTGCGGCGCAATGTGCCCGGAGGTTATGTCGTGGCGTGGATATACGAGCAGGCCGCAGGATGTCTCGGGCATGCAGGCGACCCAGATTTCAGCCCGGCACACCACAGCATGAATACCGAACTTATTTGCAATGCAGCAAATATACATTCCGTAATGATGCTTACATTAAATCATATTTTTGACATGCCAGATTCTCGCCCCTAATCTTCGAGTCGAGGCTGGAATGAATATTCTCCCGGATCGGGTCCGAGGATCTCTGCGCCTGCCTCTCCTCCCGTCCATCCGCCCTCTCCCCCCTCCCAACAGGGATCACCGCCCGATGTCCACCCCTCCCGCCATCCCCGAGACGAGCCGACGGACCGCAGAGGTACCGCGCGCCGTAACGGTGATGCTCGGCATGCTTGTGGCCGGCTTCGCCCTCAGCCATCTCTACCGCACCCTTCCGGCGGTGATGGCGGGCCCGCTTCAGGCCGGATTCGGCATCGGGGCGGAAGGGCTGGGCGTTTTCGCGGCGGCCTTCCATCTGGCCTTCGCACTGGTCCAGCTTCCGGTCGGTCTGGCGGTGGACCGGTTGGGCGTGCGGCGCACGGCCACGCTGCTGCTGCTGATCACCGCCGCCGGTGCCGCGGCATCGGCTGTGGCGCCGGCTTTCGGCTGGCTGGTCGCCGCGCAGGCGGTGATCGGCATCGGCTGTTCCGGTCTGCTGATGGCGCCGCTGGTATTCGCCAGCCATGCCTGGCCGACCGAGCGTTTCGCGGCGGTCTCGGGTGCCGTGGTTTCCATTGGCGGTGCGGGGATGCTGCTTTCCGGCACGCCGCTCTCGCTTGCGATCGAGCTTGGCGGCTGGCGGGGCGCCTTCGCTGCCTGTTCGGTTCTGACGCTGGTCGTCGCCGCGGCCATTCATCTGGGCCTCGCCCGGGCGCCGGTTCCGGCACGGCGGCCGGTTGCGGCGGGGACCACCGGCACCCGGCTGGTGGAAGACATCCGCGGCACGCTGGCGATCCTGATCTCGCCGGCGATGCGCGGCACGGCGGCGCTCGCCCTCATCTCGTATCCGGCGCTGATCACGCTACGCGGCCTCTGGCTCGGCCCCTTCCTCGATGCCGCCTATGGGCTCGATGCGGTGACGATCGGCAATATCGTGCTGGTGGTTTCGGCAGTGATGGTGGTGGCCCCGCTGGGCTTCGGCCGCGCCGACCACCCCGGCGGCCGCCGACGGCTGCTGATGACCGGCGGCGGCCTGCTCGCCGCGACCGCGCTGGCGGCACTGGGCCTGGCCGGCGGCCGCATGCTGGCTCTCGATCTGGCGCTGACCGGCATCGCAGTCGCAGCCGGCTCGTTTTATGTGCTCCAGTTCGCCGTGGTGAGGGCCGGTTTCCCGCCTGAAACCATGGGCCGGGCGCTGGCCGGGCTGATCTTCTGTTTCTTTGCCGGCGTCGCTGTCTGGCAGGTCGCAACCGGCGTGATCGCGGGCGCTTCCGGCGCCGGCGCGGCCGATCTGGAGGGCATCCGCCGGGTCTTTCTGGTGCTGGGTCTGGCACTCGGCATCGTTTCGGTTGTAACTGGCCGGGGCCGCCCTGCGGCTGCCGCCCTCTGATCCGGAGGATCCAGACATGAGCGAGATCGGCGATCTGATCGCCACACTGCCCGGACTGACGCCCGGGCTCGAAGGCCGCATGACCCATCTGGTACGGCCACAGGATCTGGCGGATGCCTGGCAGGGAGAGGTCTCCGCCCTGGCCTCGGCACCGGTGATCTGGCTGGCCGAACTGGCCTGCATGCGCGCCGTGGCCGCCGCCCTGCCACCCGGCCACACAACCGTCGGGGTCGGCTTCGACCTGCGTCATCTGGCCCCCACCCCGGCGGGCGTCACCATAGAGATCACCGCCCGGCTGAACCGGGCGATCGGCCGTTCCCTGCTGTTCGAGGTCCGCGGGACCGATGGGGCGGGCATCATCCTTGATGGCCGCATGACCCGCCATATCGCCGAACCGGCCGTGGTGCTGCAGCAGATGACGCGACGGCATGGTGCAACCCGTCCGTCGGTATGACAGCCCCCCGCCCCCCGCATGCCCCACAGGGTGACATTCGCCCCCGCGATCGCTACATATTCCCGGTTCCGCAACCGGCGAGATGAAGGAGACGCGATCGCATGACCGCCATCGACCGCCTGCCTGCCACCGACCCCCGCGCTGCGCTGAAGCTGTTGTCGGCGGCGTTGATCAAGGTTCACAAGGCGATGCTCGATACCGAGCTGGAGCGGTTCGGCGCGGCCGCGGATCCGTATCAGCGGCTGTCGCTGGTGACCGGGCATCCGGATTTCGCCTGGCTGAAGGCGATTTCGGATCTGATCGTCGCGATCGACGAAACCCGCAGCCCGCGGCGCCTGCCGCCGCCGGGGCCCGGGGATGTGGCGCGGCATGCAGGCGAGGTTGCGGCCCTGGTGCGGCCGGGACCCGACAGCCTTGCGACCGCAGAGGCCGGCGAGGCTGCGGGCGCGCAGGCGCGCTATCATGCCCTGGTCGGCGAGGTCACCGAGGTGGCCGTGGCCCATGGCGTGCTGCGCAAGGTGCTGGACCAGCTGCACCCGCCGGCACAGGCGCATTGATCGGGGCCGACGACCGAAAGACCGGACAATCAAGACCGCCGGGGGCGATACGGCCCCGGCGGTTTTTCATGGGGGACGGGCAAGGCTCAGACGAAGGGCGGGTTGCAGTCTTCCTTACGGGTCAGCTCGGGGCTGTCGGCGCGGCGATCGGGTTCCAGGTTCCATTCATCCTTGTGGCGGGCAATCTCGATATGGCAGGTCAGCTGGGCCTGCATGCCGGCCGGGTTGTGCCACTGGGGCGTGTTGCCGAACCTGGCCTGGATCTCGGCGAAGACCGCAGGTGCCGCCTGGACCGCGATGTTGCGGGCGCAATCGGTCGGCACCAGGCTGAGGCTCAGATGCGGCGAGCCGGGATGGGTGGTCCAGCTGCCGCGCTCGATATATTGCGGGCAGGACGCCGCCGCCGCCGGCTTGATCGCCTGATCGGCATCGACATAGTGGAAGGTGGCGTTCTTGTTCGCCGTGGGCAGGGTCATCCGGATCACCGGCACGAAACGGCCGGTGGTGCGGTAATAGTCGGCCTGGTCGCCGCGCGCATCCAGCAGGGCCTGATCGCCGGCATCGGCCAGATAGAAGAAGGATTCGATCGGCAGCTTGTCGCCGATGCCCTGCGCCCAGGTGGCGGCGCGCATCTCGTTCTGCTGGCCCAGCGAGACCGCACCCAGCTGATTCATCGCCCGGATGACCTGCTGGAAGGCATAGGCCGTGCCCTGGGGCGGGCTGGTGTGATCGGCGACGGTGAAGCCGCAGGCGCGGAAACCGGTGCTGGAATTATGCGGCTGATAGCTGCTCAGCCACTGCTCGGCGCTCAGGATGCCGATCGACTGGCAGGGCGCGCTGCGATTGGTGGTGTCGTCGGTCCGCCTGCCGCAGCCCTGATCGGTGCGCGCATCGGTGGCGCCATCCAGCGGAAACGCGCAGACGAAGTTGAAATCCATCGCCCAGGACGGCGCGCCGAAAATCGGATAAACGGTGTAGCCGTTATGGTAGTTGAAGGCGAGGTTCTGGAACCGCGCATCGGCCCGCAGATAAGAGAAGGAAACGCCCCCCGTCCGCACCGAGGTCGGGCTGGGATCCCAGGAATGATAGGCGGTGGAATAGCGCGTGCCGCGGAAGATGACGCCGGAGCACAGGAAGGCCGGGCGCGACGGCCCGCCGCAATCGGCCGCGGTGTTGTAGTAACGGTCGGTCAGATCGGACGCCGTATGGGTGCTCTGCGCGCCCGCCGGCAGCGCCGCGGCCACGGCCAGCAGCAGCGCCAGCCCGATCCTTCGCCCAAAAGTGATCGTTTGCTGTAAAGAACTCATCGAAACCTCTCTATCCGAAGCGGGCATTACCCTCTTCGCCGTCTGATGCGCATCGATCCCTGGGGATGCCTGAAGCATCCACAGCAAATGAACCCGCGCCGGAGCACGGACGATACGGGCAGTGGCACAGGGTCACCCAGCCGAGGGGACAGGCTACCAGTTACCAAAGATGCACAGACAGCCACATGACATATGGATTGTTATCACTGCGTTTAATGTTATCAATCAATAATTGATTGATGCTTTAAATTTAAACCTCCGGGATTCCGATGAACGGACAGTCCGGAACGCCCGTCAACCCGTTGGGATCGTCAGGCGCACCGTCAGCCCGTGCAGAGGGCTGTCGAGCAGATCCAGCCGGCCGCGATGGGCCAGGACCACTTCGGCCACGATGGCGAGGCCCAGGCCGAAGCCGGTGCCGCCATCCCGGCGGGCGTTGTCGAGCTTGAAGAAGGGGTCGAGCACCCGGGCGCGCTGGTCCTGCGGGATGCCGGGGCCGTTGTCCGCCACCTCGATCACGAAGACGCCGTCGCCGGCGGTGAGGGTGAGGTCGGTGCGGGTGGCGAAACGGGTGGCGTTTTCGCAGAGATTGGCCACCGCCCGGCCCAGCGCCAGCGGCCGGCAGCGGGCGACCAGGCGGTTGGGGCCGTGGAAGCGGATGTCGTGGCCGATGTCGGCGAAATCGCTGCAGATGGTCTGCAACGTGCTGGCCACATCCACCCGCTCCACCGCCTCATGCGCATGGTCGTCGCGCAGATAGGCCAGGCTTTCATCCAGCAGCGCCTCCAGCCGGTGGACATCCGCCAGCAGGGCCATGCGCAGATCGGGGTCGGCGACGCGGTCGGCGCGCAGCCGGATGCGGGTCAGCGGCGTGCGCAGATCGTGGCTGATGCCGCGCAGCATGCGGGTGCGGCTCTCGACCATGGTCACGATCCGCCGGCGCATGCGGTTCAGCGCCCGGGCCAGCATCACGATTTCGATGCTGCCGCGTTCCTCGAAAATCTCGGGCCCGCCCGTCAGATCCGCCCCGGCCGCGGCGGCGGCGATGCGCCGCAGCGGCCGGGTGATCACCCGGCCCGAGAACACCGCAAACAGCAGGCACAGAATGACCAGGGCCAGAAGATAATTCGGCAGGGGCCCCGTCACCTCGCGCAGTTGCATCTGCGGCGATGCGAAATCCGCGATCAGCAGCGTGCGGTCGTCGACCTCGACCGCCATCACCCGCCGGCCGTCGAGAAAGGTCCGCCAGCCGCCGACCGGCGCCAGGACGTCGTCCGGCACCAGCAGACGGGCGCCGAAGCGATCGAGCAGACCGTCATCGGGCGCAGCGGTCGCAAAATCCGCGGCAAGCTCGCGCGCTGCCAGGTCGAGCCGCCATCCCGCCATCCCGGCCATCTCCAGCACCGCCGCGCGTCCCTCCGGCGGCGCATGCCCGACCAGACCGGCGAGGGTCCGCACCCGCTCGACGGCCTGCTTCAGGTCAGGCCGCACAGCGGACTGGCCGACCCAGCGATCCAGAGCCGGTTCCAGCGTGTCGAAAAGAAACAGGCCGGCCATGACGACGGCGATGATCTGCACCTGAAGGGTCAGCCGGGGAATGGTGAGGCGCGTCATCTCGGCTCCGGAGAGAGATGGTGGATGATGGATCGGGAACCGGGGCCATCTTCGCATATCGCGGGCCACGGCGGTTGCGCCGCAACAAAACGTAACAAATCGACACCCTCAAACCCGGCGCGATATGGGAAGCAGGGGCATCGGTCCTCATCGTCGCACGGAGCCGTCATGCGTCGTCTCACTTCACGGAACAGATCTCTTCTGCTGACTGCACCCGCCCTGGCCCTGCTCAGCCTGGCGCCCCGGGGCGCCGACGCCCGCGACTGGAGCCTGGTGCTGGGCGCCGGGGCCGGGCTCGTACCCGAATACGAAGGCGGCGAGGATCTGGAGGTCTCCCCCCTGCCGCTGGTGCTCTTCACCTGGCAGGACTGGCTGACCGTCTCGCCCGGCGGGGCCGAGGCGCGCGTCGCCCGCTGGGGGCAGCTGTCGGTCTCGGGCCGGCTCGGCTATGAACGCGGCCGCGACCAGGATGATGCCGACCGGCTGAGGGGGCTTGGCGATGTCGATGGCGCCGCCACCGCCGGGCTGAAACTCGCCTGGACCTCAGAGCCTTTCGAGGTGTATCTGACGGTCGACCGGGCGCTGGGCGGTAGCGACGGGCTGACGGGCAAACTCGGCCTCGACTACACGGCCAGGGTTTCCGACCGGCTGACGCTGACCGCCGGCATCGCCGCCGTGATGGCCGATGACGAGCATATGCAGAGTTATTTCGGCATCGATCCCCGCCAGTCCGCGGCATCGGGCCTGGCACGCTACGATGCCGAAGCCGGGTTGAAGCGGGTGGATTTCGAAACCACCGCCACCTGGATGATGGGGGGCAACTGGCTGCTGCGCGGCGCGGCCGGGGTGGGCGTGCTGACCGGCGATGCCGCCGACAGCCCGGTGGTGGAAGAAAAGGTCCAGCCAAAACTGTCGCTGGCGCTGGGCTACCGCTTCTGATCTGGTTGGGGAGGATCGGAGGATCGGAGGATCGGAGGATCGGCGGGGCCGTGCCTTGCGTCTGCGGCCCCGCTGACATGTTGCATCTGACCGGCGGATCGATGCGAGGTGACGACCATGCAGCCATGCGGGGGCATACAATCGGGCGGGGGCCCCCATATCCTGATCGTCGAGGATGATGCCGGGATCGGCGGGCTGCTGGCCCTGACGCTTCAGGAAAACGGCATGCAGGCGACCCTGGTCGGCGATGGTCGCGGCATGGCCGCAGCCCTGGCGCGCCGGGGGTTCGACCTGATCGTGCTGGACGTGATGCTGCCCGACGAAGACGGGATCAGCCTCTGCCGGCGCATCCGTGCCGGGATGACCATCCCGATCATCATGCTGACGGCACTGGGCGAGGAGATCGACCGGATCGTCGGGCTGGAGGTGGGCGCGGACGACTATGTCACCAAGCCGTTCAGCCCGCGGGAACTGGTCGCCAGGATCCGCAGCCTGCTGCGCCGCGCCTCTTACGGCGCGACATTGCCCGACGGCCGCCGCCGGCTGCGCTTCGACGGCTGGGAGATCGACCCGCTGCGCCGCCAGCTGCACGACCCGTCCCGCGCCCGCATCGCGCTGACAACCACCGAGTTTGATCTGCTGCTCGCCTTCTGCCGCAATCCCGGCCGGGTGATCGCGCGCGAAGAGCTGCTGTCGCTGACCCATGCCGGGCTGGCGGGGCCGATCGAGCGCAGCATCGACGTGCATATCAGCCGGCTGCGCCAGAAGATCGAAGCCGACCCGAAAGAACCCGCCCTGCTGCGCACGGTGCGCCTGGGCGGCTATGTCTTTACGGCGGTGGTGGACGAGATCTGATTGCCCGGCTTGCGCGCCGGCGGGCGGACGGTCAGGATCGACTGACGGATCACCTGCCGCTCCGGACGACACCGCCTTGCCGTCCGACGCCCCACGCTGCCCGCTGGAGGCCACCGGCGACGAACTGGTCACGATCTTCCGCCGCACCTTTCAGCTGCCGCGCCCTGACGGATCGCTGCCGCGCACCTTCCACGACCTGGAACATGGCTGCCTGGACGGCGTGTTCACCGTGCCCCCGCCCGCGGATCCGGCGCTGGCGCAGGGGCTGTTCGCCCGGCCAGCAGGACGGCCATCTGAAGCCGACGCCTGGCCGCATGCTGCTGCCCGGCGCGGTGGTGCCACGGGGACGGCCGCGCCTGCACTATCTGCAGATGATGGCCGATACGCTGCGCAGCCATCTGAAAGGCCGCGACCTGGCCGGGCGGATCTATTATTCGGTGGCGCCCTTCGCGCTGGGCGCGGGGGAGATGAAGTTTCAGTGCCGGCCGGATGCCGCCTGGCGGAATGTGCGGGGCGGCAGCTTCGCCGAACGGCTGCGCAAGGCCTTCGCCCGCGGGCCGATCGGCTTCGACTTCCTGATCCAGCCCCGCCAGGGCGAGCACGAGCTGCTCGACGACGGCATCGCCCGCTGGACCGGGCCGTTCACCGCCGTGGCCCGGCTGGAGCTGCCACCCCAGCCGGTGGTGGCGGGGCGCGGCCGCGACACCGCCTTCACGCCCTGGAACGCCCTTGCCGCCCACCGGCCGCTGGGAGAGCTGAACCGGCTGCGGCGGGTGACCTATGCCGCATCGGCAGCAAGGCGGGGGGCGTCTCAGACCTGAACGCCGCCGGCGATGTCGACGACGCCGCCGGTCATGTAGCCGCCATGGGGTCCGGCCAGGAAGCAGACCAGCCCCGCCACCTCGTCCAGCGTCGCGATCCGGCGGATGGGATGCAGATCCATCACCGCATCGGGCACGCTGTCGCCCACCTCCGCCGCCATGTCGGTGGGCATGATGCCCGGCTGGACGACATTGACCGTGATGTTGCGCGGCCCCAGATCACGCGCCGCCCCGCGGGCATAGCCGGCGATCGCCGCCTTGCTGCCGGCATAATCGGCGACGCCCGGAAAGGGCACGCGGCTGCCGAGCGCCGAGCCGATGAAGATGATCCGGCCGCCATCCGACAGCACCGGCGCGGCCGCGCGCGTGGTCGCCACGGCCCCCGCGACATTGGTCTGCCACAGCCGGTCGAGCCGGGCCGTGTCGGCGGCCGGATCGTCCACCATCCGGCCCAGCACCGAAATGGCGGCATTGTTGACCAGAATGTCGAGCCGGCCGAATTCGGCCATCACCCGGCCGATCAGCGGTGCCGCCGCGGCGGTATCGGCCTGATCGCTGCGAAACGCGGCCGCGCGCACCCCCCTTGCCTTGAGATCCGCGACCACCGCCGCCGCCTTGTCGGCCGAGGCGACATAGCTGATCGCCACATCCGCCCCCCGATCGGCCAGCGCCCCCGCCACCGCGGCACCAAGCCCGCGGGACCCGCCGGTGACCAGTGCCACCCTGCCCGTCAGCATCTTCGACATGAGACCTCCGTTTTCGACGCTCCAGAGAGCGTTTCATTTCGTACTGATCATTATAGTAATGATTGGTATGAAATATGGACAGGGGTTGTCAAGCGGCATAGGATGCAAGCCGTGATCAATTCCGGGCGGGACTGATGGGGCGCCATCGCGAATTCGACGTAGATCAGGCACTCGACGCCGTGATGTGCGTGTTCTGGCGCAAGGGCTTTGAAGGCGCGTCCTATACCGATCTCACCCGGGCGGCCGGGGTGGAGCGGCCGGCGCTGTATTCCGCCTTCGGCAACAAGGAAGCGATGTTCCGCAAGGCGCTCGCCCGCTATTACGAGCGCCATCTGGACTACATCCCGGCGGCGCTGGAGCTGAAGACGGCGCGGGAGGTGGCGGCCCATATCCTGTTCAGCGCGATCGACCTCAACACCCGATATCCCGACCATACCGGCTGCCTGGGCATCAACGGCGTGCTGGCCGGATCGGACGAGGCGGAGCCGGTACGGCAGATGCTGATCGAGGCCCGCGCCGCCGGCGAGGCGCAGCTCGCCGCCCGGTTCGAGCGGGCGAAGCGCGAGGGCGATCTGCCGGCTGCCGCCCGCCCCGAGGTGCTTGCGGCCTTCCTTCTGACCACCCTGCACGGCCTGGCGGTGCAGGCCAAGGCCGGATTCAGCCGCGAGAAGCTGACGGCGATCGCCGAACAGGCCCTGGCCGCCTGGCCCGCGGCCGGGTGATCCGGCGCGGCATTCCGCACTGGCCGCTTTACGCCGGCCGACTTCCGGTTTATCCCCTGACCGCAGGGACAAGGGGTGGGGGAAAGGCCGGCGGAACGTATGACAACGGAGAACGGATCCGGATCACGGAACACGGGCGAGGGAGACGTGCCGGCCGGCACGATTTCGGCCCATCTGGTGGCCGAAGCCCTGGAAGGCGCCCATCGGCTGCGGCTGGATACCGGGCCGGTGCTGCGATCGGCCGGCATCGACCCGGTCGCCCTGACCCGGCCGGGGGCGCGGGTGGATGCAGAGACCTATGCCCGGCTGTGGCGCGGGCTGACCCGGCTGCTGGATGACGAATTCTTCGCGATGAACCGGCGGCGGATGAAGCGCGGCAGCTTCGGCTTCATGTGCGCCACCGCCCGCGAGGCGCCGGATCTGGGGGCGGCGATCCGGATCATGACCCGGTTCATGATGCTGGTCTTCGACGATATCGATCTGCGGCTGCTGCGCAGCGGCGACCATGCCCAGCTGGTGATGCGGGGCCGCCGCCCGACCGGCGGGGCGCCCCTGCCCCCGCCGCGGGCCTTCGCCGATTTCACCATATGGCTGATGCTGCACGGGGCCGCCTGCTGGCTGGTGGGCCGGCGGATCCCGATCCGCTGGATCGACGTCCGCGCACGGGTGCCGGCCTATACCGACGATTACCGCCGGTTGTTCTGCAACGATCTGCGCTTCGGCCAGGCCGACAGCCGGCTGGTCTTCGATGCCGAGCTGCTGGACCTGCCGATCGACCGCTCGCGCCGCTCCCTGACCCGCTTTCTGAAACAGGCCCCGGGCAATATTCTGGTGCGCTATCGCAATGCCGATGCCTGGCTGGTGCGGGTGCGCCACCATCTGCGCGGCCTGCACCCCGACGACTGGCCGGATATCGACAGCCTGGCCGCCGCCTTCGGCATCTCCACCGCCACCCTGCACCGCCGCCTGGCGGCCGAGGGCCAGAGCTACCGGGCGATCAAGGACGCGCTGCGCCTGGACATCGCCATCGACGTCCTCCGCGACCCCACCGCCTCGGTCGCCGACGCCGCCGCCGCGGCCGGCTTCGCCGACCCCAGCTCCTTCCACCGCGCCTTCCGCAAATGGACCGGCCAGAGCCCGGGGCGGTATCGGGCGGAGGGGGGGTAGGAACAGAGGGGGCGATATGGCAGAGCCTGACGACACGCTCGCTGCGGGACCTGGTGCAGGGCCTGGCTGACGGTGGAGATGTTTGTGCGCAAGATGGCCGGGGCGGAGCCGGACACAGGCGTTACCTGACCGGCCAGCGAGGGGTTGTCCGCGGCACCCTCGATGTCTGACTCCGGCAGTTCCGGCGCACGCCCGGAAGAGACCACCGTCATCCCGGCGAAGGCCGGGATCCAGGTTGGCTGCCACGAAAATGAATGCCGGATATCCGGAGAGACCGAACTGTCGGGCATCGGACTGGATGCGGTCATCAGGGCCGGCACGCGTAAGTCCGGCAGCCGTCACGCGGCGGCAAACCTGGATCCCGGCCTGCGCCGGGATGACGGTGGAGGTGTTTGTGCGCAAGATGGCCGGGGCGGAGCCGGACACAGGCGTTACCTGACCGGCCAGCGAGGGGTTGTCCGCGGCACCCTCGATGTCTGATCCCGGCAGTTCCAGCGCACGCCCGGAAGAGACCACCGTCATCCCGGCGAAGGCCGGGATCCAGGTTGGCTGCCACGAAAATGAATGCCGGATATCCGGAGAGACCGAACTGTCGGGCATCGGACTGGATGCGGTCATCAGGGCCGGCACGCGTAAGTCCGGCAGCCGTCACGCGGCGGCAAACCTGGATCCCGGCCTGCGCCGGGATGACGGTGGAGGTGTTTGTGCGCAAGATGGCCAGGGCGGAGCCGGACACAGGCGTTACCTGACCGGCCGGCAAGGGGTTGTCCGCGGCACCCTCGATGTCTGACTCCGGCAGTTCCGGCGCACGCCCGGAAGAGACCACCGTCATCCCGGCGAAGGCCGGGATCCAGGTTGGCTGCCACGAAAATGAATGCCGGATATCCGGAGAGACCGAACTGTCGGGCATCGGACTGGATGCGGTCATCAGGGCCGGCACGCGTAAGTCCGGCAGCCGTCACGCGGCGGCAAACCTGGATCCCGGCCTGCGCCGGGATGACGGTGGAGATGTTTGTGCGCAAGATGGCCAGGGCGGAGCCGGACACAGGCATCACCTGACCGGTGGTCCTGCGCATCCCAAGGAATTTTCGCAGAGTGACGATGGCCTCTTGAAGGTTAAACAATAATACACAGGCCCAAGCAACAGAGATACGAATGACCTCACGTCAACCCTGTGTCTACATTCTTGCCAACGGTTATCATGGCACGCTCTATGTGGGCGTGACTACAGACCTTGCTCGCCGAATATTCGAACATCGAGAATCAACGGGGGATAGCTTTGTAGGACGGTACGATGTCCGGCGGCTGGTCTATGTTGAATTTCATGACAGGATCGATGATGCGATTCAGCGGGAGAAACGGCTTAAAGACTGGAAACGCTCGTGGAAAATTCGACTGATCGAAGAGCAGAATCCAGAATGGCGTGACTTATTTGACAATATCATTTGACCACATGCTTATTCCATAGGGATGACTGCCCCCTCACCCCCCGCATAAGCCTCTTCCACCAGTTCCCTTCCCGCGCGAGACGTCGCGCTGCCTCAGCGCCAGGGATCTATCACCGTCAAGCCTGCGGCATCGAATGCAGCCGTATCGCACGATGCGACGGCGAATCCGCGTGCAGCGGCGATCGCGGCGATATAGCCGTCGGGGGTAAGGAAACCCTTTCCGGCTGCACGTGCCTTGACGGTGAGATCGGCATGGGACCGTGCGGCCGGGTCTCCGGGTCGCAGGTCACCTTTCGAAGACGGCACCGGCACCCGGCAGGATCACGCGTCAATCGAACGCCATGGGTTCGGCAGGCCGCTTATCCCGCGCCCCTTCGATGGCGTCGATGTCGTCACGGGTGATGCCGTGCCTTTGCCCGATGTCCTGCAAAACCGTGCCGAGCCGCAGGCGACCTTCGGGACGCATGGCGGCGTCGAGACCGGCGCGCGTCTCCGCTTTGGTGTTGCGGCTATCCCCCTCACCCCCCCGCATAAGCCTCTTCCACCAGCTGGCGCAGGCGGGCCGGGTCGAGCAGGACCAGGGCGCCGCGGCGGCGGTCGAGCAGGCCGGCGCGGGTGAGGGCCGCCAGTTCGCGGGACACGGCTTCGCGGTGCGAGCTGATCCGCGCGGCGAGGTCGGCCTGGATCGGCGGGGGCGAGATGATCGCATGGGCGGGGTCGCGCGGGTCGGGGCGGGAGAGGCGGAGCAGTTCGGCATAGAGCCGGTGGCGGACATTGAGGGTGGAGAATTCGGTGACCCGGGTCGCCAGCATCCGCACCTGGCCCGCCAGAAGGCCCAGAACCTGATCCGAGACCGAGGGGTGGTCGTGGATCGCGCGGCGGAAGATGGCGGCGGGCATGCGCGCGACGGTGGCGGCCGTGACCGCCTGGATGCCGGCGGAACGCGGCTGGCCGTCGATCGCCGCGAGTTCGCCGAAGAATTCGCCGTCGCCAATATCGCGCAGAATGACGCTCTGCCCGCCGGGCTGGCGGATCATCACCCGCACATGGCCACGGACCACGAAGAAAACATCGGTCCCGTCGTCCTGATGATCTATGATCGCCGCGCCGGCCTCTACCCGCCGCCAGCTGCAGGCGGCATCGAGGGCGGCGATCTCGTCGGGCGACAGCGCCCCGAACAGAGGAATACGTGCCAGGCTGTCCCTGGCGGAACGAGGGTCGGTGCGTCTGACCATGCTGGGTCGCATATCTTTCCGGTGGTCGTTCGGCGCCCGGCGTCCGGCGCAGGGCCGGCGGTCGCCTGGCGGCGCGGATGCGGCGGAGACCGGCTCAGCCCGAACCGGCTCAGCCCGAACCGGCGCAGCCCGGCCGCCCGCGCCGGTTCTGGCCCGGCTGCGCATCATATCGGGCCTCATCCTCTTCCTCTATGCAAGCTGTCACTTTCTCACCCACGCCTCGGGCATCCTGACCGCACCGGCCATGGAGGCAACCAGCCGGGTGCTGCTGGCGCCGTGGAAGGGCTGGATCGGCCATACCGCGCTCTATGGTGCCTTCACCATCCATGCGGCGCTGGGGCTGCACGCCCTGTGGCGGCGGCGGCATCTGCGCATGTCGGCCGTGGAGGCCTGGCAGCTGGGGCTGGGGCTGCTGATCCCGCTGATCGTGATCCGCCATGCGGTGAGCGTGCGGCTGGGCGAGATGCTCTACGGGCTGGACGACAGCTACTGGCGGCTGCTCGCCGGCTACTGGCTGCCCGAGGCGGGCATCAACCTGTTCCTGCAACTGCTGCTATTGGTCGTGGTCTGGGTGCATGGCTGCATCGGCCTCTACCGCTGGTTGCGGTTCAAGACCTGGTTCATGGCCCGGTCGCATCTGCTGCTGGTCGCCGCCTGCCTGGTGCCGGTGCTGGCGGTGATCGGCATCGCCATCGCCGGGGCGGATATCCAGGCGCGGGCGGCCGCCGGCGATCCGGAGCTGGCCCGCATGACCGCGATCGCCCCCGAGGTGGCGGCCGCAGCCCGCGCGGGCCTTGGCCCCTGGGTCGAATGCCTGACCGGCGCCTGGGTGCTGCTGGTGGCGACGGTGCTGACCGGGCGGCTGCTGCGCGACGGCCATGCCCGGCGTTTCCGGGCGGTCCGGATCCGCTATGCCGGCCCGGCGGCCGCCGATGGCGGCGACACCACCGTCACGGTGCCGCGGGGCTGGAGCGTGCTGGAAGCGAGCCTCAGCGCCCGCATCCCCCATGCCTCGATCTGCGGCGGCCAGGGGCGCTGCTCCACCTGCCGGGTGCGGGTGCTGGACGGCGGGGACAGGCAGCCGCCGCCCCAGGCGGTGGAGGCCGGGATGCTGCGCCGGATCCGGGCCCCCGCGGATGTGCGCCTTGCCTGCCAGCTCCGGCCGCTCACCGATCTGACCGTGCAGCCGCTGATCCCCCCCGGCGCCCGCTTCACCGGCACGATGGTCGAGGATCGCACCGGCGCCGCCGGGCTGGTCGGCCATGCCCGCGAGGCGATGGTGGTGGCGCTGTTCACCGATCTGCGCGCCTCCACCCGGCTTGCCGCCGAACGCACGGCCTATGACGCGCTCTATCTGATCGAACGCTATGTCGATGTGGTGACCGAAGCGGTCACCGCCGCCGGCGGCCGGGTCACCGGCATCGCCGGCGACGGGGTGATGAGCGTGTTCGGCGGCACCGGACCGGTCGACGACGTGCCCGCCACCTGCCGGGCGGCACTGGCCGCGGCGGCGGCGATCTGGGACGGGGTGGATGCCCTGTCGGCCGAACTCCGCCACGAACTGGACGAGCCGCTGCGGATCGGTATCGGCGTGCATCTGGGGCAATCGGTGGTGGGCACCACCGGCATGATCGCCCCCAGGCCGATCCAGTTCCTGGGCGATACCGGCAATGTCGCGGCACGGCTGGAAGAGGCGACCAAGGCCGAACGCTGCACGGTGATCCTGTCGGAGGCGACGGTGGCCGGCGTGGTGGCCGGCGGGCGCGGCCCGGGGCCGGCCGATCTGGGGCGGATCGGGCATCGGGTGCTGGACATCCGCGGCCGCGGCGGCGCCATCGCGGTCCGGATCGTGACGACACGGGCCGAGCTGGACGTGATCCGCGGCCACCGGCCCGGTTGAGCGGAGGCGGCGATGCCCTTCTACCGTTTCGATCATGCGCCCGACCCGATGGAAAAGGCCGGATTTTCCCCCGAAGAGGTGCCGCGTGCCATCACCGCCATCGGCGCCGATCTGGCGGCCGGCATGGGGCTGACGGAAATGGGCGTCCATTTTCATCGCAAGGCCCAGCTGATCTTCACCCTGAAAGGCATCGTGCGGTGCGAGGCCGATGACGGGGTATGGATCGTGCCGCCGCACTGCGCGGTGTGGATCCCCGGCGGCGTTCCGCATACCGCAACCATCGCGGGCGCGGTGGAGGTCTACTGCCTGTTCGTCGCGCCCGATGCCGCCCCCGCCCTGCCCGCCGGCTGCTGCACGGTGGCGGTCTCGCCACTGCTGGAACAGCTGCTGCTGCATGCCGCCCGCATGCCGGTGCTTTACGACGAAGACGGGCCCGACGGCCGGATTGCCGCGGTGCTGCTGGACCAGCTGGCACGGGCACCGGTGGAGCAGCTGAACTTTCCGATGCCGAAGGATCCGCGGCTGCGCCGGATCGCCGCCGCGCTGATGGCCGATCCGTCGGATCGTGCGACGATCGAGACCTGGGGCAAGCGCATGGCCGCCGCCCCGCGCACGCTGACCCGGGCCCTGACGCGCGAAACCGGGCTCAGCTTCGGCCGCTGGCGCCAGCAGCTGCATATCCTGATCGCCCTGCAACGGCTGGATCAGGGCGCCGCCGTGCAGAGCGTGGCACTGGATCTCGGCTATGAAAGCGCCGGCGCCTTCGTGACCATGTTCCGCAAGGCCCTGGGCAAGCCGCCGGCGCGCTATCTGGCCGAGCGGCGGCGGCAGGATGGCAGCGGCGCGGATTGACCGGATATCGTAATATTTTGTCTGGTTGAACGAATGTGGTCAGCGCCGGGGCTACCTATCTTGCCCCTGACGCCAAGATTCGACGCCCGACCACAGGAGCGCTGCCATGACCTCGACCTTCGAACCGCGCACTGATGCCGCACCGCAGCCCGGCCGGATCGCCCGCACCTTGCAGAGCTGGTTCATGCGCCCGGCACGGGTCGCGGCGGTGGAGACGCTGTCGCCGCATTTCCGGCTGATCACGCTGGAGGGGGCGGCGCTCAAGGATGTCGCCTGGACCATCGGCCAGAAGCTGCAGGTGGCGATGGGAACCGGCATGACCGCCCGGACCTACACGCCGATTTTCTGGGATGCCGCCGCCGGGCGGACGCAGCTGCTGGCCTACTTGCACGACCGGGACGCAGGGCCGGATGCGACACCCGGCAGCCGCTGGGCCGCCGGGCTGACGGTTGGTGCGGAATACCGTGTCTTCGGGCCGCGCCGGTCGCTGGATCTCTCCGATCCCGGCAGCGGATGGCCGGTCGTGGTGTTCGGCGACGAAACCTCGTTCGCCCTCGCGGCCTCGCTCGGGCCCCGGAGCGACGAGAGCGCACATCTGTTCGAGGTGTCGGATGTTGCCGAGGCACGGCTGGTGCTGGCGCGGATAGGGCTGGACCGTGCGCGGGTGATCGGCCGGCAGGCGGGGGATGCACATCTGGCGGCGGCCGAGGCCGAGCTGATCCGCCTTGCCGCCCGGGGCGCCCGCTTCGCCCTGACCGGCAAGGCCGGATCGATCCAGCGGATAAGCCGGGCCCTGAAGGCGATCGGCGTGCCGGCGGCACGGATCCGGGCCAAGGCCTATTGGGCGCCGGGCAAGACCGGGCTGGATTGAGCCGCCGGCGCCCGACCGTCAATCGACGGTGAGCACGATCTTGCCCTGGATATGCCCGGCTTCGGCCCGCTCATGCGCCGCACGGGCCCGGGCCAGCGGATATGTGCTGTCGATCACCACCCGGATACGGCCGTCGCTCAACAGCGGCGCCAGCTGCCGCAGCTGCGCGCCGCTGGAACGAACCTGGGTGGTGGAGACGACGACACCCTGCCGCGCGGCATCGGCAGCGCCGGTGAAACCGAGCGGAAAGATCGGGAACAGGGCGCCGCCGGGCTTCAGGGTCTTCAGGAAACGGCCGGTCGCCGCACCGCCCACAGCATCGACCACCAGATCGAGATCGCGGACGACATCTTCCGGCGGGGTCTCGCGATAGTCGATGACCCGGTCGGCGCCCAGATCATGCAGCAGCGCCCGGTGCCGGCCAGAGGCGGCCGCGACCACCCGGGCGCCTTTCAGCTTCGCGATCTGAAGCGCCAGATGCCCCACGCCACCGGCGGCGCCGTTGATCAGCACCGTCCGGCCATCGAGCGGTACCGGTCGGTGGGGGGCCGGCTGAAGCGGGTTCGGCACGTCGTGGCCCGGATCGACCAGGAATTGCCAGGCGGTGAGCAGCGACATCGGCGCGGCGGCGGCATGGACATGATCGATGCCGGCCGGCTTCGGCGCCAGCTGCGCGGCCGGCACGCTGACATAGCCGGCATAACCGTTGCTGCCGCCGAAGACGCCTTCGGGGAAGCGGACCAGCGCATAGACCGCATCGCCTGCGGCAAAACCGCCGACGCCTTCGCCGAGGCCCGCGACCACGCCCGAAACATCCGTGCCGGGGATGATCGGCAAGCCGCCATCGGGCCGCCATGCGGGCGGCAGGCTGCGATAGCCGTCGCGCAGATACCAGTCGGGCGGGTTCAGCCCCGCCGCATGCACCCGCACCAGCACCTCGCCCGGGGCAGGCCGGGGGCGCGGCACCTCTTCGTAAACCAGAACCTCAGGGCCGCCGAAACGGTGGATCCTGACCGCCTTCATCATCGCGCCCGACATGGCTTTCTCCATCATGGCATCTGTGCTATCAAATACGGAGCAGTGCACCGGTTATATCCGGATCGGTGCTCCGTTTTTCAAGAGGCCGGATGAGAGCGGACGCACAGAAAAACTACGAACAGCTGCTGGCCGTGGCGCGCCAGGTGATCGCTGACGAGGGCGCCGAGGCGTCGCTGCGCGACATCGCCCGCCGGGCGGGTGTGGGGCTCGGCACGCTGTATCGCCATTTCCCGACCCGCGAGGCCCTGCTCGACGCCCTGCTGCGCAACGGTTTCGACGCGCTGGCCGGGCGGGCGGCAGAGCTTGAAGCCCGGGAAGATCGCGGCGCCGCCCTGGTCGCCTGGCTGCGCGAGGCGGTGGCGATGACCCATGAATACCGGGGCGCGATCGCCCTGATGGTGGCGGCGATCGCCGACGAAGAGTCGGCGCTGCACGGGTCCTGCACGGGGCTGCGCGCCGCCGGCACGCAGCTGCTGCACCGCGCCCAGGAAACCGGCGCCGCCCGGGCCGATATGGACGGCAACGACCTGTTCGCCCTGATCAGCGCCCTGGCCTGGCTGGCCGATCAGCCGCCTCTGGTGCCGCGGGCGGATCATCTGTTCGACATCATCACCGGGGCGATCCTGACACGCGGATGAGCGGGGCTGTGGCGAAGGCCACTGCGGCGGACCCCTGCCGGGCGCAGGATGCGGGCGACGCGGCAGATTGCCGCACCACGCGCCCCTCCCTCCCCGGAGACATCCGATGGACAAACTGCTCAGGCCCTTCCAGCCCCAGGCCTATGCGCTGCTGCGCATCGTGACCGGCTTCCTGTTTCTGTGGCACGGCACCCAGAAACTGTTCGGCCTGCCGCCGGCGGGCTTCACCCCGCCCGCCTGGATCGTCTACACCGCCGGGCCGATCGAGCTGATCGGCGGCGCGCTGGTGATGATCGGCCTGTTCGCCACCCCGGCCGCCTTCCTGTGCAGCGGCATGGCGGCGGCGGCCTATTGGGTGGGCCATGCCAATGGCGGGCTGCTGCCGATCGTGAACAAGGGCGAGCTGGCGGCGCTTTACGCCTTCGTCTTCCTGTTCATCGCCACCGCCGGCCCGGGCATCTGGAGCCTGGACCGGCTGCGCGGCAAGGCCGGCTGACGCCGGGCGGCCGAAGGTCTATGGTGAAGGCGGGCGCCCCCCTGGCGCCCGCCTGCACCCGTTCAAGACTGCCGGAAGGACTGTTTCCCGTGCGCTATCTGCACAGCATGATCCGCGTCCGCGACCTCGACGCCGCCCTCACCTTCTTCTGCGACCAGCTGGGGCTGAAGGAGGTGCGGCGGAAAGAGTCCGAGGCGGGGCGCTTCACCCTGGTCTTCCTTGCCGCCCCGGACGACGTGACCGGCCCCGATCAGACCGCGCCGCTGATCGAGCTGACCTGGAACTGGGATCCGGAAGATTATGGCACCGCGCGCAATTTCGGCCACCTGGCCTTCGCGGTGGACGACATCTATGCCACCTGCCATAGGCTGATGGAGGCGGGCGTGACCATCAACCGCCCGCCCCGCGACGGCTATATGGCCTTCGTGCGCTCCCCCGATCTGATCTCGGTGGAGCTGTTGCAGAAGGGCGAGCCGCTGCCCAAGGCCGAGCCCTGGGCGTCGATGCCCAATACGGGGGTCTGGTAGGGACAGGGTCTTCAGATCACCTGCTTCACCAGCAGCAGCCCGGCCGCCGCCGCCGACAGCGCCAGCACCAGCCAGCGCATGGCATCGCGCGGCAGCCGGGCCGCCAGCGGGCCCGAGATCCAGAACCCCACCGCCAGCGGCAGGGCCAGCCAGGCACCCAGCGCCAGATCATGCAGGCCGAACCGGCCGACGGCCGCAAGGGCCCCGATCGAGATCAGCGTGCCGGCGACCAG